>PLSY01000150.1 GCA_003164275.1 Acidimicrobiaceae bacterium | reverse complement strand
TCTCCCGATTGGACGAAAAAGATGATACGTATTGGGATAGCAACCGCTGCTGAGCAGCGGGTCCGGACAATCGCCTGACGACTTTACGCAGGCTCCACAGGGACCCACGTCGTGCCAGACCTCTCGGTCTTCTCTCCACCCACCGCTTCTCCTTTGGAGCGCCTTGTCGACGACTACCTCATGGCGTGCCGAGCCCGTGGCCTTGCCCGCTCCACCATCCAGGGGAGCTACGGCTACCCGCTGCGCGGTGTCTTCCTCCCCTGGTGCCAGGCGAACGGGTACGTCGAGCTGACCCAGCTCAACGGCCGGAGCATGGACGCCTTCTCCGTCCATCTCCTCGAANNGAATCCTCTGCGATTGTGGCCTGCGAGCGGAGGAATTGTGCTCGCTACGGCCTGAGAGCGTGATCCGGCGCGACCGCCAGGCGTACCTCAACGTGAAGGGGAAGGGTGAACGGGACCGCCTCGTTCCGTTGCCGCCCTCCCTGCTGCGCCGCATCGAGGCCTACATCCGACGCTTACGCCCAGTCGACACCCGGGCATCCGAGTTGTTCGTCGGACTGCGCCGTGGGCGTTTCGGTGACTACGAGCCGTTGACACCCAGTGGAGTCCTGCAGCTGGTGGCCCGTGCCACTGACCGGGCCGCGATCAAGAAACGGGTCTATACGCATCTCCTCCGGCACAGCTTCATTACCAACGCCCTGCGGTCCGGGATGAGCCCGATGCTCGTTGCCCGAATTGCCGGCCACAGCTCGCTCCGGATGATCGAGCGGGTCTACAGCCATCTCACTGCTGATGACGCCTACGACGCCATGATGGCGATGCTCGCCCAGCGGGAGAGGCGGTAGTCCCGACCATCGAAGAGGACGACCTGGGCGGTCCGCCTGCTCGATCACTACGATCGACCGAGCAAGCCCGCCAACCGGAGGTCCTTCGTGGAAGCCGATGCCCTGAATCCCCGTGCCCTCTTTGACGGGAACGTCTGCTACGAGATTCCTCCTTTCCAGCGCCCGTATGTTTGGAACGAGGAGGAGCAATGGCAGCCGCTCTGGGATGACATTCTGCGAGTCGCCGAGGCCCTCATGGAATCCCCGGAAACGACTGAGCGGGGTGAACAGCGCAGTCACTTTCTCGGAGCCGTCGTGCTGAAGCTGCGCGAAACCGCTGCCGGAGAAGTGTCGAAGCGGTCTGTCATCGATGGGCAGCAGCGGCTCACGACGCTGCAGCTCTTGCTGGACGCGTCGCAGCTCGTCTTGGAGGAGCACGGAGACGAGGACGATGCGGAGAGCGTTCAAGAACTCGTCTTCAACAGCGCAAAGCGCTTTCGGAACACACCGAGCCGTTTCAAGCTCTGGCCATCACGGGTGGATCGTCACGCCTTTGAGTTCGTGATGGACAACGAGTTGGAGGTCACAGCCGAGGCGTCGGCCAGCAGGATCCACCAAGCTCATTCGTTCTTCGTGGCTGCCATCCGGGAATGGGCAGACGTCACCGGGGATCCCGACAAGGCGAAGGCTCGTCTGGCCACGCTCGCACAGGTCCTGCAACAGCACCTGCAGATCGTCTCCATCAACCTGGCCGCCAACGACGACGACCAGTTGATCTTCGAGACCCTCAACGATCGCGGGACTCCGCTGCTCGCCGCAGACCTCATCAAGAACTATGTGTTCCAGCAGTGCGAGGCAATCGGCGCCGATGTCGACGCGTGGAGCGAAACGTACTGGCAGGACTTCGACGAGGATTGGTGGAGGGATCAGGTCTCACAGGGTCGGTTGTACCGATCCAGGATCGACCTTTTCCTCCAGTACTGGCTCACGATGCGCCTCCGAGTCGAGATCCCGAGCGAGGCCGTCTTCTCTCGATTCAGAACCTTCGCCGACCAATACCTTCAGTCGACTGCGGACGCAGAGGCGTTTCTGAAGAGCCTTCGACGTGATGCCGACACGTATCGCGACCTCGTCACCAGAGAGGGCGACTCTGCCGCCGCTGGGTTCTACAGACGGGTCGTTGAAGCTCTGGAGCTGGGGTCCTTCATACCGTTGCTGTTGTGGCTGATCAGCGACAACCATGCCGTTCCTGATGTTGAGGTCGAGAAGGCGCTCAACGCCGTCGAGAGCATGGCCGTTCGCCGGACTCTTCTCCGCATGACGACGAAGGATTTCAACAACCTGGTTGTCGCCGCATTGAAGGAGCTTGACAGCAAGCCGATGGATCAAATTGGTGCGGTTGTCGAGGGATACCTCTCACGCCAGACTGCGGATGCCCGGTCCTGGCCCTCAGACGACGACCTCCGTGAGCAACTTCCATCGATCCGTCTGTATGGCAACGTGAAGCAGCCTCGGCTGCGCGTCATCTTGTCAGCGTTGGAGTTGCGCCGTCGCAGCGAACGGCACGAAAGCGTGACCCTCCCGGCGAAGTTGGAGATCGAGCATGTGATGCCGAGGGGTTGGCGGACCTACTGGGGGAGCGACATCCAAGGCGACGCCGAGCTGGCCGCAAAGCGGGACATCCGGGTCGACACGCTCGGCAACCTCACCTTGGTCACGAAGAAGCTCAACGGCACGCTCTCGAATCGGCCGTGGCGGGATACTGACGCGGCCGTGGTTGCCAGCACCGGCCGCGAAGCTGGCGTCGGTAAGCGGTCGCTACTCAACCGGTACAGCGTCCTCGTCCTCAACAAGGACATCGTCGACTCCCATGACGACGCCTGGACCGAAGACGACATTCGGGAGCGGTCGAGGCAGCTCACCGAGTCGGTGATCGCCATCTGGCCTCGGCCAGTTCCCACTCCTTCAGTCTCCTCTGAGGCTTGAACCGAGGGTCATCCCCACTGGATTCCGTCGGCGTCGCCCATGATGAGCCCGTCGATGGCCTGCCTGGCGGGTACTCGCGTGAACGTGGCGGCGATGAGGTCGAGGGACTTGGCGGCGATCGGCCGACCCGCCAATGCCGCACTGATCGTGGCCGGGCTCAGCCGGGACTCGCGGGCGAGGTCCGAGGCGGACCATCCTCTGCGGACCATCTGGAACCGGAGCTGCGTATTTCGGACGAATCCGCGCAGGCGTTTCGGTTGAATCCGCGCACTCATTTCGGTGAATCCGCGCACCCTGCGGGTGACGTGATCGGAGCGAATGCGGCGTGAGGTGAGGATGCCTTGGCACCCTCGGAGGACGTACCAGACGT
>PLSY01000053.1:2974-3374 GCA_003164275.1 Acidimicrobiaceae bacterium | reverse complement strand
GTGCCAGTGAGGAGGCTCGTCGGCGGGGAGATCGCCGAACGGGCACCGAGCATCTCTTGCTCTCCCTGCTGGAGGATCCCGCGATCGAAGTCGTGCTGGGCGTCGGTCTGCGGCAAGCCCGCCAGGCCCTCGAGTCGCTCGATCNNTGGGGTCCGGCGCCGACGCTCCCCCGCTGCCGATGCGCGTCGTGCCGGAGAAGCCGAGATTCAGAGACGTCGCGCAGATGGATCGCCTCCGGATGACGCCCGCGGCGAAGAAAGTGCTTCAGGACGCAGTCAGGACCAACCGTCGCAAGACCCAGTTCACTGCGCAGCAGGTGCTGGCCCAGATCCTCGATCTCCAACCACCGGATCCTGTGGCCGTGCTACTGGGCGGTCTCGGCGTGAACACGTCGGAGGTT
>PLSY01000053.1:0-2966 GCA_003164275.1 Acidimicrobiaceae bacterium | reverse complement strand
CTCGGGCGAGCATCTCAACGAACTGTTCGATTCGTCTGGCCCTCGTCTCGTCCTTTTTCGCCGTGCTGATGCGGTAGAGGATGGAGTAGCGGTTGGCACTCGTGAGCGTCCCGAACATCTCGCCAGCACGAGGGTTGGCGGTCAACGCGTCTGCCAGATCCTCCGGCACTTGCGCATCGGCCTGCCCGGCGTATGCCGCCTCCCAGCGACCGTCTTCCTTCGCCCGACGAACCTGGTCCTTCCCAGATCGGTGCATCCGACCAGAGGTAGCCAGCCTCTCAGCGAGAGCGACGTTCCGCTTCGACCAGGGGCTCTGAGCACCACGAGGCGAGAACCGTCGCCGGAATGTCATCTCATCACGCCGTGCGAGCTGTCCGTCGATCCAGCCGAAGCAGATGGCCTCGACCAGCGCTTCGTCGTAGACGAGCGCCGTCGGATGGGTGGTGCCCTTCTTGGCCAGCACCAGCCACACGCCTGTTGACGTGGAGTGCTGGTCGCTCAACCAGGTCCGCCACCCGTCGGCATCGGTAACCAGGAGCTCGGGAAGATCCACGGAAGAACGGTAACGCCGCCGAGGCGTCGAGCCGGCGATTCGGGGGCAGGTGCCGGGCGGAAAGGCTGAAGGGCCGAAGCCTCTTCATGTCTGAGGACTAGCCTGGTCTCGTGTCCAAGAAGCTGCTGTCTTGGGTTGGCGGCATGCTTGTAATCGTCGGCATGGCGGCCACCATCGTGTTCGTAGCCTGGCCGAATCCCTATCAGTCCACCATCGCCTACCTACCGCCCCCGTCATGGCATGAGGACGGGATCCGTGTGGGATTCTCACTGTTTGCCCTCGGGATCCTGGTGCTGGTCATCACGCAGTTCATGAGGTCCGAGGGTTACCAAACTGCCCCATCACTGTCCGGTGTCCCATCAACCCGGCGTGCGGGGCCACCACCGAGCAACCCGACATATCGTTGACCGATGCCGATGCGGAAATTCGAGATCATCTGCGAAGTTGAGCCTGCGACCCGCCCGGACGTGATGCATGTCCGTCATCAGATCGGCGTACTGAGCACGGTCGCCGACGCCTTCTTGATCCCCGACAATCACATCGGCCGCGCGACGGTGTCGAGCATCGCAGTGGCGCATGAGGTGCGGCTCATGGGTGGCCGCTCGATCGCTTGCATCAATGCTCGCGACCGGAATGTCCTCGGCTTCCAGAGGGATCTGCTCACCGCAGCCGCCTATGGAGTGAACGAGTTCCTGTTCGTGTACGGCGACCGACCGGAGACAGGTGCTCGTTCGGACGACCTCACGGTCAAGTCGATGATCACCGAAGCCCGGGACTTCGCCGACCGGACAGAGACGATCGATTCGCTCCGGCTCGGCGCAGCAACTGGTCTGCGTCCTATTCCGGCCTGGAAGCAGGGTGTGGACTTTCTCCTCACTCAAGTGACCTACTCGATCGACGCCTTGCTCCAGTGGCGCTCGACGGTCGAATTCGAGGGTCCGATCTACGCGGCCGTGATGGTGCTCCCCAGTTCCTCGATGGCCCGCAAGTTGTCCGCCGACGTACCCCAGTTGGCTGTCCCCGAGGCGATCATCGGTCAGCTCGACCGAGATCGTGGAGTGGGTGTCGACATCGCCTGCGATCACATCCAGGCGATCTACGAGTCAGAGGCGTTCGATGGTGTCCACCTGATCCCCGTGAACCGCTATCGGGAGGTGGCAGCCAGGCTGGAGTCGCTGCTGTAGTGGCCCGCCGACACCGTCGCGATGACCGCTCGAGGACACGAGAGTGCTGAGGAACCTGTCGCCAGGACGGGGTGATGCACAGATGATGCGCGTGGCGCAGTATGCCTTCCCCGGGGTGGTTGTCCGCGACCCCTACTACCCGGCAGGCGGATCGACGAATCGAGGAGGCAGAATGCGTGTCACGAGACGTGTGGTCTTAGCGGCTGTTGTCGTGCTGGCCGGAGGAGTGAGCTCCATCGGGGCCACAGGACCTGCACGTTCCAGGTGCCAATGACGAGCGGAACCACTGGGACTCTGGTCTTCGGGGCTTCTGCTGCCGGCCGGGCGACTGCCGCCGAACTGCGCAAGCGCGGTGGGGAGTTCGAGATCGTGAAGGCCGAAGACGTCGTCGCGGCAGCTCGGCGTCGGCACTTCGACCGTCTCCACCTGCACACTCCGAAGGTCTTCTCGGCATTACCCGACCTGCCCATGCCCAAGAGTTGGCCGCATTATCCCGCTCGAGATCAGGTTGTCGAGGACCTGGAGCTCTACCAGGAGCGCTTCCACCTCCGGCCGCACGTCGGAGAGACGGTGAAGCCTGTGGAGCGGGTGGATCACAGGTGGGAAACGGCTACCACAAAGGGGCCTGGCGGTCGGACAGTGTAGCGATTGCCACCGGCCGCGCCCGGGTCCCGGTACGCCCTACCTGGCCGGGGATGGATCAGTACCGAGGTGATGTTCTCCATTCGAGCGAGTACCGCAACGGAGACCCGTGGAAAGGGCGGGCCGTTCTCGTCGTCGGTTTTGGGAACTCGGCTTGCGCACAGGCCTTGGATCTCGTTGAACGTGGAGCCCAGGTCCATCTCTCCGTGCGTTCGCCTGTCAACGTCCTACCTCGAGACATCTTCGGCGTGGTGCCCGTGATGCCTCTCGGGATCGTGATGCGCCGGCTACCGACTCGAGTCGCAGATGCGTTGGCGTGGCCAATGGTCCGGAGCACCGTCGGCGATGTGAGGAAGGTGGGCCTGGAGAAGCTGCCGTATGGGCCGAATACCCAAATGGCCCGGGACCGTCACGTTCCCCTGCTGGACATCGGCACGATGGATCAGATCAGGCAAGGCCACAGCAACGTCCACGGGGATCTTGACCGTTCCACCGAGGACGGTGTCGTCTTCTCGAATGACTCACGGATCACCCTTGACGTGGTGGTCCTAGCGACCAGGTACCGACCCTCCATCGAGGACCTCCTC
>PLSY01000233.1:5421-45280 GCA_003164275.1 Acidimicrobiaceae bacterium | reverse complement strand
CCTTCGTCCATCCCGAACGGGCCGACGAGGTACTCGAGGCGATGCGGAGCACGCCGGAAGGTGCTGGAAGTGCGGTCGTCGGCCGGGTGGTCGAGGATCACCCGGGGGTGGTAGTGGCCAGGACCCGGTTCGGCTCGACTCGGGTGGTCGACCGGCCCCTGGGGGAGCAGTTGCCGCGCATCTGCTGAGCCCGATCCTTGGGAGCGCCGCTGCACCCTTGGGCAGACCCCGGCGATTGCTCATTGACGCCTGCAGTGCCGTTCGCAGGGATTCAATCGACAGCAGAGGGTTTCGAACATCAACATGTTGCCCAAAGCCAGCGAGGTGGAAGGGATCGACTACCTGGCTATTAATTCGAGTGGCTGTGCCAAGTGTTTCGACGTTCAGGTGGCGTTCCCTGATTGGCGATGGGCAATGGACCCTTGAGGGAAGTACGACATCATGGGAGGACGGCCACGCCGCGGCGACGTGCGGCCGAAGCGAGAGCCGCGTCGAACGTCGCGAGAGAGGCCTGGTGGTGGACTGCCACGTCCAATACGCAGCAGCCAGGCAGCTTGAGGCCGGTACTCGCCCGCAGTTCGGCCAGGCGCAAGGCTTCGTCAGCGTCGTACGGCGCTACGTCCACACCGGCTGCTCGAAGGTCATCCCGCATAGCCGCACCGCGGCCAACCCGAACGCCGCCGACCAGAACCTCCGCCATCGTGATGGCGTGGACGAGCGTCGAATCCGGTGTGGCGTCGAGCAGGATGGCGGTTGCCGCCTCGTGGTGGGAATCGACAGGGCTGAGGTGAGCGATCAGGACGCTGGCATCCAAAACGATCGTTCTGGCCAGTCCTCCCGCAGCCTGGCGAGATAGTCGTGCCCAAACGCGTCGGGGTATGCGCCGCTGCTGGCAGTCACGGCGGCGCGGTGACCCTCGACGTCGAGCTGCTCGTGCTGCCGCAACGTTTCTCCGCCGCTCGAGCCTTTCCTTGAGTACGTCCAGATGCGTCGGGCCGTTCGGAGGCAATCGTCCGTTCTTCAGCGGACCGTCGCACCTGCTATCAGGGTTCCTTCAGCAGGCCGAGTTCGCGCAGGCTGTCAGCGGTCTCGACGATCGTGGTCTCGGCCGGGCGTGGCTGCCAGCCCAGGTCGTGCTTGGCGCGGTCGTTGTGGATCGTCAGCGGCGAGGGGTCCTCGCCGGGCGCCTCATCGGTGGTGACGTGCTCGCCTGCGGGCCCGAGGTGGTGGCGGAGGATCTGTGCCAGCCCCAGCCAGGTGATCGTCGGGCCGTCCGCCAGCAGCAGGTACCGTTCTCCGGCGGCGGCNNGCTGGCGTGGCAGTGCCGGCATCGTGCCCTCGATGATCGCCTTGAAGTAGGTCAGCGTCGAGCGCAGCGCCGGCACCAGCGACGGGCCGGCGATGAAGGTCGGGTTGACCACCACCACCAGCTGGGTGTCGCCTCCTTCGGTCTCGATGAAGTCCCAGGCGGCACGCTCGGCGATCGCTTTGGAGCGCGGGTAGGGCGGCAGGCCTGGCGTGTCCGGGTCGGTCCAGTCCTCCTCGGTGTAGTCGCGGACTGCCTTCGGCGAGTAACCCACGGCGGCGAACGAGGAGGTCAGCACCACCCTGCGCGCGCCGGCGTCCCGGGCTGCCTTCAGCACGCGCACGGTGCCCTGGCGGGCGGGGACGATCAGCTCGTCCGGGTCCTTGGGCTGGTCGGACGGGATCGGCGAAGCGACGTGGTGGACTTCAACCACACCCTCGAGCGCGGCCGGCCAGCCGTCGTCGGAGGTCAGATCTGCCGCCGCCAGTTCGAGGCCGGTGTCGTCCACACCACCGCGGCGCACGGCTGACCGCACCCCAGCCTCTCCATCCAGCGAGCGCACCGTGGCGCGGACGTCACGCCCGTCACGCAGCAGGGCTGTGATCAGCCGCGTGCCCAGATATCCGGACCCGCCTGTCACCAACACCTTGGAACTCATCGCAGCACCATCTCCAGTCGGGGGAGCATATTCTGTACCTGCACGTTCGCCTCGGCTTCCGCTCCTGTATCCGCCCGGTCGCGGGCATCCCAGAGCGCCGCTTTCGCCCGCAGGTAGTCGAGGTGGATGCGCAGCGTCTCGATCTCGCCCTCGACCCGCTGGGCGTGCCGCAACAGCAGATCGCGCTGCTCACCGGCTTTGGCGTGCCCGAGCTCGCGGTTGGCCTGGTAGGTGCGCATCTCCTCGATCCCGACGCCCATGGAGCGCAGGCAGGCCAGTGCCTGCAGCGTGTCGACTTCATCCTGGCGATAGCGGCGGTGCCCGCTGCTCGGATCTCGGGCGATCGGACCGATCAGCCCGACCTCTTCGTAGTAGCGCAGCGTCGGCTCACTGAGCCCGCTGCGCCGGGCCGCGTCTTGGATTGTCAGAGCTGTCATGGCAACAGCCAAGCAGACCTCAAGCGCTCGAAGTCAAGGGCCGCGAGCAGAATTTCTCGCTCAGAGCGGACGAAACTTCCGATCGCCATGAGCAACTCCGGTCAGCCGGTCAGCCGGTCAGCCGGTCAGCCGGTCAGCCGGTGGGCCAGTTCGCTTCCGCTATGCCACCGCCGGCAATCGCGATATTCATGATTGGTTCGGAGTCGGTCCCCTTGATACGTCCCTGTACGCAACGGGGGCCGTGGACCATTGCGGGAACCACTGGGTGATGGATCAGACTCTGGGCCTGCCGGTATCAGGTCGTTCGCCGGTGTCGACCAGCTCTTGGGCGACATCCCGGAGCTTCACGTTGAGGTGCTGAGACGCTCGACGCAGAACGTCGAAGGCCTCATCGGAGTTGATTCGTTCACGTTCCATCAAAATCCCCTGGGCCTGTCCGATGACCTCGCGAGTAGCCAGCGCCGCGTGGAGGGTGGTGTTCCTACGCTCTTCGTTCTCGTGTGTTTGAGCTGAAGAAAAAGCCAAATCAGCCATGGCGGCTAAGAGAACTGCCTTGCCTCGATCGATCACGCCGAATGCCTGAGGGTATCGGGCGTAGAGATTCAGGGCTCCCGGAGTGCCGTTGAACAGGAGAGGAAGACCATACAGGCTCCGCACTCCAAGTGCCGTTGCCGCTGGGCCAAAGATCGGCCAGCGCTCATCCTCGGACAAGTCATCGGCATAGAAGGATGAGCCCAGAGTGATGGCGTCCAGGCACGGACCTTCGCCGGTGCGATGTTGTAGCCCGTCAAGTTCAATCACAATGGGGTGGGTTGATACTGGCGTTGTGACGTGATCGCCATCAATCATGAATAGTCCGGCGAAGTCACAACCATCGATGGTGTTCACGGCCAGCTCGGCCACCTGCGCAAATGTGTCGCCGACACTTCCCGCTGCATAGAGCGCCCTCATCATCTGAGTGATGTTGGTTGTCAGTTCAGCGGCCAGGTCTGATTCGGCACTAGAGACCTCTTCTTCGACCATCTACGCTCTATCTCTTGCCATTGGCTTCAGCATTTCACCCGTTCAGCTGTGTTTCAAGCGCACATGTGACAGCGTCCAGAGAGGCTGGTACGGTCTGCTCACCTTCAGCAGTGAGGGATTGATCTCCGAAGGGCGCGACCTCGTGTCGAGCATCTCACTGCCTTCCTCGAGCTCCCATCTCTTCTTGTCTTTGACGCGCCGTAGGCGATTCCGTCAACCCGAGCAGGGGCACCTGGCCGAGATGTTGATTGCTTGGTTCGAACATCGATGCCTCGGATGCGAGTGCAGATGAGTCGGAGCCCGGCTGTGCCTGGAGCGATCGCCAATTGCGCTCGGGGCATTGCAACGGAGGATGCCTTGGTTCGCTTGCGAGGCAAGCACCGTGTCCTCGCCGGGCAGAGATTGGAATGCGATGGCATCTGATCGGAAGCGAGACTCGTGATCGACCGAATGACCGGCCCTCCCAACAGGCCACGATCGGGTCGTGGCGGTACATGGGCGGTGCGCCTCGAGCATATGAGACGAGTGCCTGTATCTGCCGCTCCTGAGTTTGGCGCAATCCTTGAGGGGCTAACCGAAGCACTTCGCTCCAGAGAAGTCATCGCTCACGCTCAAGGCATTCTCATAAAGCGAGATGGAATGGGCGCCAGCGAAGGCTGCGCCTACTTGCGGGTTTTTTATCAAAGGACCAATAGACCCATCCGCCAGCCTGCAGAGGAAATGGTCATCTTCACCCTGGGTCAGGAGCTGGGGAGAAGTGAAATCATGGAGATGCGCGTTGAATAGTCAGCCGACCTCAGAATTGGAGCAGGCACGCATCGGCTCTGGACTCTCCTTGGGCGAACTGTTCCTGCGCTATTTCGAACTGGGCGGCATGAGCAGCGCACTGCAAGTGGAGGCCTACCTCTACAACGCGTTGGAGCCGAGCACCCACGACCATGACGTCATCGCCCTTGCCCTGAATGAGCGGTATGTGGAGCTTGGTGGCAACCACCCAGTTCCCTACTGGTCGGATGAATCGACGGGCTGACCATCTCAACAGAGGTCGCGTTACTCGCCGTCCCGGTTCCGACCGCTGTCTGCACCAGTGGGCCGGAGCCGGGTGAATTTACTGGCCGTCCTGGACTGGGGTGGCGTTCCCCTCACGTCGTGGGCTTCGAGTTGAGCCGGTGCGTCCACTGGGGGTTGGAGCATGTCTGGATAATGGCTCACTTGCCATAGCGAGCCCTTACGAGAAGGTGGCGCTTCGGATCTGAGCGGGATGGGACGACTGATCAGGTCCGCGCCAGCGAAAGTTGCGTGCCGCCGACCGGAATCAGGGAGGTAGGTCGTCGGAGCCATTCGGGTGTCAGCCGACAGGGTTCCGCAGGCGCGGGAGCAAGCGTTTGGCCCCTCGATGGGGGTCCAACACCGACTGCGTCCGGTCACGGCACGCCGAGTCAACGCCCGACCAAAAGCTCGTCGTTAGGGAAATGAAAAACCGACACCGAATGCGGCTGTCAGAGAATTCCGCCGGCCCTGACCACGGGGCCTTGAGTGTGAGCTCTCCCGAACATTAGGGCCTGCACCCCTACGTGCAGGTTCAGCGGAGACAGTGCGGCGTCGATGGAACATCCATGACCTCAGACGTCCCAACCTCTCAACCGACCTCCGGCAGCGTCCTGGTGGTCGAAGAGGACGACGAGCTCCGCCTGGCCATACGGTTTGCTCTCGAGCAGATGGGGTGGATCGTCTCGAGCGCATCGACCGGTGCACATGCCATCGCCTCTGCCCTAAGAGATAGCCCCGATGTGATCATCCTCGACATCGGACTCCCCGACATCGATGGCCGTGAGGTGCTGTCCCGCCTAAAGTCCGTGCCCGATACGGATTGGATCCCGGTCGTCACCCTATCGGCAGGGCCCGACGGGCCCGGTGCTGCCACTCTGCTGCAGGCGGGGGCCCAGGACTGCATAGCCAAGCCGTTCTCGTTGGACGAGCTTGGAACTCGGCTGGCCGTCGCCCGACAGGTCGCCGCCGCCCACCGGCAATTGGTGACGAGCGAGGGTCGTTTCCGCCTGGCCTTCGAGGCCGCACCTGTCGGGATCGCCGAAATCGGGCTCGATGGCAGGTTCCTTCGCCCCAATCCGGCACTCTGCGACCTGCTCGGTTATACGGCTGAGGATCTATGCACGAAGACCACTTCTGATCTCAGCCATCCAGACGACGGTACCCGGTTTAGGCATCCGCTTCGTGAGAAGTGGGCGTCAGGTGATCTGCCTGACGCCACCGACCGCATCCTCCGCGAGGAGCGCCGTTACATCTCATCGAGTGGCCAGGAGATCCACTGTGAACTCAGCGCAGTGGCTATGTGTGACGAAGCCGGTCGCCTTGACCATATCCTCGCCCATTTTGTGGACATCAGCGAGCGCAGAGTCAGCGAGCGAATCCTGGCTGATGAACGGCGGCGCTTGCACGCCGCCGAGGTCGTTGGGCACATCGGATCGTGGGAGATAGATGTGGAGACTGGGATCATGACCTGGTCCGATACTCTTTTCCGACTCTACGGAGTCGATCCGACCAGGTTCACCGGTGACGTGCCCACTGAAATCGATCGCGTCCATCCTGATGACCATGACCGGGTGGCCCTCGCCATCGAAGTCTGCCGGCGTACCGGCGCTCCCTTCAAGGAGAGCTACCGACAGGAGCGCGACAATGACGGCGAGCTCCGGTGGTTCGAGGTGTGCGGTGAGCGGGTCGTCGACGACGAGGGGGCACCCCGGCTGACGGGGTCGGTGATCGATATCAGCGAGCGGGTGTGGGCCGAAGAGATTCTCCAGTCCGCCCGCGACGACGCCGTTGCCGCGTCGCTGCAGAAGTCGACGTTCCTGGCGAACATGAGCCATGAGATACGCACCCCGATGAACGGGGTGATTGGGATGACTGGACTGTTACTGGACACGTCCCTCGACGTCGATCAGCGCAGCTTCGTCGACACCATCCGCAGCAGCGGTGATGCCCTCCTCACGATCATCAACGACATTCTCGACTTCTCGAAGATCGAGTCGGGGGATTTGGACCTCGAATCACATCCGTTCGATCTGCGCGAGTGTGTCGAGGCCACGCTCGGCGTCGCTGCGGCGGTCAACCCCAAGGGAATCGAGATTCTGGGCCATCTTGACGGCCGTTGTCCTTTGCGAGTCCTCGGAGACGTGACCCGCCTACGTCAGGTGCTGGTCAATCTGGTCGGAAACGCCGTCAAGTTCACCAGCGAAGGTCATGTGCTCCTGACCGTCGAGCCCGCCACCGGCGATGCTGGGGCGAAGCAGCTGAAGATCTCGGTGACCGATACGGGAATCGGGATTCCCGCGGATCGGATGGGCATCCTCTTCGACTCCTACAGCCAGGTTGACTCGTCGACCACCCGTCTCCATGGGGGAACTGGTCTTGGCTTGGCCATCAGCCATCGACTCGTTCAGGCCATGGGAGGGTCCCTCAGCGTGGAAAGTGTCGTGGGAGAAGGCAGCACGTTCAGCTTTTCGATTGAGTTGGATACGGTTCAGGCCTCGTCGGCGGCCGTATCTCCGAATCGGAGTACGAGGCTGAAGGGCCAGTCCGTACTTGTGGTGGACGACAACGAGACAAGTCGCTGGGTCCTCGGCAAACAGCTCGACGCGTGGGGCATGGATATATCCGAAGCGGCGAGTGGTCTCGAGGCCACGGCTCTTGTCGAGTCCGGCGCTCGTTTCGATGTGGCATTGGTCAATATGGAGATGCCGCACATGACCGGCGAGGAACTGGCCATCAGCCTCGAGCGCAGCAGGTCCGCCAGGCCGATACCACTCATCCTGGTTAGCGCTCCCCGGTGGAAGCTGTGTCGGACCGACTTGTTCTCCGCAGTCCTTGCCAAACCGATAATGAGCGATCGGCTTCGGGACGCGCTCGTCGTGGCCATGTGGCCTGAAGGCCCGCTGCACGGTGATCGTCTAGAGGCGCGTGATCTGGCCAATCAGACGAGGCCGATGAGGATCCTTCTCGTCGAGGACAACAGCGTCAATCAGCGTGTTGGACGGCTCATCCTCGAGAAGCTGGGACATCGGGTTGACCTGGCCGCCAACGGAGTGGAGTCGGTTCATGCCATGGCCGTCATCCCCTATGACGCCGTGTTCATGGACATCCAGATGCCGGAGTTGAACGGACTCGATGCTGCCCGGAGAATTCGATCCGCGACGCTGCCGTTCCGACAGCCCTACATCATCGCCGTCACCGCCAGTGCTACGACCGAGGACCAGCGGGAGTGCCTAGAAGCAGGTATCGATGAGTTCCTTACGAAGCCTGTCCGGATCGGTGACTTCAAGGCAGCCTTACAACGGGCGGAAACGCACGCGACTTCACCTTCACTGATCTCTATGTAGAAGTGAGATCGATGAAGATGCCGGCTCGCCATGGTCAAAAACCACCTGCCGCGTCCGATGTGGTGTCTGACGTCGCCTGACTGTACAGATCAGTGGTGAGCATGTGATCGTCGGCGGGTCCGACACTAGGGACGGGGTATGTGCCGAACTGCGGGAGCGGGTCTTCGATCCGTTCGTGCGTGGGAAAGCGGCTGACCAGTGGGCGGCTCCGGCGTGGGTCGGCCCCATGTCGCCGCATCAGTGAGGCCCCAGGAAGCACGATCTGCTACGACGCCAGCGCCCCCGGGGGACGTTTCGACTGAAGCTACGCCTGTCGCCATGAGCAGCGAGGGCAGAACCGGCCGCCGGCCCCCGCTCACTTGGTCAGGACGATCACCACAGATGTTCGATACCAGGTTTGGCGTCCTGTTCTTCGACGTCGGCGGGCAGGTTGGCATTGAGCGCCTTGGTGGCCCGGTGGCACTCGGCAGCCAGGAGCGACGCGGCCCAGGCGACATCGACCTCGGCCGGCGCCGCTTTAGCTGCCGATTCGATCTCGCCAGCCACCTCGGACAGGGCCAGGAGACCGATGGTCGCACTGGCTGACCTGATGGCATGGGCCTGGAAAGCAAGCGCCTCGGGATCGGCAGCGTGCCCGGCCGCGACGATTGCCGTCAGTCGCTTCCCGCAGTCGAGGATGAACCATTCGATGAGGTCGGCACCCATGGCGCCATCACCACCGAGATCGAGGAGCAGCGACTCGAGCACGTGGGCATCGTAGACAGCGGCGGCGACGGCAGCATCGGCCGGGGGGCCGTCCTGACTACAAGGATGGCGTACCTCAGGCTTCCCATGTCGCTGGAAGACGAAGCCCAGGGCGGTGTCGAGGTCTTCAATCCGTACCGGCTTGCCGATGTGCCCGTCCATCCCGGCTAGCAGACAGTTCTGCTGGCATCGGGGCGTCGTATCTGCGGACATGGCGATGATGGTTGGTTGGTCCGCGAGGTCCAATTCGGCCCGGATCAGCTGGGTGGCTTCCATCCCATTCATTCGGGGCATCTGGACATCCATCAGGATCACGTCGAACAACTGGGAGCGCGTTGTCGAGACGGCCTCCAGGCCATCTCTGGCTACCTCTGCGTAGTAGCCGAGTTGGTCCAGCATGAACAGCAGGACCTCCCGACAGATCACGTCGTCTTCGACGACGAGCACCCGACAGTTGGCGGCGCTCTTGCGGCTAGAGGCAACGCTGACGGTGGTCATGCTCACGAGGTCCCGTCGATCTCGTTTGCTTCGGACCCGGACTCAGTCATCACCCGCCTGGACGGTACCGTCGAGACCCAGTTGAGTAGCCCTGCCTCAATCACACGAACCGAGTGTTGGAAGGAGATAAAACACGAACAGCGGCCCTGATTGGTCATTGTGCTCCCGTCGTCGGCGCGTAGGGCTGTTGAGGGGATTCATCTGGAGTAGCTCCCTCAGGAAGGCGGCGCCCCATACCCAAGTATCGGTCAGTGTCAACTGTCACCAGAGAGGAGGAGGCCCTTTAGAATCCGGGGGTTGGTCCTCGTGGGACTCGGTCGAACTGCAGTTGGCGACTGACGCCGAAGGGTCGCCGATCGACGGTTGGCGAACAACGACGCCTCATCGATCTAGTCGTTGCGGCGTCCGGCCTGTGCCATCCGGCATTGGCACATCCATCTGAAGGCAAACAGGCTTTGAGCTTTTACCGATCCAACGGGAGAAGGGAAGCCCAACAGGCGTACGATCGGCGTATCACGGTGTGGGCGTAGGGGGTATCGCTTGCAGCGCTTTTGAAAGCAGCACCTGCAGCTCGACCCGCTCCTGGGCAGAGAGTAAGGCGAGCACGTCCTCTTCGACGCTCTCGATCCCCTTTTCGGCATTTTCAAAAGCACGCAATCCCTCATCTGTGATCTCGACGAGGTGTCGACGTCGGTCGGTGGGATCACGGCGGCGGAAAGCAAACTCCTTCGACTCGAGCTCGTTGAGCAGGAGCACGAGGTTGTTGGCATCAATGCACAGCATCTCGCTCAACTCTTGTTGGGGAATGGGGCTGTGTTCGCGAAGGTGAGCGAGCATGGCGAACTCTTTCATGCGCATCCCCAGCAATTCTTCGGGCGTCCGGCGGTAGACGACTCGGGAGAGCTGGGTCAACAGCACCGTCACTCCCGGCGTCCGGTTCGTCGACATGGCCGTCAGTATACCCGATTGCACTAAAACCGATACGGTCCCCATAAGTTGACACTCACTATATTAGTGACTATCAATGTCTGGTGAATCAGAGACACCACCGGAAACTTCTGAGGAGCCCTCCCATCCCGACTTCACTTCGTAACTCGCTGCATCAGCATCGCCGTTGGATCTCCCTGATCGTCGTCTGCTTCGCAATGTTGATGAACCTCTTGGACCAGACGATCGTGAACGTGGCTCTGCCCACCATTCAGCGGGACCTGCACTTCTCGCAGGCCTCACTGGCATGGGTGATCGACGCGTACCTGATTACCTTTGCCGGCACGCTCCTGCTGGCTGGACGGATCGGTGACCTCCTCGGCCGCAAGAAGGTCTTCCTGGTCGGCGTGGCCCTGTTCACTGCGGCCTCGGTTGCGTGTGGTGTCGCCGACAGCCAGGGCCTGCTGATTGGGGCACGGTTCGTTCAAGGTCTCGGTGCCGCCCTGTCCTCCTCGGTGATCCTGGCCATTATCGTCGCCGACTTCCCACAGCCCGCCGAACGGGCCAAGGCGATGAGCTCGTACATCATCGTCGCCGTCGGTGGTGGGTCGCTCGGCCTTCTCATCGGTGGGTACGTGACGCAATCCCTCAGCTGGCATTGGATCTTCTTCATCAATATCCCGATCGGTATCGTCACCTTCATTGCCGGAGCTGCGCTGATCGAGGAGAACGCAGGGATCGGGATGCGCGCTGGATTAGACATCGGCGGCGCGGTCCTGAGCACGACGGGATTGATGCTGGTGGTCTACGCCATCGTGAGCTCGAGTCAATATGGCTGGGGATCCGCTCATACGTTGGGCTTTGGTGCAGCCGCCATCGTCGTCCTTGCCGGTTTCTTGTTGCTCGAGAGCAGGCTGGCCAATCCGATGATGCCCATTCGGGTGATGCGATCTCCGGGCCTCCTGTCCTCGAGTCTCGTCAGAGGACTGATGGTCGTCGGCATGTTCAGTACATTCTTCATCGGGGTCCTCTATGTCCAGCACGTACTCGGCTACGACCCCATTCGCACCGGACTCGCCTTCTTGCCGCAGACCCTTTCCGTGGCCGTGATGTCTTCCGGCATCACAGCGCGGATCATGGGTAGGCTTGGAGCCAAGTTCACTGCGCTGCTAGGACTGGTAATTCTGGCAGGGGGCCTGATGCTGCTCATATTCTCAGGCCCCGATACGGCCTACCTCCCGCTCCTCTTCGTGGCCGTGCTCCTTGTGGGTATGGGTGCGGCGATGGCCTTCACTCCATTGCTGACAATGGCCGTGGCCCACGTCCCGACCAAGGATGCCGGCATCGGCTCGGGAATCGTCAATGTCTCACAACAAGTCGCCGCCGCACTCTCGGTTGCCGTCCTCGGTGTGGTCGCCACCAGCCGTACCTCGTCCCTCCTGGCCGCTGGTCATTCGATAACCGACGCCCTGGATGGTGGGTATCGGCTCGCCTTTGGCATCGCTCTCGGCAGCGTGGTCCTAGGGATCGTTGTCGGGTTCATCCTCCTTAAGAACCCCGAGGGCCACGAGAAGTGGCAAGGAGGCGCGGAGTCTCTTGAGCCGATCGCTGAGACGGTGATCGCCGAAGTGATCTGACCGAAGTCTAGAAGTGCTCGTCCATGACGAACGATGAACCAACTGGCCAGATCGATAGTTGATTTGACTCGCAACCCCGATGTGCACCTTCGGGTTCGGAGGTCCATCGCACTATGGACTCGCTCCTCAACACTTTGACCACAAGGTTCGGTCCGAGAACAGGCGAAATGTTGACGGCCAAGTGGGCCAGCACACGGTCCTCTCGGACTCGCGTCCTACTCCCCGGTTGGATGCCGCCGAAGGCGTGAGTCCGATCACGGCCATCGTGGCGCCTCTGTTAGAGCCCAAGCGGAGCCTGCAAACGATGACGAGGGTTTCGGTCCACGGGCCGTGCTGAGCCAATCCAACCCGGTTGCGACATTCGCATGGCCGGGCGGTCCGACGATCTCGACAGAGTCAGAGTCCGAATGTTCTGCCAGTCTTTTCCTGTTCTAGGGGATAGACGTTTCTGAATCCGGGGCCACATTCCTTATGAGGCCCCACGAGCATGTCACCGGATCCATTGCAGGAGCAGAGTCCGGACACCCGTCAGAATTCCGACCTGTCTTGTTCAGGTAAATCAATGTCTTCAGTTCGCTTCCACAAACCAAGTGGGTCTCTCTTGCCCTGAATCGTTTCACCGAAATGCCTAGCTTTTACCGTCTCAATGTTGCTGAGCTGAAGTAAGTTAGAAGCTCCCCCTCCTCAATCGAAGCTGCCATACCGAGGTTCGCCGTGGCCTTCCAGCCTCCGCAGCGGCAAGGGCAAACCCCCAGAAGGTTTAGGTCCAGCATTACTCAGTATGGCGATCCACTCAGTCGAAGCTATTGATGCAGAACAGATCAGCACTCCATCAAAACAGAACTTCGTATGACGCGAGAGAGTCTCAAACGACGGAGTCTTCTGCAACCTGGTGTGATGAGCATGAAACAACAACTTCAGCGATGCAGTTTACACCTGCCTCCGAGAGATTGGATTGCAAAATGAGCCTCATTGATAGCCGATACGAAGGCAATATGCATCGGTTTGTGTGCCAGGACCTGATGCACAGTTCTCACGATACGCTCGCTGCATTGGAGTTGGATCCGGGCCACATGGACCACCTCTTCGTGGCAATTGATTCCGAACCCGGACACGTGATCGCTGGTCCGTCATGACGGTGGGCCAAGTAGAGGTGTCGGTCGAACCTGTGCTCCCCATGCTCTGGCAACGTCACCGTCAGGCCAGTCTCGATCGGATCTCCCTGATCGAGGTGACGACAGCCAACGCGATCCGGTCAATCGTTGACCGTGAGGCTATTGCCGCTGCCGCCGGTGCGGCCCACAAGCTGGCCGGTTCCCTCGGAATCTTCGGATTCGATGCGGGTAGCCGGGCTGCTCTTGAAGTGGAGTACTTGCTTCGAGAGCCAGAACTTAACGTCGAGCTACTCGCTGAAGCGGTGATCGCGCTTCGGTCGTCGGTGAGAGAGGAGCCTCTAGCCACGCTGAAGGCTGTAGACGGGGCAACATCTGGGAGCGCGCCGGCTGACTTCTGCGCATCGGTGCTGGTCATCTCGACCGACGTGGAGCTCATCTCTCGTCTGACCGTGGAGGCGGCGGCCGTCGGCCTGTCCGTCGTCTCAAGCCCTCGGACCTCAACGTTGAACATCGCGGCCACGGGGCGGTCCGCAGTCATCTTTGACGAGTCACTCCCGGGTTCTTGGACTAGGACAGACCTGCTGGCTTCGATAGCGGCGGCGTCCAATGAGACAGCGGTCGTCGTCCTCACGGAGCATGACACGTTCGAAGACCGGGCGCCGTACGCGAGGGCAGGAGCATCGGGCATCGTTGCCCGAGCGCAAGGCCCAGCTCAGATGATCTCCTTCCTGATGGAGTCCGTACGGCGGAAGCAGTCGGCACCGTGCGTCGTCCTTGCCCTCAACCTCAACGACGTGCTCGAGGATGTCTTGGAAAGAGCGTTCGCCGATTTCGATGTTCAGCTCGATGTCCGCAGCAGCGGGGAGGAGCTGTGGGACGCTCTCGAAGAACAGGGTGCAGACATGGTCGTTGTCGGATATTCGGGGTCAGAGCTCAGTGGACCCGATCTGTGCCGGGTGATCCGGGCTCACCCACATTGGCATCGTCTGCCGGTGGTGATCATGGGTAGACGGGTTAGGAACCAGTTGGACGAGTCATTTGCCGCCGGGGCGAACGACTACCTGTCGGTCGGGATGTCCTCTCACGATCTCGGAGTTCGACTCCATCATCTTGCGTGTACCTGGAAGCTCTCGGAAGCCCGAGGCGACACCGACCCTGTTGCCGGCACGTGCAACCGGTCGGCCTCCGAGGAGTCGCTCGACCGGCAGTTCAGGACTGCGCGGAACAACGGCGAACCGTTCGCGCTGGCCCTCGTCGCCATCGACCATCTCGAGCAGATCCGCGCCACTGAAGGCACGGCCGTCGGCAACGCCGTGTTGCGCCGCCTCGGGACTCGGCTCCTTGCCTCATTCCAAGGCGGGGACTTCGTCGGCCGGTGGGCCGAGGATACATTCGCGGTGGGCCTCACCGGTTCGTCCGGCGTGCACGCCTCTGAACGGATCGGCGACGTGCTGGCCGCGCTCACCTCCGAAGGAGTTGCGACCACTTCGGGTGAGGTGGTCCACTACACCTTCAGCGCCGGGATCGCCTCTGCTCCAGTCGATGGTTTGAATCTGGCGTCCTTGAAGCGAACCAGTGAGACAGCGCTTGGGCGCGCTTCGCATCCGGAACACGGCATCGTGGTGTCCGGAGCGCGACCCGGCCAGCAGCGGTCAGATGTCGTCGACGTCGTGCTCGTCGATGACGATGATGCGATCGCAGACGTGATCGAACACGCGCTGGAACTCCGCCGGTATAGCTACCTGCGCTTTAGCGATGGAGCGGAAGCCGCGACGGCGCTGAGCCAGGGCGGAGTAGCGGCCAAGGTGATCCTCCTGGACGTGGGTCTGCCGAGCCTCGACGGGTTCGGAGTACTCCACGTGCTTCGCAGCGAAGGCGTCACGGACGAAACCCGCGTCATTATGTTGACAGCGCGCTCCAGCGAGGGCGAGACGCTCCGTGCCATCGGACTCGGGGCAACCGAACACATCACCAAGCCGTTCAGCATCCCTGTTCTGCTCGCCCGGCTAGACCAGATGCAAGCTGGAGCAGGGGCATGAACGCGGCCGATCTGATCGAGATCATGCTGGTGGCCATCGTCTCTGCGATCGCCGCAGTGCTCTTGACCGTCTGGGTCAGCAGCCTGATGAGGGCGCACCGTATCCGAATCGAGCCGACTCTCGGAGAGGCCCGGCGTGCCATCATCGCCTCACTGTCCGGCGGTGGACAGGAGCCGGGGGAGGTGTTTCCGAAGCTCGGCCGATTCTCCGAGCACTACATCGTGAGCGTCATGCTGGATCTGGCACCGTCGGTCACTGGCACATCGCGGTCTGCACTCGTGGCGCTCGGCGAGTCAATCGGGGTTACCGAACGTGCCCTTCGCGGGGTGCGCAGCCGCCGGTGGTCGACCCGTCTATACGCCGCCCGTGTCCTGACCGCCTTCGGCACCGAGTCTCCGGCCATGCACGACCTTCTCACCGACCGCTCGCCCGACGTGCGCGCCCAGGCTGCTGCCTGGTGTGCCGTCTTCCCGACGCCTGAAGGAATCGACGAACTCATCCGCCTCCTCGGGGACGCCGACGGCCAGTGCCGTTTCGCCGCCCAGGATTCACTCATAAGGATCGGAACTCCGGCCTCCGAGGCGCTCATCACCACCCTCGGAACCGCGGGCGATCAGGTTACCGGCAGAATCCTGGAAATCGCCGCGGCAACGGGTGACCCCCGCTTCGGTGGGCCGACGCGTGCGCTCCTCGCAGATCCTCTGCATGCCAACCGGGCATTGGCCGCCGACGTTCTCGCCAGCACAGGGGGAGCGAGTGCGGGACCTACCCTGCAGGGACTGCTTGACGACCCGTCGGACGCGGTGGTGAAGTCGGCGGCCAAGGGTATCGGCAAGCTCGCTTTCCGGTCCGGAGCAGCCGCTGTCGAGCCTTTGCTCAGCCACCCGACTTGGAAGGTACGCAAGCAGGCAGGAATGACCCTGCTGGCCCTGGGCGCCCCAGGAGCCATTCTCCTTCAGGCCAATTCGCCGGGGTTTGGGCCGGCGGCCGACATGGCCACCCACGCTCTTCAGTTGCAGGCGTTGTCGATCCAGGAGGAAGCCAGATGACCCACTTCTACCGCACCTACTTGACGCCCGTCACTTGGGTCGTGCTGGTCTACTTCGTGTTGTTGAGCGTGTTCTACCTAGTGCTGTACGTCTCGGCCGCATTGGACATGCGTGAATATCTGAGACGAGTCCGGGCTGAACGGTTCAGTGGAATCCTGTCGTCGGAGATCGCGCCGTCCATTTCCATGCTGGTGCCAGCGCACAACGAGGAAGCCACCATCAAGGAGAGTGTCAGGGCATTGCTTACACTCACCTACCCTGAGCTCGAGATCGTTGTCGTTGACGACGGATCGACCGACGAGACCCTTGCGGTACTTATCTCCACCTTCGCCCTTCACCCGATCGACTCTGTCTACGACCGACGGATCCCGACCAAGGCCGTCCGGAGCATCTTCCGCTCGCAGCAGTACCCCAATCTGATCGTCGTCTCCAAAGACAACGGCGGAAAGTTCGACTCCCTCAACATGGGTCTCAACGTGTCGAGCAGTGAGTTGGTGTGTGCCATCGACGCTGACACGATTCTTGATCCGGACGGACTGCGTCGCCTCGTACGCCCCTTCATCCGTTCCGATGACGTCGTCGCCGCTGGCGCCACCATAAGGGTGGCCAACGGGTGCACGGTAGCGCAAGGTCGCCTGGCTTCCGAGCGAGGACCGCACCGGGCGCTGGCAGGCATCCAGGCCGTCGAATACCTGCGGGCGTTCCTCTTCGGACGTCCCGGATGGAACCGTCTGGGTGGCAACCTTCTGATCTCGGGGGCGTTCGGCCTGTTTCGCCGACAGAATCTCCTCGACACCAACGGATATGTGAAGTCGGTGGGGGAGGACATGGAACTGATCGTGCGACTGCGCCGTCATGGCTATGAGACCGGACAGCCAGCCAGGGTCGAATTCGTCCCCGATCCGGTGGCCTGGACGGAGACTCCGACCGCCTTTAGGGAGCTGGGCCGTCAGCGGGAGCGGTGGCAGCGGGGGTTTACGGACGTCCTGTGGCGCCACCGGACACTCATGTTCAATCCACGCTTCGGGGTCCTCGGCCTAGTGACGTTTCCCGCCTATGTGCTCTTCGAGTGGATGGCGCCGATCATCGAGACGGTAGGAGTCACGCTCGTCGTGGTGGGTCTTCTCGTAGGTCAAGTGTCGGCGCTCTTCGCCGTCCTGTTCTTCTCGCTTGCCTGCGGTCTGGGCGTCCTCCTGTCGATGCTGGCGCTCATGCTTGAGGAGTTGTCGTTCCGCCGCTACGGTCGAGCTCGCGATCGAGCACTGCTCGTGGTCTGGGCCGTGCTGGAGAACCTCGGTTACCGACAGCTCACGGTTTTGTGGCGGCTCCGGGGAGTCGCCAGCTACCTCCGGGGCAAGAAGTCATGGGGAAAGATGAATCGGAAGGGATTCAAGCCGGCAGATGATCCCATTTCTCCGAACACCGAACTGCTCACTCCATCACTGACGGGCGACGGGCGCCCCGTTGGCGTGGCGGCATTCAACGCTACGGCACGCCCGATCTAATCGAGGGTTGACCGCATGGCTCACCGATGGAGAATCTGATCCGGCCGCCGACGAGAACTGTTCAGACAGGTTCCGAGTTCCTCGTCAGAGCTGTTGACGAGTCTTTGCAGAGGGTCGAGCCCTTCAATGGCCACCAAACTCCTCCCAGCGCTGCATGTCTCCAACCACCGTCCGAGTCGTTCTTGGGGGGGCTTCGGACGATCGGGACGGCTGCTCTTGTCCATACGCGGATGGTGGAGGTTGTCCGTCTCGGCTTGGCAGCCAAAGTGCCTTCAAGTATGAGTTGATAGATCCCGACCGTCAGCTCGAGCCGAGCCGGTCACATCGCCTTCGACCACTGCCGATCCGGCGTGTCGTCGGATCTGTGTGGGACAACGGGCAACTCCGGTTCCGACGGGACACGACCGGACCCGAACGGGTCGGTTTGGGAGCGCAGGAAGGTGAGGGCCGCGGAGACTCGCCGGTCGGAAAATCCTTGATTGAACGGACCCAGCTTCAAGAAGATCGCCGTGACGCCCTTCTCGATGGACTTGACCGAGATGTGTAGTTCCTCGGCGATGGCGCGGTTGGACAGACCGTGCGCCATCTGCTCGAGGATGTCCAACTCCCTGTGCGTCAAGTCCTCGATCCCCGCTGCGTCGGTTCGGCGGATGAGGGTTTCCACGATGCTCGGATCCAGAACAGTGGCGCCCGTTCGCGACTCCCGCAGTGCAGCGATCACAGCCCCAACGCCGGGGAGCTGCTCGTCGAAGAGGAAGGCGATCCCCCTGGGTCCACCCCGAAGGAGCTCGACGGCGAAGCTGTGCACCCTGTCGGAGATCACCACGATGCCCATATCCGGGTAGGAAAAGCGCAGTTGGCGCGCGGCGGCGACGATGGCCGCCGTCGTGACGACCTGGGAGCGGACGCTGATGAGGACGGCATTCGGGCGGATGTCCTCTATGGACTGGGTGAGGTGTCCAACATCTCGCACCTTCCCGACCACCTGCACGTCGACAATGCCGGCGAGGATGGATTCGAGGCCATCGCCGATAAGGAAACTATCGGAGGCAAGCACCACCGTGATGGGTTCTTCCACGTACATCTGCATGCTCCTTCCACCAGGAAGCAGACTTCAGCCGTAGCCCCACTCATTGTTAGAATTCAGAGCTGCTTGGTTGTGGGTCTACCCTACGATGATTCGGGTAGTCAATGGGCGAGACGCGTGGGGCGCACCGTCTCAGGCACGGCCACCAGATGGCCCCCCACAATGATTAGGGCCTACCCCCGGACCGCCTGGGCTCGTTACCTCGAATCCGTTGCCGCTGGCCCTCGACACGGGCCCCAAGGGCGGACTGACAGCGATGAGCCGCTGGTGGCACGAGTGCCGTGCCGCCAGCCTCTGCGGCAGCGGCGCGATCGGTGGGTGTGCGGCTACTGGCTTGTGGAGCCAGATGGCGGAATCCACTCGGGCGTCGCTCTCCTCCCTCGCCGTGCGTGCATGAGCGTTGTCCGGAGACGAATTTCGGCGTGTCGACGGCGCCGCTCCCCTGTGGCCTTTCCGATTCGACGTTGCCATGAAGGACGCATTTGACAGTTGACACTTACGTAAGTGAATGCTTACATTGGGGTTGTGGACACCGCCCTCAAAGCCTTGGCCGAGCCCAGACGTCGGGAGATCTTGCGGCTGGTCTGGGCGGCGGAGATGCCTGCGAGCCAGATCGCCGCACGATTCGAGGACATCACCAGGTCGGCCGTCTCGCAACATCTCGGCGTGCTCCGTGGCGCGGAGCTGGTCATCGAGCGGAGAGTCGGCACCAAGCGGCTCTATCGCGCCAATCACGACGAGATGGCCAGACTCCGTGACTTCCTGGACGACTTTTGGACCGAGAGCCTCGATCGCCTCCGGGACATTGCCGAAGACGCCGAAGGGACTCGGCAAGCGGCGCAAGGGGTGCACCAAAAAAGAGAGAAAGGAACTACTGATGGCTGAAGTGATCCGAGAGGTCATGATCGTTGCCAGACCGGAGACGATCTTCCCCTTCCTCGTCGATCCCGAACAGCACGTTCGCTGGATGGGCACGCAGGCATCCCTCGAGGCCAGGCCGGGGGGGCTCTACCAAGTCCTGGTAGCTGGTCGTCACCCGTCGATGGGCGAGTTCGTCGAGATCGTTCCCAATAGGCGAGTCGCCTTCACCTTTGGCTGGGACGAGCCTGACCACCCCATTCCAGCGGGCTCGACGCTGGTCGAGATCACCTTGATCCCGGACGGGGACAAGACGCTGGTGCGCTTCGTGCACAGCGGGCTGCCCGACGATGCAGTGGCCGATCATGGGAATGGCTGGGATGCCTACCTCGGACGCTTGGCTGTCGTCTCCGCTGGAGGGGACCCCGGTCCCGACGTCAGCCCTGACGAGCCCTGACGGCAAGGGTCGATCGAGATTCCATGGTCGCGAGGCAGAGGTACGGGGAGAGGCTGACCCCGACGGTCAGGCCCAGCGGTCGCTCAGACGGCGGACTTTTACCCTGGAGGAAGGCCGACCGCAACAGCGACACCATTCGCCGAGACACAGGCGGGGTCGTTTCGCGGCGCTTCCTGCAGGTGGGTCCATCGGTTGTCTCTCGCCACTCTGAAGACCCACCAGAAACGGCGCGCCGGATAGCTGGAGAGGTACAGTAGGCGTAGGCCGAAAAGGCCATTTCCTGCTTCCTCTTCTAAATGCGGGGGGCAGGCACGCACTTCTTGAGCGGGTGCATTGCGGTGAAGCAACAGCGGCAGGCGATGGTGTTCGGGCTTTATGCGTTGGCTCAGTTCCTCGTGGATGAAGGAACGCCAGAAGAGACCCAGCTGAGCGTGACGGAGTTGGCTCGCGAGGCGACGGCGGCCGACTTCGCCAGCACCTATCTGATGATGGAAGGCCAGACCGCGAAGGTTGCTGACGTTGGTGCAGAGTTCTCTCGCCCAAACGGTGTCGGTCCCTTTGAAAGTTCCGTTCAAGACAGCCCTGGGCTCGAGGCCTTTGAAGGGCAGATCGCCGTTCACGTCGAGTGCCTGGCTGACGAAGCACGGTGGCCAGGCTGTGTGAGCGAGTGGATCAGGTGGGGGATGCGGACCTCGCTGTCGCTTCCAATGTCAACCGAGCGTCATCGGTTGGGCGCGCTGACCATGTGTTCCCGCCGTCTAGGGGCGTTTGATGCGGAGGGAATTGCGAGTGCGGAGATCTTTGCACGGCAGGCGGCGGTGGTCTTGCGGAACACACAGGTGTACGCAGATGCCACCCAGCTGAACGTCAATCTGAGATTCGCGCTGGAGTCGCGATCGACCATTGATCACGCCGTCGGAATTATGATGGCTGGAGGAGGGCGTACAGCCGAGGACACATTCCAGAGCCTGGTTCATGCCTCCCAACGGGAAAACCGGAAAATCAGGGACTTGGCCGCGGAGATCGTGGATCGCGCCGAGCATCGGACCAGATCCACCGGGAGGTCTGAACCTCGGCTTGTGCACCAGGTGGATGTGGCCGGGGTGCCAGTCGATGTGGCGTGACAACTCGCTGTGATCGCCTCTCGCCGGCTCGTTCGTTGACCGTCGACTACCACTCGCTCGACGCAGCGCCATCCGTCACGAAGAGACGGCGGTGATTTCGACAACCAAATGAAGCAGAACTGCGTCGGATTCGAGGGGCATCCTGGCGGGACGAGCTGGGTGTTTGGAGTTCCGGCAGCGGCCGCACTTTACGGCCAAACCACGCAACGAGGGCTTGTGATGCATGAAGGGCGGAGGCATGGCTCCTGTGGACCGACTGTCGCTTCCCCGCGTGGCCGACCCCGTCCTTCGGCGGACGAGGCTCGAAGGCCGTTTGAGCGAATGGTCCCCCTTGACGGTGATTCGGGGGCTGCGCGGCTCCGGAAAGACCACACTCGCAGCCATGTGGCTGGAGCAGCAACGCCAGGACGACATCATGGCGGTTTGGGTGGCAGCGAGCCCCCCGTCGCGAGGGTCGGACCACTTTGAGACTTCCCTCAGCCGATCCCTGCGGCGAGCAGGCATGGTGCCGGTAGCAACCTCGGAAGACCGCGCTTGGGATGGGCTCGGTGAGTTGGACGCGACCCTACTCACGGCGCCACGCCAAGAGAGATTCATCCTGGTCATCGACAACTTTCAATATGTTGAGGACGACCCGGTGCTCTCAGGGTTGGCAGGCCTCCTTGAGCGGCACCGGCACTTCCACCTCCTGGTCTGCTGTCGGGGCCACCATGCCATCGAGACCCGAGTTTCCGGCAAGCTGGCCACTAACGTCGTCGGGCCCGCAGAGCTCTTGCTGACGGTTGCGGAGGTCGTCGACCTCGCCCGACTTCTCGGTGTCGATCTGGGACGATTCGAGGCCGAACAGCTCCGGCACGCAGCCGGGCCATGGGCGGCGGCCGTCAGGGCCGCGCTTGTGGCCGACGACCTGGCGGAGGCCAGCTCTCCAGGAGTTGACGAGTATCTGCGGACCGAGGTGCTGTCGGAGCTTCACGACGACGCTGCACTCCTGGCCCATCTCCTGCGGTTCTCGCTTGCCGACAAGCTCAGCTGGCGGCTCGTCCGGGACCTTTGCGGGGAGAGCGAGCCCAGCCAACTCCTGGACTCGATGGAAGCGACAGGACTGGTCGAGAGAACTGGTGCGCCCTTCGGGACGGTAGTCATCGCCGGACCCATGCGTGGCATCCTCAGAGACCAGTTCAAGGCGACCGATCCCAGCGCTGCCGTCCAATTCCATCGGAGGCTTGCCACCTGGTTCGCCAGCCGGGTCGAGAGAGGAGACCTCGCCGCCGCTTTCCACCATGCGGTCGAGGGGGGCGACTGGGCTCTGATGGATGAGCTTTGGTCCGAAAGCATTTTCGCCATCGTGGCTGAAGATCCCGAGCTCGTGTGCTCGACCCTCGAGGGACTGTCGGAGGTAGTGACTGCCTCCCGACCTTCTATGAGGGTGCTCCGCGACACGCTAAGGGTCGCAATTGTCGATTCGGATGAGGACGGGCATCGGGCAACCTCGAGTGCGTTTGCCGACGGGTGCGCACGATTGATCCGTACCCACTGGGCCACTATCCCCCTGGGCGAGCTCCTCGTCCTAGGGACCGGCTATCTGATGCACCTTCGCCTCGTTGGTCGGTTGCAGGAGTCCGCCGCATTTGCCGACCGGATGAACGGCCGAATCGACGCCCTCTCGGTGACGGAGCGGGCCGCCGGTGGCAAGTTGTCCTGGTTCCACTTGCAGCGAGGAATCACCTACACGTTGATGTACGACCACGTCAGCGCCGTCCGCTCCTATCGGCGCTCTTGGGAGCTTGCCGTGGGCTCGACCTTCGACATCGTTCGGTCCCACGTCGCCGCCAACCTTGCTCTGACCTACAGCGCAGCTGGCGATACCGGGCGGGCCGGGCGGTGGCTCGATCGGCATCGGAGCATCGACACAGGCAACGGGCCGGGGAGCTACGGCGCGGCAATCGGTGGGCACCTGGCTGCGGGGCTGATCGCGCTCGACCGACTTGCCAATGAGGACGTGGTAGCCGAGCTGGCATTCCTGGGTGATGGTTCGGTGTCCACCGAGCTCTGGCCGTTCATCGCGTTCCTCAACGCCCAATACGCGCTGCACGCCGGCAACGCCGACAAGGCGCTCGTCCAACTCGACGCCGTGCAGGCTTGCCATGAGGGCAATCTGGCCAGTGAGGGGGCCATGGCCGTGCTCATCACCCGGGCCAGGGCCGACCTCCTCATCGCCAGCAGCCGAGGCGAGCGAGCCGAGGCAGTTGTGAAGCGTCACGGCTGGCCTTCGCCCCTGATTCGAGTGCCGTCAGCCAGAATCCGACTACTGGGAGCCGGTCACCTCGGGTCGAAGGAGCTCGATCCGCTCATCTGGGACCCAGCAACCTCGACTCGGGATCGTCTGGAGATGCTCCTCCTCGAGGCGGCATCGGCCCTGAGGTCCGAAGACCGACGGACCGCCCGGAGGTTGGTCAACCAGGCCCTGTCCCTGTACGCCGACACCGGAGTCGTGCGCCCCTTCGCCACCATCGAACCAACGCAGATGGGAGAGCTTCTCGACTTGGCAGACCTTCAACTGAAGTCCGATGATGCGGCGAGACTGGTCGGGTTGGCTCCCGTCTACCCGACCAGTCTGGTGCTCGTGCGACTCAGCGATCGTGAGCAATCCGTCCTTGTCGCCTTGGCCGGGACGGGAAGCCGTCAGGCCGTCGCGGACTCCCTGTACGTGTCGGTCAACACCGTCAAGACCCAGTTGGCAAGCATCTACCGGAAGCTTGGCAGCACGACTCGTGACGAGACACTCCAAAAAGCGCGCGAACACGGCATGTTGCCCAATGACCCGGGCTGACCCCTCGGCTTCGGGGAGAAGGGCAGCCGGGGTCGGCAGGGCCGTGGCGAACGCAGAGGTCCAGGCCAGCATCTCGGTCGCCGCTCTCGAAGGCGTCGACTAGGGATGCTCAGACGACAGATCCGAAGGCCGAGCCGCATGATTGGGAGCAAACACGTCAAGGCGGTTGGCGCTGAGTCTGGTCGTCCATCCATCCCAGCTGAAGTGCAATGCGGCATCCAGGCCACCTTGAAGGAGGACCCGAGCTAGCTGGCCTTTGGCGGCTTTTGCATGGTGGCCAACAGCCTGACGGCCGTCGGCACTGACGAACCGCACGCTGACCAGTTGGGCTGACGCGGCCAGTCGGACGAGGTCGATGGCCTGAGCGTGCTCGGCGGGCAGCAGGTTGAAAACCGTCCTTCCCTTGAGTCGGGTGACCAGCAGATCAGTGATCGGATCTCTCCAATGGGACCGTAAGGAGCCGAGCTCGCCGAGCTCTCCCTGCATGCCCAAGCGGTAGTCGGCGACCGGGTCGGTACCCTTCGTGATGCCATAGAGCCCCGAGGGGACGAGGATTCTCGCCCGGCACTGGTTGGGGAGGGCGGAGGGGGCCAGGTGTGCCCATACCACTCCGGTGTAGCGCCGCCAGGACGGGAGCAGCGGAGCCCGGTGCTCGACAACGGCCGCTGCCGATGCGACCGCACGATCCAACAGCTCGCCCTTCGCCTTGAATGCCTTGGCCTGGACGGCCACGTCCTCCGATCGGACGATCTGCCCCAAGGCGGCCAGCACCTGGGCCCGTGGCTCGGCCAGCGAGTGGTCGAACGAGCCGGAGGCAGCGCTGATGCGTCCCCCAACCTCCTTGCCCAACGAGGGCGGAATGAGGAGCAAGGGAGGCCGCGGCATGGTGCGACACCGTAGCGGTCGGTGCTCTGAGCGCCGCCCACGTGGCGGTTTTGAATCGCCGGGTGCCTGACGGCAGCCCTCGGCCGCTCCTGTTGGTCCTCATCACCACGCCCCGCACTCAAGCCATGCGGTACGTTCTCCCGGGAAGACGGATCGGGTCGGTACCGGGGAGTGGGTGGGACGTGGCAGATGTTGGATGACGTCAATGAGGGGCAGGGTCTGGACCTCGACCGACTGTTCCGACTGGATGGCCGGGTGGCCATCGTGACGGGCGGCACCCGGGGCATCGGGCGGGCCATTGCCGAGGGGTTTGGCGCCGCCGGCGCCCGTGTGGTCATCGCCAGCCGGAAGCCCGAGGCCTGCGCCGAAGCTGAAGACGCCCTGCGGGCGGCTGGGATCGACGCCATTGGCGTTGCCTGCCATATGGGCTCGATGGAAGACGTCCGTAACCTGGTGGCACAGACCGTCGAGCGGTTCGGAGCCATCGACGTGGTCGTCAACAATGCCGCCAATGCCCTGGCCGAGCCGATCGGCAGCTTCACCGAATCGGGCTTCGCCAAGTCGGTGGACGTGAACGTGAAGGGCCCCGTCTTCCTCATCCAGGAGGCCCTCCCGTACCTGAAGGCCTCAGAGCACGCTTCCGTGATCAACGTGGTGTCGGCGGGAGCCTGGCTGTTCTCGGCCTCGGTCGCCCACTATGCGGCAGCCAAGGCAGCCATGGTTTCCTATACCAAGGCCTTGGCCGCCGGCCTCGTCCGAGACGGCATCAGGGTAAACGCACTGGCCCCGGGTACCGTCGATACCGACATGGTCAGGGCTTCAGGACCCGAAGGTGCCGCGTCCATGGCCAGAGCCAGCCTGATGGCCCGGGCCGCGCATGCCCGGGAGATGGTGGGCCCCGCGCTGTTCTTGGCCTCAGACGCCTCGAGCTTCGTCACCGGTTCGGTGGTCCACGCCGACGGGGGACTCGTTGCCCGTTAGCCGGCCGGCGGTCCCCCGGTCAGGAAAGAAGCGATGAGCTCGCAATCACCCCTGGTCCTGGTCGACCGAGCGAGGTCTGACGTGGCCGTCGTGACCCTCAACCAGCCCGACCGTCTCAATGCCCTTTCCTTCGCCCTGGTCGAGGAGCTCCACCAGGCGCTCGATGACATCGAACGGGACAATTCGTGTCGAGTGGTCATCGTCACCGGGGCCGGTCGTGGGTTTTGCTCGGGCCTCGACCTCCTGCAGTACGGCGGGTCGCCGGTCGCCGAGGGCACCTCGGGCCCCCGTGCTTCGATGCTCTCCCAGGCCAGGATCGCCAGCCTCCCGACCAAGATCCACCGCTTGCAGCAACCGGTGATCGCCGCTGTCAACGGCCCGGCCATCGGCGGCGGTTTTGCCCTAGCTCTGGCCTGCGACCTGCGGGTGGCCAGCCCGACGGCCTTGTTCCGCTCCCAGTTCATCCGGATGGGACTCGGGGGATGCGACATCGGCATCTCCTATCTCCTGCCTCGACTCATCGGGGCCTCCCGGGCGGCCGAGCTGCTGCTCACGTCCCGGGATGTCGGTGCCGACGAGGCGCTTCGCATCGGCATGGTCTCCACGTGCGCGGATGACGTCTTGGCAGCAGCGTTCGAGCTGGCCGAGACCATGACCTCGTTCGGCTCGTTCGCACTGCCCATGACCAAGGAGGTCTTCTGGTCGAATGTCGACGCCCCGAGCATCGAAAGCGCCATCCACCTGGAGAACCGGACCCAGACCTTGGCCGCCACCAGCGGTGAGATCGACGACGCGGTCGCCGCCTTTTTGGCCCGACGTCCCGTCACCACGACCGGGGTCGACGAAGTCGACCAGTAGGTACATCGACCAGTAGATGGCTCCGGCCGTTCATCTCGAGCAGTAAGAAGCGGCTGAACGGAACCGAGGCCAGGGCGGGCAAGCACGCCACGAGCGAAGGACTTGCTGTTGGGCACCTTCGATGCCGGGCGGAGACACATAGTCGACATGGTGCTAGCAATGAGGCCGTGATCACCAGCGAAGTGGACGGCGCTGTCGCCCTCGTCACCATCGACCGGCCGGGGTCCCGGAACGCTCTGACGACTGAAATGATCCGCTCCCTGGCCGAGACCCTGGTCGGGCACGATGGCGATCCTTCGGTGCGGGCCATGGTCCTGACCGGCCGGGACCCGGCGTTCTGCGCCGGACTCGATCTCGCCGATCTCGCCCAGTCCGGGCTGCGGGGCGAACAGGTGCGGACGCTGGCGAGCAGCATCGGCCGGGAGCTGATCCCCCGAACCATGAAGCCGATCGTCGGGGCCGTGAACGGGCCGGCGGTGACCGGGGGTCTCGAGCTGGCTCTCAGCTGTGACTTCCTCATCGCCTCGGTGCGGGCCACTTTCGCCGACACCCATGCCCGTGTCGGGGTGATGCCCGGAGCAGGGATGACCATCCGGTTACCCCAGGCGGTCGGCATCAGTCGGGCCCGGCAGATGTCGCTGACCGGCAACTTCATTGACGCTTCCACAGCGCTGACCTGGGGGCTGGTGAGCGAGGTCGTGCCTCATGAGATGGTGGTGGCGCGAGCGACGGAGTTGGCCAGGGCCATTGGCGAATCGGACCCCTCGACCATCGCTGAGCTCCGCTCGATGTACGAGACGTTCGCCGGTCGATCCGACGCCGACGTCCTGGCCGAGGAGGCCCGCTGGTCGGCTCGGTGGATGACGGAGCGCTTCGACGCCGACGCCCTGCTCGAAAGCAAGGACCGGATCATCAGACGCGGCTCTTCTCAGCAGTGAGTGGTCGCGCGCCGACCTCGGCATCCCCCGACGCGACCGGTGTGCCCATGACCGACGGACGAAGGAGCGAACGATGACGGCCGAGGCCAACAAGTTGCGGTGCGAAGAGTTCTGGCGTGCCCTCTACCAGCGGGACTGGGCCGCCATCGGTAGCTTCTTCGGCCCGGACAGCGAGTACACCGACGTGCCCTCGCCGGCCGACGACCTCGCTCATGGCCCCAAGGCCATCGTGGCTCGTCTACGACTCGGCTTGGAGCGGATCTCTGGCTACGAGCACACCCTGCGCCTCATGGTGGCCGAGGGTGACACGGTCGTCACCGAGCACTCAGAGACCTGGCACTGGCACACCGGCGAGGAAGTAACCCTACCCTTCGTCTCCGTCCAGGAGTACCGGGACGGCACCATCGTTCGCTGGTGGGACTACTGGGACCTTCAGACCCTGATGAACGCTGCACCTGGCTGGTGGATCGAGCACATCGCCCCCGGTTACCACTGAGCCGACGTGGTGATGGCTGGGGACGCGACGGAGAGGTTCTAGCGGCGGCCGACGCCCGACGCCCGACGCCCGACGTCGGTGTCTGTTGGGTGAAGGGGGCCGTCAGGCCAAGCTGATGAGGAAGCCCGAGACGCCGACGACCGCCCGGCTACGTCGCCAACAAAGCGCTGCACCGTTCGGTCAACTTTCGAACCCGTAGACGTCCTTTGATTGCTCGTCGTTCCCCTCTTCGGGCCGGCCGAGGCGACAGATGGCATCGACATGGAGGATGTGGGCCAGCCTTGCCGGTCCAGGGTCTTTGGCCAAACCGGCGAACGGCCCGAAGCTCCCGGTGGAGGAGACGTGCCGTCATCCGTGGGCGAGGGCTCCATGGGGAGGTCACGGATCATTGGCATGCAGGCCGGGGGTCAACGTGACCACAGGCCATGTCCGGTGGGTCAGCCGTGGTCGCGGATCCACTCGGGAAGGTGGGGAGCCTCAGCGCCGATGGTCGTCTCGTCGCCGTGGCCGGTCAGCGTCCGAGTGTCGCCAGGCAGCACCAAGAGTCGGTCCCGGATGGACTCGATGATGGTCTCGAAGCTGGAGAAGCTCCGGCCCGTCGCCCCCGGGCCCCCGTTGAACAAGGTGTCGCCGGAGAACAGCACGTGGTTGGCCTGGTCATAGAGGCAGCATCCGCCGGGCGAGTGGCCCGGGGTGTGGATCACCTTGAGGCTGGTCCCGCCGACGGTGATCTCCATGCCATCGGCCAGGCTCCCGTCGGGCTGGCGGTCGGGATAGACGTCAGCCCACAGCATGAGGTCGTCGGGATGGAGCCACACCGGGGCGTCCAGCGCATCGGACAGGTCAGCGGCCGCGTTGATGTGGTCGTTGTGTCCGTGGGTGGCGATGATTGCCAGGGCCCGGCGACCGGCGACCGCGTCGACGATGGGACGGTGGTCGTGGGCGGCGTCGATGACCACCACCTCACGCTCGTCGCCCACCACCCAAATGTTGTTCTCGACCTCGTAGTCGCCGCCGTCCAGGGAGAAGATCCCAGAGGTGATCACCCGGTCGATCATCAGACGACCACCACCGACCGGAGAACCTCGCCGCGCTCCATCCGATGGAAGGCCTCCTCCACGTCCTCGAGGCCGATGGTCTCGCTGACGAACCGGTCGAGGTCGAGGCGACCCTGAAGGTACAAGTCGACCAGCATCGGGAAGTCGCGGGAGGGGAGGCAGTCGCCGTACCAGCTCGGTCGGAGCTGACCGCCCCGACCGAAGAACTCGATCATCGGAAGGTCGATCCGCATGTCCGGGGTCGGCACGCCCACCTGCACCAGGGTGCCCGCCAGGTCGCGGGCGTAGAAGGCCTGCTCCATCACCGACGGATTCCCGACCGCCTCGATGCACACGTCGGCCCCGAACCCGTTTGTCAGGGCCTGGATGGCCGGGACTACGTCCTCGCTGGAGGCATCGATGACGTGGGTGGCCCCGAACTGCCGGGCGAGTTCCAGCTTGCCCGTATCGAGGTCGACGGCGATGATCTTGGCCGCGCCGGCCAGGCGCGCACCGGCGATGGCCGCACAGCCCACACCGCCGCACCCGAAGACGGCGACGGAGTCGCCCGTGCTCACCTCCCCGGTCAGCATGGCCGAGCCGAGTCCGGCCATCACCCCGCAGCCCAGCAGGCCGACAGCCTCGGGGCGGGCCGACGGGTTGACCTTGGTGCACTGCCCGGCGGCCACCAGTGTCTTTTCGGCAAATGCCCCGATGCCGAGAGCGGGAGAGAGCGGTGTGCCATCCTCGAGTGTCATCGCCTGTGTGGCGTTGTGGGTGTTGAAGCAGTACTGGGGACGACCGCGCAGGCAGGCCCGGCACTGGCCACACACCGCCCGCCAGTTGAGGACGACGAAGTCTCCCGGGGCGACCGAGGTGACGTCGGGGCCGACACTCTCCACGATGCCGGCCGCCTCGTGGCCGAGCAGGAACGGGAACTCGTCGTTGATGCCCCCCTCCCGGTAGTGCAGGTCGGTGTGGCAGACGCCGCAGGCCTGGACCTTGACCACGGCCTCCCCGGGGCCCGGGTCGGGTATCACGATGGTCACCAGCGAAACGGGCTCGCCCTTGGCCAGGGCCACGACTCCACGAACGTTTGCAGGCATGTCTCACTCCTTTTCTGGTGGCGCCAGAGTGCCACAAGACGGCGGGGTGGAAGTTCGCCGCCTCATGCCGGCGTGATCGTCCGGAGAGACGCTATGCGCCGCAGCGCTTCCCTGCCTTGACCATCGAATCGGCTGGCGCTCGCTTGATCGGCTGGGTCGGTCGTCAGGCCATGGTGGCGATGATCTCGCTGATCATGTCAATGGTGGTGTCCGGGTGGAGGAGGGCGAACCGTGCAACGGTCTCCCCCTCCCACATGGTGGGCATGACAAAGCCGATCTGCTCGTTCAACAGGTTGGCGGACCACTGCTCGTGATCGGCCCGGTCCCAGCCGGTCCGGTGGAAGAGGACGACGGAGAGCTCGGGTCGGCGCACGAGCTCGAGGTATGGGGTGCGCTCTATGAGGTCGGCCGTCTGCTGGGTGACCGAGAGCACGGTCTCAACGGCGTCACGGTACGCGGCTGTCCCGTTTACCGCCAACGAGAACCAGAGCGGCAGGCCGCGCGCCCGGCGGGTCAGGTGGTAGGCGTAGTCGCTCGGGTTCCACTCTCCGGGGGCATCACTGTGGAGCACGTCCAGATAGGAGGCGTCCTGGGTGTGGACGGCCTTGGCCAGATTGGGCTCGCGATAGAGCAGGGCGGCGCAGTCGAAGGGGGCGAACANNAGCCACTTGTGGGGGTCGACCACGAAGGAGTCAACCAGCTCGATGCCGTCGAAGTGGTCCCTCACCGACGGGGCGAACAAGGCCGCACAGCCGTAGGCCCCGTCCACGTGGAACCACATCGATCGCTCGCGGGCGAGGGTCCCGACACCGGCCAGGTCGTCGATGATCCCGGCGTTGGTAGTACCGCCTGTGGCCACGACGGCCATGACGTCCCTCCCCCGCGGGTGGGCATCGAGGGCAGCCCGGAGTCCCTCGCCGGTCAGGCGGTGGTCCTCGCACGGGACGAGGAGGGCTTCTACCCCGAGCACCCGGAGGGCCTTGCCCACCGAGGAGTGCGCCTCCTCGCTGACCGCCACCATGGGCCGGTCTGGGGCACGGACGCCCATGCGATGGGTGGCTGTGTCCCGGGCCACCATGAGGGCCGACAGGTTTCCGGCCGAACCGCCCGAGACGAAGCACCCGCCGGCGCCGTCCGGCAGCCCGGCGAGGTCGGCCAGTACGCCGAGGGCCTGGTTCTCGCAGGCCACCGCACCGGCGGCCTCCATCCATGAGGTTCCCTGAAGGGAGGAACAGGCGACGACCATGTCGAACAGGAGCGACGCCTTGGTGGGGGCGGCCGGAATGAACGAGAGAAACCGGGGGCTGTCGCACGAGACCACCGCGGTGGCCAATTCCTTGTCGAAGATCTCCATGACCTGGGCTGGGTCGGACCCCGCCTCGTTGATCAGCCCGGCCAGGCTGGCATCGATCGACGACGCCTGGGCACCACCGAAGTCCAGGGGCACGGGATCGAGAGCGAGGCGCCAGCGGCAATAGTCGAAGATCAAGGTGGTCAGCTGCTCGTCGTAGACGAACATGGGGTTTCGCATGGTGTCCTTTCGCCGGTGATCCATGATCGCAGAGTTGTACAGGGCCTCCTCGACCCTGGGCGAGGGGTGCGAAGGCGTGCCGGCCCGAGCAACTTGGCACCCCACGAGCGTTGTCAGAGAGTGGAGTGCACCGACACCGCGTAGTCGGAACTCTGATCGAATTCCTCGTTTGACCAGGTTGAGAATCGGGCGAACAGTGTGAGGCCCACCTGTCGGCAGTGCTCGTCATAGGAGTCGAGGGCATAGCCTCGGCCCAGCTGGAATCCCGCCACGAGCGTCCCGCCACTCCTGACGTAGCGGGCACAGCCGGCCACGAGTGCCTGCTGGGTCCCGGCCGGCGTGAACAGGGGAACGTTTCCCGCCATAACCACCACGTCGAATTGGCGCCCGAGATGGCTGTCGGCCACGTCGCCGACCTGCCACTCGAGCTCAGGGGCGAGCCTGCGGGCCGTGGCGATCATGGAGGGGTCCCGGTCGATGCCGACCGTCTCGATACCCCGAGAGGCGAGAGCCCGGGCTACCCGTCCGGTGCCGCAACCGGCGTCTAGCACCGAGCGCGGGCGGAGCCGTTCGACAAAGTCCGCCTCACCATGGACGTCGTTCCCGGAGGCGGCCAGTCGGTCGAAGCGCTCCTGGTACCGGTCACCGTCCCACTCGGTAGGCCCAGGGCTCTCGTCATCCGTGCTCATTCGGGGGAGAACAGTGAGAGTTGTGGATGGTCCGCCATTTCGAGTGGGTGATAGCCGGGCAGCTCCGCCATCGGAGTGTCGAGATAGACCTTGGCCTCAGGAGGCTGGGCGAACCGGCCGTGGCTCCAACGGATCTCCACATGGCCGGCTACCTTGATCGTCCGGCCATCGTTTCTCGACCTGATCGAGCTCTGCCAATCCACCCTGGGCTGTCCGGCAGCCGCGGGACCCATGGTGAAGTCCTCGAGGATGAACTCCTCGCGCCAGTCCCAGGGACTGGCGATCCGGAACCGAGCGGGCTGTCCGGTGCGCCGGTCATTGCCGAGGACGAAGTACGGGGCGCTCCCGATGCGGAGGAGTCGCCACAGCATCGTCTCTTTGGCCACTCCGGGAGCGCCTAGCTGATCGGACCACCGTTCCGCCGAAATGGCGCTGACCGTCCGGCACAGATCGGCGTAAGCCAGCTTGGAGGGAGCATCGGGATAGCTGCGCCCGACAAGTGCCACCCGCAGGGTCTGAAGCTGTTCCCGGCTGCACTCCGATGGTCTCTGCGGCAGTTCGAACAGCCCTACCGCCGACCGGCAGGAGGCATACAAGGCGTGGTACTCCTTCGGGGCGACCGCCTCGTACCAGTCTCCGCGGTCCCAGTTCCCGGTGGTGGCGAGCAGGCCGTCGAAGACCCGGGCCGGTGAGGCATTGGCCAGTATGTCCGATTCGTACTTGCAGCTGATCAGATAGACGTGGTCGATCCGAAGGTCGATTGGTGCGACCTCATCTCCAGGTGGTCTACGCCCTCCGGTCCATTCGATGACCATCGGCGTCCGATTGCGTAGGCCGTCGGGCGCGGCCAACAGCGCCTTGCCGTTGGCGAAGGCGGTCAAGAATTCGGTGGCCAAGCGACCCGACGCGTGAATGCCATCGAGCGTGTCCCACGCCAGCTCGGTGATCTTCAGCTGCCCCGGCCGGGCGGCGAGGGCGGCACCGGGATCGGCGAACGGGAGGGTGCCGAGGGCGGTCGCCAGCTCGGTGACGGTCGTCCGGTCATCGGGCATGGGGCCCGGTGCCGATCGATTCGCTGGTCATTCGAGATCAGATGCCTGTCCGTAGGCCCGGAGTCGCTCCATGCACTGCGCGTCGAGCAGCTCGAGGACGTCGAGAACGGGGCCGCTCCCATGCTCGCCCTGCGCTGCCTTGAGGGCTTTGCCACCGGCGGACTTCGGGCTCGGAACGTCCGTCGACAGCAGTACCAACGGGCCGAGGTCCCTGCGCTCGGGGTCCTGCAGCCGAGCCTGGTGGAGGACGCTCGCCTTCCCCAGGGCCTTCCACATCACGTCGGGCCGGCGGAGGCCGGGCCGGGTGGTCGAGTACGCCCCGGAGATCTCGAACAGCCAGGTTCGGCCCGAGACGTCACGTGCCCTCACGTCGACGTTCAGGCCCAGTTCCCGGAGACCGACGTTGCGCTCGAGCTGGGTGAACCCACTGGCCGACAGGGCCTGCAGGGCCAAGTCGCTGGCCTTCTCACCGAGGCTCACCGCCTGCTGTTCGGCCAGGGGACCGGGTGCTGGTGGCAGTGATCGGCCCGGTGGCACGGTTACCCGGCGTGATGCCGTCGCGTCGAGAGAGTCGAGCCTGGCCCGTTCCTCGGCTATACGGCGCTCGGCGATCTCCACATAGGACTGGTCGGTGTCGAACCCGAGGTAGTTGCGCTCGGTCCGGATGGCGGCAACGGCTGTGGTCCCCGATCCCATGAAGGGGTCGAGGACAAGGTCGCCTCGGTAGGTGTAGAGGTCGATGAGGCGGCGGGGCAGTTCAACCGGGAACGGGGCCGGGTGCCCGATCCGGGTGGCCGACTCGGTCGGGATGTCCCAGACGTCCACCGTGGCATCGACGAACTCGTCTTTGGTCATCGTCCCCTCGTAGGGGAGCCCTCTGAGCTTCCGTTCGTCAGGAGTGATGGACCGGTCGAAGCGTCCCTTGGAGGCGATGATGACCCGTTCGGAGATGTCACGCAGTACCGGGTTTCCGGGTCGCTGGTAGGTACCCCAGGCGCATGAACCTCCCGCCGCGTGGCTCTTCTGCCAGATGATCTCCCCGCGCAGCAGGAACCCCAGGCGCTCCAGGATGTCGATGACGTCCCTCGACAGCGATCGGTAGGGCTTCCGGCCGAGATTGGCCACGTTGACGGCGATGCGTCCGCCAGGCTCGAGCTTGTCGAAGCATTGGGCGAATACACCGTGGAGCATGCCCAGGTAGTCGGCATAGTCGGCGGGGACGTGGCCTACGCCGAGTACCGCCTCGTACTCCTTGCCGGCGAAATAGGGAGGTGAGGTCACGACCAGGGCGACGGAGCCGTCGGCCACACGGCCGAAGCGGTCCATCTGGCGGGCGTCTCCCACCCAGATCTCGTCTTCGGCCAAGCGCGTCGCCACTCGACTGTCGTCCGAGACCCGAGGGGGGGTGAACCGTGCGTAGAAGGTCGAGGCATCGTGGGCTTCGCGTCGGCCAACTCCGAATGCCGATGTGGTTGTCGGCTGACGTCGTGGAAGGGGGAGGATCGGCTCGACGTTGCTCATGACCACTCAGCCAAGGTCGGGCCGCAGGGAGCGGGGGATTCGTTCCGGGTGGGCCTGAGCACGGGACGCATCATAGGGAGCGGGTGTGACGATCAGGATTCCGAACGCGCCCGGCCCGCTGTCTTGTCGCATTTGGTTTGGGGGGCGCGGCGACCCGTTTACCGTTTCGTCCAGCCACGGCTAGCGAGGCTAGCGGTGGGCCACTCGGATCGAGGGGATGGCGTCGTGCTCAGCCCAGATGCTCGCTGATCGATTCCCCGACTACCACACAATGTGCGGTGGAAACACAGCTGATGGCCGCGAGGGGCTGCGGGAACCCGACTACCGCCGGTCCCCTCCAAGGGTGGGCGGGCGACCCGGAGAGGATGGCCACTCCGGCCAGCTTGTAGCTGGCAACCGAGCTGCCCGCAGTGGCGCACGAACCGACGGCAGGGCACGAGACATCCATCAGTGCCGCCGCCGTCGGGGAGACGGCGTCGTCTGTCCAGGTGCCCCCGCCGTTATCACTGGAGAGGATGACCCCGTGGCCAGCTCGGGCGTCATTGAGGGTCTCAGCGGTCGTTCCGACGACCGTGCACCGGACGCCGGCCACACCCACGATGGGAGCCGGCGGCGTGGTCGTGGTGGCGACTGCAGGGACGGTGGCCGTTGGTGCCGTCGTCTGCCCCGCCGCGGCCGTAGTTGGAGCAGTTGTGGCGGTCGTAGCCGTCGTCGGCGGAGCCGTGGTTGTGGTTGGTAGGGCCCCTGAACCGGTAGCCGGGCCGTCGAGACACGACACCCCATTGAGGTAGCCGATGCCGGTCGGCGTGCGAACAGCTGTCCAGCTCGATGCGCCATCCGTGGTTAGGGCGACAGTGCCGGTCACGTGGTCGACGTCCACGGACGTGTGGGCCGTCACCCAGCAGGAGCGATTGTCCGAGCATGAGATATCAGTGGCACCGTTCATGCCTGGCAGTGACCCTGCCTGGGTCCAGGTGGAAGTGGGGGAGCTCGAGACCAGAGTGACGACGCTGTCGGCCCCTGTCCCGGCTGCTACGCACCAGCCGTCGGGTCGACAGGTGACGGCGGTGAGATCGAGGATGCCTGCAGGCACGGGCACCGAGGTCCAAACCGACCCTCCATTGGAGGTGACGATGATCACCGCCTGACCGTTCGAGGTCTGAGCGGCCTGGCCAACCGCCGTGCAGTGGCGGTTGTCGCTACATGAGATCCCTGAGAGGTACCCGACGGTGGCTGGAATGACCTGGGGTGTCCATTTGGCCCCTCCGTCGGTGGTGGCGATCAAGGCGGCACCGTTTGGTGCCCCTGCTCCTCCGACGGTCGAGCCCACGGCCCAGCACAGCTTGGCGTTCCTGCAGGTCAGACTGGTCAAGGAGTTGACCGGGGAGGGCAGGCCGACGGGCGAGAAGGCCCCGACCCACGATGAGCCCGGTGCCAGTGTCTCCGGGGCGACGGCCTGCGAGGACGGCGACGCGTTGCATGCGGTTGCGAAGGCAAGGAGGACGATCAGGCCGGTCGCCGCCAGTTTGTTTCGATACGCCCTCCTCATGGGTGATGACCGTACGGCGGGATCGGCCCCAGGAGGTTGACGACGGATGTGGCGCGAGGGCATAGACGGGATCGGGTTTCGGGAGCTTCGGTCAGCGGACTTTGACGACGTTGGTGCGGGCCACCTTGTCGTGGAAGCCCTGACGCCGGCCGTCCCAGAGGGGTGAGAGGCCCGCCACCAGGGTCCAGAGGGCGGCGATGCCGTCGATGACTGGTATCCAGCTGAGCAAGAGGCCGGGCTCGAGTACCAGGATCCGGATGGCTGCCCGCTGGGGGTCGATGGCACCGCCGCCCGGTTCGTCCCGGACGGCGATACCGAGGGCCATCTGGCCCACGGTCTGGCCCCGCTCGCTTCCGTTCAGCAGGGCGAAGTAGGCGATGTCGATGATGGCGAAGATGATGCCCAAGATGATGGAGCTCGTCCGCCAGTGTGTCGAAAAGAGGCCGCCGTGGGAGGCGTTGGCCCCGATCACGATGGCCGAAATGATGAGTTTCAAGATCCCGAGGATGATGCCGTCGAGGAGGATGGCCGCGAAGCGCTGCCACCACCCAGCCAGGGGCCGGCCGAATCGGTCCGTCGGCACAGCAACGTAACCGTAGGGGGCGCCCGACGCCTCGTAGGGAGGGGCCGCGCCGTACCAAGAAGGCCCGCCGTTCCCAGATGGATAGCTATAGGGCGGCGTCGATTCGTGGCCCAGCGGGGTTTCTGGTGGAGGNNGCGGAGGCGGAGGCGGAGGCGGAGCTGGGGGTGGCGGGGGCAGTGCGGTGTACCCGGCAGACGGCCCGGGTGGAGCCGGGAAAGGGGGGACAGAGGGCCTACCGCGTTCACCCGTCCCGGGTGGTGTCTCGTCACTCTCAGTCAACCCCGGCTCACTTCCCTCTCGATGCCCGCGCTCTGATCGGTCCCTGTGGGCAATGCGAGTGCCCAGTGATCTTGCCACGTAGATGGCAGCCATCTGGGTGATGAGGGCTGACTGAGCCGAGCTCCGTCTACCGTGAGTCGGTGCCGTTGGTACTCCGGTTTTCCGTCAGGCTGACGCTGCGGGACGAGTTGCGGGTAGCTCCGTGAACGTGGTGGACGTCATCGTCATCGTCATCGTGGCCATAGCTGCGGTCCAGGGCCTCCGGCTCGGGGCCATCGTCCAGGTGCTCTCATTCGGTGGCTTTTGGATCGGCCTCTACCTCGGCGCCCTCTTGGCCTCTACCACGGTGAGTTGGGCGCACTCGACCACCAGCCGAAGCGTTGTCGCCCTAGCCACCATGCTCGGAGTGGCCACATTGTGCGGGGTCGTCGGACGTATTGTCGGCAATCTGGCCTTCCATAGCGTCCATCGGGGGGTGTTCGGTTCGATCGACTCAGCCCTCGGAGTCATCGTCGCGGTCGTTGCCTCGCTGCTGTTCGCGTGGCTGTTGGCCAACACCTTGGTCAACAGCTCGTCGTTGAGCCTGAACTCGTCGATCGACAAGTCCCGGATCATCCGCTCGCTCGACAGTGTCCTGCCCGCACCGCCCTCTGTCTTCTCCAGAGTGCAGAGCTTCTTGTCCGCTGAAGGGTTTCCTCCGGTCTTCGCCCAGTTGGCCCCGGCATTGGCGGGCCCGGTCGCCCTGCCCGATGACGCCGACGTCCAACAGGCGGTCGACCGCGCTGGTGCTTCGACGGTCAAGATCGTCGGAGATGGCTGTGGCCGGATCCAAGAGGGCTCCGGGTTCGTGGTCAGCCCGGGTGTGGTGGTGACCAATGCCCACGTGGTGGCGGGCATCGTCCACCCGATGGTCGAGGCCGACGGCGTCTCGCATGCCACGACAGTCATCGCCTTCGACCCGTCCTTCGACCTCGCAGTCATGCGGGTTACGGGACTGGACGAACCGGCCTTGCAACTGGACCCAGAACAGGTCAACCGGGGAGCGAAGGCGGCGGTGCTCGGCTATCCGGGAGGCGGTCCCTTCTCTGCCGGTGCCGCCGGCCTCATGGCCGAGTTCGAGGCTCAGGGCCGCGACATCTACGGGCAGGGGCTGACCGTTCGCAACGTCTACGAGATCCAGGCTGTCGTTCGTCCCGGAAACTCCGGCGGACCCTTGGTCCTGCCGTCGGGAGAGGTCATCGGCGTGGTCTTCTCCCGATCGACAACCAACGGGGACATCGGCTACGCACTGGCCTCTCCCGGTGTCCTCACGAGGGTCCTCCACGCTGAGGTGACGTCGAGGACCGTCGCCACTGGGGCCTGCACGGCGGGCTGAGCTGGAGCTGGGCCCGCATGCATGAGCCCACCGAGGGGCAAGGCCCCGACTAGACATGGGGACATGACGCTCCCCATCGAGGACTACGGCATCATCGGCGACCTCCACACGGCGGCACTGGTGGGTCGCGACGGATCGATTGACTGGCTGTGCCTGCCCCGGTTCGACTCGGCTGCTTGCTTCGCCAAACTGCTCGGCAGCGGGGATCACGGCTTTTGGAAGCTGGCGCCGAAAGGAGGGTCTCTCGCCACTCATCGTCACTATCGGGGAGACACCTTGGTACTCGAGTCCGAGTTCGTGACCGAGGAGGGGACCGTCCGCATCATCGACTGCATGCCCATCCGCCAAGAGCACCCCGAGGTCGTCCGGCTGGTGGAAGGAGTGCGGGGCCGGGTCACCATGCAGATGAACCTGACTATCAGATACGGGTACGGCCAGATCGTGCCGTGGGTGCGCAACATGAACGGCACCCTCAGAGCCATCGCCGGGCCCGACGGCCTGTCCCTCTACACGCCGGTCGAATGTAGGGGTCTGGACTTCTCGACGGTGGCGGAGTTCACGGTGTCCGAGGGCCAGAGCGTTCCGTTTTCGCTGACCTGGTTCCCGGCCAGCGAGGACCCTCCCCGCCCGGTGGATGCGGGGTTCGCCATTCAGGACACCGAGATCTGGTGGACGGACTGGGCCTCGCAGTGCACCTACGAGGGTGACTATCGAGAGGCGGTGGTGCGGTCACTGATCACGCTCAAGGCCCTGACCTATGAGCCGACCGGGGGCATTGTCGCGGCAGCGACCACGTCCCTTCCGGAGACGCTCGGAGGCGGTCGCAACTGGGACTACCGGTTCTGCTGGCTGAGGGACGCCACATTGACCCTCGAGTCGCTCATGCGGGGTGGCTTCTATCAAGAGGCCCTGGCCTGGAGGAACTGGCTGTTGCGAGCCACCGCCGGAGACCCGTCACAGATGCAGATCATGTACGGAGCGGGGGGTGAGCGTCGCCTGGACGAGTGGGAGATCGATTGGCTCCCCGGCTACGAGAACTCGACGCCGGTGCGCATCGGCAACGCCGCCGCCGGGCAGTTCCAACTCGACGTCTACGGCGAGGTGATGTCGGCCCTCTTCGAATCAGCCAGGACAGCCCCGGCCGGTGACGATTCAGCATGGGAGTTCCAACTCGCGCTCATGGACTTCATGAAAGATGGTTGGCGCGAGCCCGACGACGGCATCTGGGAGGTGCGTGGTCCGCGCCGTCACTTCACCCACTCCAAAGTCATGGCCTGGGTGGCCATCGACC
>PLSY01000233.1:0-5379 GCA_003164275.1 Acidimicrobiaceae bacterium | reverse complement strand
CCCGCTCGTCGGGTTCCTCCCGGCCCATGACCCGCGAGTGCGAGGCACGATCGAAGCGGTCGAGCGTGAACTGGTCGAGGGCGGCTTTGTCCTTCGGTACCGCACGGCCGACTCTGGGGAGGTAGACGGTTTGGTCGGCCGGGAAGGCGCCTTCTTGGCCTGCTCGTTCTNNCGGCCTGCTCTCCGAGGAGTACGACGCTGTGGCCGGCCGCTTGGTCGGGAACTTCCCTCAGGCATTCTCTCATGTGTCCCTCGTCAATTCGGCCTCGAAGATGGCCGGCCAAGAGAAGCCGTCGGCCAACCATGTGATCCTCGGTCTGGCCAGGCGGTCGCTCGGACAGAGCAAGTCGTCAGGCAAGGCGATGCACATGACGGCCAGCGATATGCTCAATCGCCTGGCCATAAATACTGCGCCCACTCGCCCGACCGGTGCGGCAGAGGTCTTCAAGTCCGCGGTCGCTGCCAGCACCTCGGCGTCGGTGCCATCAGGTACTCCGACCCTGAGCCGAGCCCGACCGACTACCAAGCCTTCCGAGAAGATTCCGACCAAGCTGGTGGCCAAGGCCCCGGCCAGAGCCCCCGCCCGAAGGGGGAGCCGCTCAACCAAGTCGGCGANNGCCAAGAAGGCGCCGGCCAAGAAAGCGCCGGCCAAGAAGGCGCCGGCCAAGAAAGCGCCGGCCAAGAAGGCAGTCTCGAAGAAGAAGGTGGCCAAGAAAGCGCCGGCCAAGAAGGCAGTCTCGAAGAAGACGCCGGCCAAGAAGGCGCCGGCCAAGAAAGCACCGGCCAGGAAGGCAGTCTCGAAGAAGACGCCGGCCAAGACGGCACTGGCTGAGAAAACGCCGGCTAAGAAGGCGTCGAAGCAGTTGGCGGCGACTGGCTCGCGTGTCTCCACAAAGGCGACTCAGGCCGCAGGCAAGTGATAACTGTTAGGGGTACCGGGACCGAAGGGAAGACATTGAACCTATGAGTGGCAATCATTCGGACGGCTCCGGGGCCAGCCGACCGGCCGTCGGCTCTGGGCATGTGCACAGACACCCTTTCGATCATGCCGATGCCAAGGCGCCGTTGGCCGGAACAACGGTGGCGGATGGGGTGATTGAGCTCGACACCCTTCTCGGTGGCTGGGGTCGGGTGACCGCCGGCTACGTAATCGAGGGCAGCGCACCCGTGTTGATCGAGACAGGGAGTCAGAGCTCGGTGCCCGTCCTCTTGGAACAGTTGGACCGACTGGGCCTCGGACCGAGTGACCTGGCCGGAGTGGTCGTGACTCACATCCACCTGGACCACGCCGGTGGTGTCGGAGATGTCGCCCGGGCCTTTCCGAACGCCACCGTGTACGTCCATGCGAAAGGTGCCCGCCATCTGGCCGACCCGACCAAGCTGGTGGCCTCGGCATCGAGGGTCTACGGCCCCTTGCTCGACTCGCTCTATGGCCGTCTTGACCCGACTCCGGTTGAACGGATTCACGTCCTGGAAGACGGCGAGGCCATTCGCGTCGATGCCGGGCGCTCGCTGGTAGCGGTTGATTCGCCCGGCCATGCCAAGCACCATTTGGCTCTTCATGACACGTTGAGCGGTGTCCTGTTCGCCGGCGACGCAGTCGGCGTGAAGTTGCCCGATGCCGGCGTCCTCCGGCCGTCGACGCCTCCACCCGATTTCGACCTGGCTCTCGCCCTCCATTCTCTCCAGCGATTCGCCGATCGGCGCCCCACAGGCCTCGCCCTCGCTCATTATGGGCTCCTGGCCGATCCCCTGGACATCTTGGATGAGGCGGACGGCACCCTGCGGAAATGGGCAGATGTGGCCGAATCCGCCTTTCGCAACGGGCGTGATATAGCCGACGCGCTTGCGGCCGAGTTCGAGTCCGACTTGGAAGGCGTGTCGCCCGAGCACAGGGAGAAGCTGGAGGTCATGAACGGCGTTCATTCGAACGCCGCTGGCTTGCATCGGTGGCTGGCGACTCGACCGTCCATAGGAGACACTCGCGACGGTGGGTGAAGCCCAGTCGGCGCCACCACCGGTTCCGGGGTGATCGAACCGGGGGTTTTGCACGCCGACCCGCAGGCGCGTTGACGGCGCTCGCTGTCTCGATCGTCTCAGGCTGGCTGCCTGTGGTGGTGCAATTTGTGGCGCTGAGCTTTCTGGCCCAGCCGGGGTGAGGCATCGTCGCGGGTGGTTGCGCTCCTTTGCATCCATGGTCTCGACTGGTCGGGTGAGGGCTGACAGAGACGCCGGAGCGCCGGCATCGTGAGTGTATTGTTCGCGCTCCTCGGAGCCTTCAGTCAAGCGCTCACATCGGTGCTCCAGCGACTCGCCAACGTCGGCGACGATGCCGGGCAAAAGCGCACAGTCTGGGAGACGACCAAGTACCTCGTTCGCCAGCCCATCTGGCTGCTCGGGATGCTGTGCATGGGAGGGACATTCGTCTTCACCGCCATCGCCCTCTACTTCGGCCAGCTGGCAACCGTACAGCCCATCTTGGTGACGGAGCTGATCTTCACGCTGGCCTTGCGGGCTGTCTGGCTGAAGGACCAAATTGCTCCGAGGACCTGGGGGGCGGCAGGCCTGCTTTGCGCGGGGCTGTTCGGCTTCTTGGTGGCGGCTCATCCCCGGGAAGGGCACGGTCACCCGACCTTCCTCGGCTGGGTGGTTGCTCTGGGCGGCCGAGGAGCGATCATCGTCGTACTGCTCGTCTTGAGCCGAAGGGGCTCGCCAGCCAGGAAGGCGGCTCTGCTTGGAGCATCGGCCGCCCTGATCTGGGCTATCGATGCAGCCTTCGTGAAGGCGGCCACCGAGGTGTTGGCCCACGACGGCTGGAGTGGGCTCTTTTTCCACTGGCCCGTTTACGGAGTGGTGGCGAGCGGTGTCCTTGGCACGGTCTTGCTCGAAGCAGCCTTCGCGGCCGGCCCGTTGGCCGCCTCCCAATCAGCACTCCTCATCGTCGATCCCCTGGCCAGTATTGCCATCGGTATCGAGCTCTTCCATGAGCAGCTAAACGACTCGCCGTTGGCCATCACCTTCCAGGCCCTGTTTCTCGGGACCATGTTCGTGGGAGTGGTCCTCTTGTCCAAGTGGGCACTCCCGGAGATGGAGGTCCGGGCCAAGCGATCTCCTCGCACGGTCGTCACCGACCCGGACCGCGGTTCGGGGGCGGAGTCACCTCTCGACACCGGGTTGCCCTCAGCGAGACGCGTCGGCGGCCTCTCGACGAGGCTGCAGCCGGGACCTGCGCAGGCGCACCTCTGTGACTAGAGGACGAGGAAGGTCAGCGTCTGCTTGGTCGTGCCATGGCTGTTGGTGGCCGAGATCGTGATCGTCGACACGCCGATGGCTGTCGGTGTGCCGGAGATGGTGGCCGTCCCGTTGGAGTTGGCGGTAAATGTCAAGCCCTTCGGAAGGCTGTTGGTCTCGGTCAGCGTCGCCGTCGGACTGCCAGTGGTCACGACCGTGAAGCTGAACGACTTCCCAACGGTCGGGGAGGCCAAGGCGCTGCTGGTGAACGCCGGAGTTGCCCCGATCACGATCGAGAGCTTCGCCGTCGCCGTCCCGCTGGCATTCTTTGCGGTGAGGCTGAGCGCCGAAGTCCCGAGCGTGGTCGGCTTGCCGGAGATGGTGGCGGTGCCATTCCCGTTGTTGGTGAAGGTAACTCCCTTGGGCAGGGTTCCCGACTCGGTGATGGTTGCCGCTGGGGAGCCGGTTGTGGTCACCGAGAAGGTGAACGCCGTCCCGACGGTACCCGTCGCCGAGGTCGAACTGGTGAAATTGGGTGCCACCGGCGGTGCCGTGACGGTCAAGGTGAATGCCTGGGTGACTGTCCCGGATGCATTCCGCGCCGTGATGGTGATCTTGGCGGTTCCGGCAGCCGTCGGGGTGCCGGCCAGCGTTGCCGTGCCGTTGGCCCCAGGGGTGAAGGTCACACCTGTGGGTAGGGTTCCGGTCTCAGAGAGCGATGCGGCCGGTGTGCCGGTCGACGTCACGGAGAAGGTGAAGGCCTTCCCGACCGTGGCCGAGAAGGATGCCGCACTGGTGAACGTGGGAGGAACCGCCGCCGCCGAGACGGCGATGGACAGGGTCTGGTTGGCCGTGCCGTAGGCGTTGACGGCGGTGACGGGCACCGAGGTGGTCCCGGGCGTCGTCGGGGTGCCGGCGATGGTGGCCGTACCATTCCCGTTGTTGGTGAAGATGAGCCCGGCGGGTATGGTAACCGACTCCCCGAGGGCCGGCGCCGGGTAGCCCGAGGTAGTCACCGTGAAGGTGACGGGTGTCCCGACGATGGCTGGGACGGCAGTCGCACTGGTGAAGGCGGGGGCGGTGCCGACCACGATGGACAGTATCTGGGTGGCGCTGGGGCTCACGCCGTTGGCCGCGGTGATGGCCAAGGTGGTCGTCCCTGTCACCGTCGGTGTGCCGGACAAGAGGGCCGTTCCATTGGCGTTGGCCACGAAGGTCAACCCGGCCGGGACGGCGCCTACCTCAGTGACGGTCGGAGTGGGAGACCCCGTAGTGGTCACGGCCACCGCTCCGGACGAACCGGCGGTGAAGTAGGCACTTGAGACAGAGGTGATGGCCGGGGCGGCCGAGGTGGCCACGGTGACCGACAAACTCAAGGTGGCCGTGCTGCCCGATGAGTTGGTGGCCGAGATGGTCACCGGATACGTGCCGACCGCCGTGGTGGATCCCGAGACGGTGGCCGTACCCCCGCCGGCTGCGGGGGTGAAGGCGAGCCCGGCCGGGAGGGCACCCGACTCTGTGATGGTGGCGGCCGGGTATCCGGTGGTCGTGACCGTGTAGGTACCCGCCAGCCCCGAGACGAAGGGGGCAGTCGAGGCCGACGTGATGGACGGCGCCTCGGCGTTTGTCAGGGTGAAGGCCTGGGTGGCCGTACCTGTCGAGTTGGTGGCCGTGATGGTGATCGGGTAGCTGTCTCCGGTTCCGGCCGCGGCCGTTCCCGAGATGGTGGCCGTGCCGTTGCCGTTGTCGACCAGGGTGATCCCGGCCGGCAGGGCGCCGGTCTCGGTGATGGCCGCGGCCGGCGTACCGGTGGTGGTCACGGTGGTGGTGAAGGGCGCCCCGACGATCGAGGTCGCCGAGCCGGCGCTGGTGATTGCCGGTCCGGTGTGCTCCGTCAGCGTGAGGGTCTGGCCAGCCGGGAGGGATGTCCAGTCGGACAGCTGGCCGCCGTAGGCCTGGCCGTAGGTGGTGGTGCCGTTGGTCGTGGCACTTGGGGCGGTGAACGGCACCGAGACGGACGTCGTTCCCGAGTTGGTGACGGTGACAACCCCGTTGGTCTCGGCCGCCGTGACCGACCGTGCCGCCTCGGCCTTGGCCCAGGCCGACTGGTCGGCCAGGACGCCGGCCTCCTTGGCGTCGGTCATCTGG
>PLSY01000080.1 GCA_003164275.1 Acidimicrobiaceae bacterium | reverse complement strand
TGGTGCGGAAATGGTAATAGAGGGCAGCCTTGGTGAAGCCGAGGCGTTCGGATATCTCTCGGGTGGAAGTGGCGGCAAAGCCTTTGTCAGCAATCAGTTGCAGGGCGACCTTGAGTATCCGGTCCCTAGTCTCGTCCCGGGTTAGGTGCTGCAGTGCCATCGCGAACTCCTCGTCCTCAGCTGGTGGCGCCGAGAGAGGCCACCAGGACATGATGGACTCTACACTTGACGGGCGACAAGCAAGTGACTTACCGTTCGACAAGCAAGGACGACGGCTGGGCAGATGTGACAGTCACTGAGAGGAGCCATCGAAGATGTTCAGGCAACTGGGACGCGCGGTAGTCGAGCACCCATGGCGTGTGATCGGCCTGTGGGTGCTGTTCGCCGCTGTCGTGATTGGTTTCGCCCCGAAGCTGGCGACCACCTCAGACGAAGCCTCGTTCCTGCCGAGCCACTATCAGTCGGTCCAAGCCCAGGACCTACAACAAACGGCCTTTCCCAATGCCGCTACGCCGGCGGCCATCGTCGTGTTCGAGCGCGCCGATGGGCACGCCCTGACGCGTGCCGACTCGGCCAAGATCGCATCGGTCGCCACGACGCTGGGCTCCAGGCACATCCCCACCCTGGGTGCGTTTGACGCCGGCCCTCCATCGCCCAACCGGCTCGTCCAGGCCATCTACGTCCAGATGCCCAACTCGTCGTCCGGTCAACTCAGCAACGCGCAGACCGATGCCATCGGGAAGTTGCGAAGCGACACAACGTCTCTAGTGGTGGGCACAGACTTGAAGGCGGGCGTGACCGGCACCGCCGCCCAGTTCGTCGACGAGCAGCAGTCGGGCAACCGGACGAACAAGATCGTCGGTGCGGGGACAATCGGACTGATCCTCGTCCTGTTGCTCATAATTTTCCGCAGCCCCGTGATCGCTTTGCTCCCCGTCCTCACCATCGGGGTCGTCTCCCAGATCGCCGACGGGGTCATCGCCGCGGTGAGCAAAGCCTTCAACTTGAACGTGGCCAGCACGGTGACCGCCATGCTCATCGTGGTCCTCTTCGGTGTCGGGACTGACTACGTGCTGTTCCTCCTGTTCCGTTACCGGGAGCGGCTGCGGGTTGGCGAGGAGCCCAAGTTGGCGATGGTAAGCGCCATTGCCCGGGTGGGCCCGGCCATCGCCACCGCTGCGGGCGCGGTCATCATCGCCTTCATGGCTCTGATCCTGTCGAGCCTCAGCATCTTCCGCTCACTCGGGCCCGCGCTCGCCATCGCCGTCGCCACGACGCTGGCCGCCGGGCTCACGCTCATCCCGGCCGTCGTGTCCTTGCTGGGGACCAGGGTCTTTTGGCCGTCCTCAGCGTGGAAGTCCGAACCGAAGGGGGCCCGTTTCGACCTCCTTGGCCGCAACCTCGGTCGACACCCCGGGCGGTTTGCTCTCGCCAGCGGGGGATTCCTCGTGATCTTGGCGATCGCCGCCACTGGCTTCCATCCCTCCTTCAACCTCACCTCGGGCTCCGACAACGCCAGCCAGTCGACCGTCTACGGCAACGTGCTGCTGAAGGGGTACCCCGCTGGCGCCGAGGAGCCCACCAGTGTCTACCTCGAGTCGACCACAAGGCGACCGCTCGACCTGGTCGCCGTGGATGCTTATCGGTCACGCTTGGCCACGGTCCGCGGTGTCGCCCAAGTGGGCGCTCCTCGCCTGGCCGAGCACGGAACCGTGGCGGACATCCAGGTGCTCCTCTCGGCCCCGGGAATGTCAAACGCCGCCATGGCGACCGTACGCGGGCCCTGCAGCAGGCTGTGGACACGGCTCCCGCTGGTAGCCGGGCTTTGATCGGTGGGGTCAGCTCGGTCTTTGTCGACCTGCAAGTGGCCATGGACCACGACTACGCGATCGTGTTCCCAGTGGCGGCGGTGCTGATCCTCCTCATCCTCGGGCTCCTTCTGCAGAGCCTCGTCGCTCCCTGGTACTTGATGGCTGCGGTTGGGCTTGGCTTCGCCGCCACGCTGGGTGCGGCTGTAGCGGTCTTCCAAGACTTCGGCGGTTCGAGCGGCCTCATCTTCATCCTGCCGATCGTCATGTACCTGTTCGTGGTGGCCCTCGGCACCGACTACAACATCTTGATGATCTCCCGCCTGCGCGAGGAGGCCCAAGAGGGCCGCAACCCCCACGATGCCGCCGCCATGGCGGTGTCCGCCACGCCGGGCCCACCGTCGCGTCGGCTGGCCTCATCCTGGCCGGGAGTTTCGCCTCACTCATCCTTGCCGGGGGGAGCACACTCGGCCAGATGGGCTTCGCCATCTCGTTGGGCATCGCCATCGCTGCTTTTGTCATGGCCATGTTCCTCACTCCGGCCATCACCGCCCTTATCGGGCACAAGGCATGGTGGCCAGGGCACAGCGACGAAGCACGGGCCCTTAGTCAATACGTATCGACCTTTACGGAGCGGACCTGATCGACCACGCCGACCAGGTCAGCCAACCCTCTCCACGGCGATACGTGCGGAGTCCGCTTCCCGCGCCGGTAGGTGCTATCTGGTCCGCGTCGGCGTCGATGCCCTGTCGATGGCGGCGAAC
>PLSY01000281.1 GCA_003164275.1 Acidimicrobiaceae bacterium | reverse complement strand
CAGTGTCCGTCAGTGTCCGTCAGTGGTCATAGGTCGGCCATTCCCATATCGAGATTCGGACCCTCAATGCCTCCGTCGACCTCGAGCACCTTGCCGGTGATATAGGAGCCGGCGGGTGAGGCCAGATAGACGACGGCGGCTGCGATGTCCTCGGGATCGCCGATTCGATGCAGCGGCGTCGAGGCCTCGAGAGCCTGACGCAGGTCGTCGGTTTGCATGACGATGTCGAGCGCCGAGGTGGCAACAGAGCCGACGGCGATGGCATTCACCCGGATCCGAGGTGAGAGATCGGCAGCGGCAAGTCGCGTGTAGTGACTGAGAGCCCCCTTCGCTGTGCCGTAGGCCAAGTAGCCGCGCCCGGCCATCCTGCCCATGGCCGAGGAGATATTGACCACCGATCCGCCTCCGCTCTCGAGCATGAACGGTACGGCGGATCGCAAGAGGGCGTGGGCCGTGGCCACATTGAAGTGGAAGGCCTGCTCCATGCGACCGGGTGATGTCTCCATGAATGGTCTCGGCAGTGCCCCGCCCACATTGTTGACCACGACATCCAAGTGCCCGAATGCCTCTCGGGCCCGGTCCACGAGCCCAGCGACTGCCTCTAAGTCACTCAGGTCGGCAGGCACGACGACGGCTCTTCTGCCCACTGCCTCGATCTTCGCGGCGACTTCGCTGAGTTGCTCGACGGTGCGAGCGGCGATGACGACGTCGGCCCCGGCCTCGGCCAGCCCGATGGCCGTCGCCCCTCCGATGCCCCGGCCCGCTCCAGTGACGATGGCCACGCGACCAGGCAGTGCAAATCGATCGAGAATCACCGGTCCTCCCCCTTTTGTCCGGCCAGACGGCCGGCCACTAGCTCTAGCAGCTCGGGGCCAGCTCCGCCCGACCGCTCAGTCGGCCAGGTCGGCGACGGCCACGATATTTGTCGGCCGAACCCTGACCAACAACTCACCGGGGATGCCGTTGCGCTTTCCATAGGCCTCTGCCGTGTCATCGCCCATATAGCGCCCGCCGAGGAGGGTGGCCCAGTGGACCACCTCGTCGAGATCTTCGCTCAGGGTGGCCGTGCCCTCGATCGTGACGAAAGAGAACGGGGGGTTCTCGTCATCCATGCACAGGGCCACCCGTGGGTCACGCCTAAGGGCCTTGCCTTTCAGGGTGTCCTCGCCTGTGTTGAAGACGATGTCGCCGAGCGGGGAGTCGTCATCCACCTTCGAGAGGTCGAGCATGAACCAGACGGGTGCCACATGGGGTCGGCCGTCGGCCCGGACGGTGGCCAGTTTGGCGGTGCGAGCAGGGTGACTGGTGAGGAACTTCCGCAGCTCGTCATTGCTCATCGGATGGTGTGGCATGAGTCTCTCCAATCGCGGCTCGCCGTGAGTGGCCACGACAACGCCGGCACGGTAGTTGGTACCGCATTGGTACCTCGTGACCGGACCTATACCCGGAGCCGGGCACAATGATGCAGTGAGTGAGTCGCAGCCGCCATCTCCCCACGAACGGATCGCCGTCTGTTTCGTCTGCACTGGCAACATCTGCCGATCGCCCATGGCCGAGGTGGTCCTGCGCCGTTTGGCTGACCAACTGGTCTTGGGGGACGGCTCGACCCTCGGCCAACACCTCGAGATCACCAGTGCCGGCACCGGGGGGTGGCACGCCGGGGAACCCATGGACCTCCGAGCGAGGATGGCCCTCGAGGCACGGGGCTATGTCGATCACGGTCATCGGGCCCAGGCATTCGCCACAACTCGGTTCACCTCGACCGATCTCATCGTGTGCCTGGACAGGGGGCATCAGCAGACGCTGCTCAGCCTCGGTCGCACCAAGGCCGGGGACGACCGCTATGACACCCGCCTCGTCATGCTGCGCCAGTTCGACTCACGAGCAGGTGGGGCCGTTGATGTTCCCGATCCCTACTACGGCGACGGTGATGACTTCGAGTCATGTCTGGCGCTGGTCGAGGCCGGATGCCGGGGGCTCCTCGGGCCGCTGGCGGACATGGTGGCCGTTGTCAGCTAGAGGCTTGACCTCCCGCCGGTCATCCCGTGTGACCAGCCACAGGGGGATGGAAAGGTGGGTGTCGTAATCCGCCCGGGGTGCCCGAGACCTGACCCGGGTCACCTTGGCCTAAGCCGGTCGGGGGGGCATCTGGCAGCCAAAAGTGAAATGTGTTCTACTTCTCGGAATTCTATTGAGGACGAGACCCCAGGGGGAGGATCCACATGCCAGAGAGCGAGGCGTTGCACGCCAGTCACCGGATCGAGTACCCGTACTCACGGTCGACAGGACCGGTGATCGGAGCGTTCTTCACCAGCCTGCGGGACGGAAAGCTGCTCGGCATCGAAGGGGCGGATGGATCGGTGATCGTCCCTCCGACGGAGTACGACCCGACCACCGGCGACGATACCGGCGAGATGGTCGAGGTGGGCCCGGGAGGCGTGATCGAGACGTGGGCGTGGGTGGCGAAGCCCTTGCCCAAGCATCCCTTGCAGACCCCATTCGCATGGGCCCTGATCCGACTCGACGGCGCCGATACGGCCATGCTCCATGTGGTCGACTCGGGGGGAGCTGACCAGCTGGCCAGGGGCGATCGGGTGACGGTCAAGTTCCGACCGGCCGAGGAGCGAGTGGGTGCCATGGCCGACATCCACTGCTTCGTTCCCGAGGAGAAGGCGTCCTGATGGTCGACGTCGCCAGCACTGAAGGCCGAGGGCCGGTGACCACTTTGGCCACGCCCATCAGGCTTGACTTCGAGTTCACCCCCGGCGTGGCACAGTCGCGATTCCTGCGCGGGCTCGAGCAGGGTCGATTCGTGGGCCAGCGGTGCCCGAAGTGCGGAAAGGTCTACATCCCTTCGCGGGGCTCCTGTCCGACCGACGGCCTGCCCACCACCGAGGATGTCGACCTTCCCAACACCGGCACGGTGACCACCTACTGCGTGGTCAACGTGCCCTTCGCCGGCCAGTCCATCGAGATCCCCTACATCTGCGCCCAGGTCCTTCTCGATGGGGCAAACATCTCGTTCATGGGCCTGATCCAAGAGATCCCTACCGATGACGTTCGCATGGGCTTGCGGGTCGAGGCCGTCTGGGTGGAGCCCGAGGAGCTGTCCCCGTCGCTCTCGTCGGTCAGGTACTTCCGCCCCACCGGTGGGGCCGACGCCGACTACGAGACGTACAAGGAGTACCTGTGAGCGCCTCCAGCCGAACCATCCGGCCCGTCTCGGTGGCCTCGTTCGCCCAGGCGCAGAACGTGCGCCGGGATGACGAGCACAACGAAGTCGAGATGCTCATGCCCGTCGTCGCTGAGGTCTTCGCCAACATCGGCATCACGAAGGACGACGTCCAGTTCATCTGCTCAGGCTCCACGGACTACCTGATCGGGGGTCCCTTCAGCTTCGTGGCCGCCCTCGACGCCGTCGGGGTATGGCCCCCTCGCTCGGAGAGCCACGTAGAGATGGACGGGGCTTGGGCCCTCTACGAGGCATGGGCACTCCTGCAGGAGGGCGAGATCGATGCAGCCCTTGTCTACAGCTTCGGACGCTCGTCGCCCGGGAACCTCTTGGAGATCCTTGCGCTGCAGCTCGATCCCTACTACCTGGCCCCTCTCTGGCCTGACCCAGTGAGCATGGCCGCCCTCCAAGCCCGCACCCTCATCGACGCGGGCAAGGGCTCAGAGGCCGAGTTCGCAGCCATTGCCTCACGGAACCGAAAGAACGCGTTGTCCAATCCCAACGCCCAGGTGGCCAACGACGTTGCCCCTGACGTGCTCCTCCAAGACGACTATGTGGTGACCCCACTGCGTAGGCACGCCTTGCCTCCGATCACCGACGGGGTGGCGGCCATCGTCCTCGCGGCGGGGGACAAGGCACGGGAGTGGTCGGACTCGCCGGTGTGGATCACCGGGTTCGACCACCGGATCGAGACCCACTCGATCGGGGCACGCGATCTTGCCGCGTCTCCCTCGACGGCCAAGGCCGCCGACGTGGCCGGAGTGGCGGACGGCCCGATCGATGTGGCCGAGCTCCACGCCCCCTACGCCCATCAAGAGATCATCCTGAAAGAGGCCCTCGGGTTGGGCGATGACGTGGTCATCAATCCATCGGGCGGGGCACTGGCGGCCAACGCCTTGATGGTTGCCGGCCTCATCCGTATCGGCGAGGCAGCCGAGCAGATCCGGACAGGCCGGGCACGACGTGCTGTCGCCCACGCCACGTCAGGGCCTTGTCTCCAACAGAATCTCGTCTGCGTCATGGAGGGTGAGTGATGGCCGAGCGTTGTGCGGTGATCGGGGTGGGCCAAACCCATCACAAGTCGAAGCGGGACGATGTCTCGATCGCCGGATTGGTGCGGGAAGCGGCGAAGGCAGCGCTGGCCGACGCCGACCTCACCTGGTCGGACATCGACGCCGTGGTCATCGGCAAGGCCCCGGACATGTTCGAGGGGGCCATGATGCCCGAGCTCTACCTGGCTCCCGCTCTTGGTGCCGTCGGAAAGCCCATGATCCGGGTCCACACCGCCGGCTCGGTAGGGGGCTCGACCGCACTTGTGGCTGCCCACCTGATTTCGTCGGGGATCCACAAGCGCGTCCTCACCGTGGCCTACGAGAAGCAGTCCGACTCGGACGCCATGTGGGCGCTGTCGGTCCCTCAGCCGTTCTCCGCCCCGCTGCTGGCCGGAGCCGGCGGGTACTTCGCACCCCATATCCGGGCCTACATGCGGCGCTCCGGCGCTCCCGAGTACATCGGACGGATGGTGGCGGTCAAGGATCGCTTGAACGCCATGCGGAATCCCTACGCCCATCTGCACCTGGCCGACATCGACATGAAGATGGTCGAGGACTCGATGATGCTGTGGGACCCCCTGCGCTATCTCGAGGCGTGCCCATCGTCCGACGGGGCCGCGGCCATGGTGCTGGCGGCCGAGGACTCGGTGTCGGGCCACTACCCACCGGCATGGATTCACGGCATGGCCATGCGGTCTGAGCCGACCATGTTCGCCGGCCGGGACCAGATCAATCCCCAGGCCGGCCGGGACTGTTCAGCCGACGTCTACGCCCAGGCCGGGATCACCGACCCACGTGCTCAGATCGACGTGGCCGAGGTCTACGTTCCCTTCAGCTGGTACGAGCCCATGTGGCTGGAGAACCTCGGGTTCTGCGCTCTCGGTGACGGCTGGAAGCTGACCGAGTCGGGGGCGACGGCTTTCGACGGCGACATTCCGTGGAACACCTCGGGCGGTGTGCTCTCATCCAACCCGATCGGGGCCTCAGGCATGCTCCGCTTTCTCGAAGTGGCCATGCAGGTGCGGGGACAGGCCGGCGAGCACCAGATCGACGGGGCGAAGGTGGCGCTCGGCCAGGCCTATGGCGGAGGCTCCCAGTTCTTCGCCATGTGGGTGGTGGGGAGCGAAAGGCCCTAGGAATCGAAAGCGTCACTGGTTACGATGGAGCGGTGAGCTGAGCGACGAGTACCCCGTGTTCGATCCAAGTCCCTTGGTCCCGGAGGTTCCCGTTGCCCGCTTCTCGTTCCCCGTCCTCTTCGCCGCTCTCAGCCGTGCTGGCCAGCCTGGTGGCCCGATCGATCAGTCTCGAACGCGGCGGTCATACCGTGCTCGACGCCGTCTCGCTGGTCGTCGGGCCACAGAGCCATATCGGGGTCATCGGGCCGAACGGCGTGGGGAAGTCGTCGTTGCTGCAAGTCCTGGCCGGCTCACTTGAGCCCGATCTCGGCGGCGTCACGCTCGATCCGCCGAGTGCCACCGTCGGCTATCTGGCTCAAGAGCATGACACCCCGGCCAACTCGACGGTTCGCCAGGCGCTCACCAAGAGGACCGGGGGAGAGGCCGCAGAGATCGAGCTCAGCGCTGCGGCGGCCGGGCTGGCCACATCCGGCCCGGCCGGAGAGCGGCGCTATGAGCTCGCCCTCGAGAGGTTCAACAACCTCGGTGTGGCCGACCTTGACGCCCGCATCGAAGCGGTCCTCGATGACCTGGGGGTCGGAGCGTCGTTGGCCGATCGTGGGCTCTCCTCTCTGTCTGGCGGGCAACTGGCCAAGGTGGCCCTGGCCGGTATCGAGCTCTCCCGCTTCGACATCACGCTGTTGGATGAGCCGACGAACGACCTCGACTTCGCCGGACTCGCCCGACTCGAGGCCTGGGTCAGGTCGCGACCCGGTGGCATGGTCATCGTCTCTCACGACCGCGAGTTCTTGGCTCGGACGGTGACCACGGTTCTGGAGCTGGACGCCCACTCTCGGACAGCGACCGAGTTCGGTGGCGGATGGGGCGGCTACGTGGCCGAGCGGGCCGACCAGCGCCGCCATGCCACCGAGGCCTACGAAGTCTATGAACGACAGCGCCACCAGCTGGACGCGCGGGCCACGCAGCAGCGCCAATGGGCGACCACCGGCGTCAGGCGAGAGCAAGGGAGCCCCCGGGACAATGACAAGGCCCAGCGTGGCTTCCGGATCAATCGGACCGAGAAGCTGGCGTCGAAAGCCCGCCAGACCGATCGCGCCCGAGAGGCGCTCGAGGTGGTCGAGAAGCCCTGGCAGGGGTGGGATCTGCGCTTCGCCATCGAGGAGGCGCCAAGGTCGGGAGCGGTAGTCGTCCGATTGGCCGGAGCCGTCATCGAGCGAGGAAGCTTCCGGCTCGGGCCGATCGACCTCCAGATCAACTGGGGCGACCGCCTGGCGCTTACCGGCGCCAACGGGACGGGGAAGTCCTCGCTGGTCGCCGTCCTGCTCGGGTCCCTGCCCCTGGCCGCGGGTGAGCGGTGGATCGGGCCGAGCGTGGTCGTAGGCCGGCTCGGCCAGGACCGACGATCCTCCCATGGGGACAGAGACGTGATCGGCTCGGTCATGGACCGCTGCAACCTGAAACAGTCAGAGGCCCGATCGCTGCTGGCCAAGTTCGGCCTGGACGCCGAACACGTGACCCGTCCGGCCAGCTCGCTGTCACCAGGAGAGCGGACGAGAGCGGAGCTCGCCATCTTTCAGGCCTCCGGAGTCAACTTCTTGGTGCTCGACGAGCCGAGCAATCACCTCGACCTGCCGGCTATCGAGCAACTGGAGTCGGCTCTGGCCGGCTTCGGGGGAACGCTCCTGCTCGTCTCTCATGACCGACAGCTGTTGGACGCGGTGGAAGTCACTCGGAGGCTGGAGCTGGGCTAGGGCGATCGAACAGGCGAACTCCCCACCAGGCCGCAGACCCTCGGGCTATTGCTGGATAATCATCGTGACGCGACGGCATCCGACGGCTACCTGGAGGCAGAACCTTGTTCACCGCTCTAACCGAGGCATGGCGCGCCCTCTCGCCTCCACATGGGGACAAGGACGGCCCCTTGACCCCCTTCCTCGTGGTCTTGACGATCGTGACCGGATTAGTCGACGCCTTCAGCTATCTGGTGCTCGGGCACGTCTTTGTGGCCAACATGACCGGCAATGTGGTCTTCTTGGCCTTCGGCCTGGTCGGTGCCAAGGGGTTCTCGACCGCCGCCTCATTGCTGGCTCTGGTTGCCTTCGCCCTCGGAGCTGTCGGTAGCGGCCGCGTGGTCGGCCGCCTGCGGGGCCGACGCGGCCGTATCCTGGCTGCTACTGCAGCCTGTGAGTCGTTTCTGGTCGGGGTGTCGGTGATCGTCGCCGTCTCGGTCGGAAGCCCAGGTACCGGTGGTGTGCGATACCTCCTGGTGGCCCTGTTGGGCCTGTCGGCCGGCATGCAAAATGGCACGGCCCGGAAACTGGCCGTGCCCGACCTCACGACCACCGTCCTGACGCAGACGATCGCCGCCGCAGCGTTCGACAGCCGCCTGGGCGGAGGTCCGGACTCGAAGGTCGGTCGCCGAGGGCTCTCGGTCCTCGCCATGTTCTTCGGGGCACTGGCCGGGGCGGCCGTGATCCTCCATGTGTACCGGGCGTTGAGCCTGGTCTTTGCCTTTGCCCTCTTGGCGCCGGTGTCGGTATCGGCCTACCGCCTCTCGCGCTCCCAGCCGGCCTGGGACGAGCCGACCTGAGGGGCCCGGCCTCATCGCGAGGGTTGCCCGTTGTCGTTGCCCCGAACACCGTGGCGCGGCCGCCGGGGCCGATACACTCGGCCTGGTTCGCACAGATTCCGGAGGCATGACATGAAGATTGTGGTCGACTACGACGAGTGCTCCAGCAACGCCGTCTGCATGGGCATCGCCCCGGAGGTCTTCGAGGTCCGTGATGACGGCTTCCTCTATGTCTTGAACGAGCATCCGGGAGAAGAGCTGCGCGAGAAAGTCCGCCAAGCCGCGAACGGATGCCCGACGGGCGCCATCTCCATTGTCGAAGACGAGTAACTGAGGCGTGCCCGGGGACGCCCCGAGGGTCCGATTCGCCCCGTCGCCCACCGGTTACTTTCATGTCGGGAGTGCTCGCACCGCTCTGTTCAACTGGCTGGTGGCCCGTCAGGCCGGCGGCACCTTCGTGCTGCGCATTGAGGACACCGACGCTGAGCGGAACCGTGAGGAGTGGGTGGACGGGATCACCTCGGCCATGCACTGGCTGTGGATGGACCCCGACGAGGGCCCCTACCGTCAGTCACTGCGTACCGCGCGGTACCACCAGGCCATCGATGCGTTGTGGGACGGCGGCCTTCTCTACGCCTGCGATTGCACGCGTGAGGACATCGACGCCCGCAACAAGGAAAACGGCATCAAGACCCCCGGCTACGACGGGTTCTGTCGCCCACGTGGCCTGTCCCGGGGCGACGGCAGAGCGCTGCGGTTCCCCACGCCGCCCGATGGTGTGACCGTGGTTGACGACGTGATTCGGGGGGTGGTCGAGTTCCCCTGTTCGGCCATGGACGACTTTGTGGCGGTGAAGGCCAACGGGGCCCCGCTGTTCGTGTTGGCCAACGTGGTCGACGACATCGACATGGCCATCACCCACGTCATCCGAGGCGAGGACCTCCTCCCGACCACCCCGAAGGGGATCCTCGTCTGGCAGGCGCTCGTTTCGCTTGGATGGCAGACCGACGGCACGACCGGGGCGGGAACGGGGCCGGCACCCGGCCTTCCAGTCTTCGCCCACCTGCCGATGTTGGTCAACGAGCAGAGGAAGAAGCTGTCGAAGCGGCGTGACCCGGTAGCGGTCGAGTCCTACCGTGACCAGGGCTACCTCCCCGAGGCATTCCTCAACTACCTGGGCCTGCTCGGCTGGAGTCCTCCGGACGGACGGGAGACCTTCGACCTCGATCAGATGGTGGAGTGGTTCCACCTCGAAGATGTCAACCACTCACCAGCCTTCTTCGACGTGGCCAAGCTCACCCACATGAACGGGGAGTACATCCGGGCTATGACCCCGGCCCAGTTCATCGAGGCCAGCCGGCCCTGGTTGGAGGGCGAGCGGGCTCCATGGTCGCCTGAGCGATTCGATGCCCAGGTCTTTGCCCAGATTGCCCCCCAAGTGCAAGAACGGGTGGCTACCTTGGGCGAGGTCCCGGTCATGGTCGACTTCTTGTTCCTGGATCGTCCCGACTTCGACGAAGAGTCTTGGGGCAAGGCCATTGCCAACGATGATCTGGCAACGACCATCTTGTCTCTGGCCATCACCGCCTACGAGGGATTAGTCGGTGACTGGACCCATGAGTCGCTGCATGCAGCCACCCTGGCGGTAGGGGAGGGCCTCGGTCGTAAGTTGGGCAAGGCCCAGGCCCCAATCCGGGTGGCCATCACCGGCCGCAGGGTGGGTCCCCCCCTCTTCGAGGCGCTCGAGGTCCTCGGACCCGAAGTGACGCTCTCCCGGTTGCGGGACGCACTCGAGCGTGCCGGGTCAGATCTGTCATCGTGATTCGTAGCACCGCGTCGCCCCGAACGGTGCCCTGAGCCCTGTGGGCCTGATAGCCACTCTGACCGGCCTGCGTCTGCTCCGGTTCATACTCAAGCTGGTCACCTTTGTTGTGACCCTCATTCTCATCTACCTGGTGGTCACGGCTGTCCAGGTCTGGGAGACCGGCCGTCGCTACGAGCCCCACCAGGCCGGAGCAATCGTCGTCATGGGCGCGGCCCAGTACAACGGGGTGCCGTCGCCCGATCTCGCCGCCCGCTTGAATCAGGCCGAGATCCTCTGGCGTCAGCACTACGCCACTACCATCATGGTGACCGGATCAAAGCAGCCGGGGGATCACTACACCGAGTCCGAGGCCTCAGCCAGGTACTTGATTGCCGCGGGAGTACCTGGCACGGACATCTTGGAGGCTGGAGGCAGCGACTCGTGGGAGAACCTCGCTGACGCCGCCCCGACCCTGAAGGAGCGAAACGAGACGACCGTGCTCATCGTTACCGACCCGTTCCATGAAGCCCGGAGCCTGGCCATCGCCTCATCGCTCGGACTGCAGCCGTCCCCGACACCGACTAAGACCTCTCCCATCACCGGGGCGGCCACCATTCCGTACTACGCCAAAGAGACGGTCGGGGTGGCTCTTGGCCGGATCATCGGCTACGACCACCTGAGCCGGCTGCATACCCCGTTTGGCTGATCGGGTGGATCGCCGGGCCGGCCAAGCGGGGATTGTTGGGTAGCCGTCCCGGGGACTCCCCAGGTCGGCTAAATTGACGTTTCGCCCATTCGGGGGTGGCGCAACTGGCAGCGCGCGTGATTCTGGTTCATGAGGTTGGAGGTTCGAGCCCTCCCCCCCGAGCGCTCAGGCGTCCCTCGAAGGGGCGGCATGGCTGTGTGAACATCGAGAAGATTTAAATAAGGTCACTCCCCGAGGAGCGACTTCACTAGGGTCCCATCGTCTAGAGGCCTAGGACACCACCCTCTCAAGGTGGTGACACGGGTTCGAATCCCGTTGGGGCTGCCAAGGAGATTTGCCCATCAGAGCAGGTCAGATCTCATTTTCCGGTTG
>PLSY01000211.1 GCA_003164275.1 Acidimicrobiaceae bacterium | reverse complement strand
GGCATTACCATTTTGCGTGGCGGCTGAGCTCCAGCCGTTACCGTTGCCTGGTGGCCAAGTTCGTCGTCGATATCAGCCCGTTGCGGCGATATCCGCAGTTCCGGCGCTTGTGGGGCGGCCAGGTAGTTTCGGGCCTCGGCTCTCAGCTCACCGTGGTGGCGGTCTCCTTCCAGGCCTATGCCCTGACCCATTCGACCCTCGTCGTCGGACTTCTCGGCCTTGCCCAACTGGTGCCCCTCTTGGCCGGTGCCCTGTGGGGCGGTGCGGTGGCCGACGCCATGGACCGCCGAAAGGTCCTCATCGTCACGCAGTTGGCCATGGCCGCGGCCGTCGGAGGGCTCGTCCTCAATGCCTCGCTGGCCCATCCCTCGGTATGGGCCCTGTTCGTCTGCACTGCGGCCAGTGCCGGTTTCCAGGGAGCTGACTGGCCCGCCCGGCGGGCGGCCTTGCCGATGCTCGTGGGCGAGGAGGATGTGACGGCGGCCATCGTCCTACAGACGACCATCGCACAGCTAGCCCTCGTGGCCGGGCCGGCGCTCGCCGGCGTGCTGATCGCCACCATCGGGTTGAGTGCTGTCTACGGCATCGACGTCACCACCTTCGGCGTTGCCCTGGTGGCGGCGTTGATGCTGCCGGCCCTGGTGCCCAGTGGCGGAGGGACTCCGATGGGCGTTCGCTCCATGACCGACGGGTTCCGGCATTTGCGCGGCGAGAAACTGCTATCGGCCACCTACTGGATCGACTTGAACGCCATGATCTTCGGGATGCCTCGTGCCGTTTTTCCTGCCCTGGCCACCGGTCTCTTCGGCGGGGGGGCGGGCGTACTCGGTCTGCTGTACGCGGCACCCGGGGCCGGGTCCCTGATCGGCTCATTGTTCACGGGATGGTGCGCTCGGGTACGCCACCAGGGTCGGGCCATTGCCGCCTGCGTCACCGTGTGGGGGGTGACCATCGCCCTCTTCGGAATCATCCCCGTGCTGTGGGTCGGCCTCGTGCTCCTGGCCCTGGCCGGCGCGGCGGACGTCGTGTCCGCCGTCTTCCGCCAAGCCGTCCAGCAGCGAGCCGTGCCCGAGCACCTCCAAGGGCGGCTGTCCGGGACCTTCTTCGCCGTGGTGGCCGGGGGTCCGCGACTGGGAGATGCCGAGGCGGGGGTGGCCGCGGCCATAGGCGGACCCCAGTTCGCCGTGTGGTCGGGCGGGCTGGCGTGTGTGGCCGGTGTGGGCGTGCTCCTGTGGCGGGTGCCCGAGCTGTGGAGGGACCACGGCGGAGGACGGCAACTGACCGACGCCCAGCGGGACGAGGCCATTGCCGAAGCCACGAGCGAGTTGGGCGAGGGCGAGCCCCTCTGAGTTTCCCTTGACGTCGAGAACTCCGGCCCGACGTCCCAGTACTCTTCGGACGTGCAACCCCCTGGCTTCGGCGGTCCACCTCCAGGCTGGTATCCCGATCCCTCTGGCGAAAAGGCCTGGCGATGGTGGGACGGCAGCCGTTGGACCGAGCACGCATCGAACCCCTCCTCCTCTCTCGGCCCCTACGGCTACGGATCCGAGCCCGGCCCTGCCTCTTTCGGGCATCAAGGTGTTGTCGTCGATCCGGGGACCCTCGAGTACTTCGCCGCGGAGCAGAGGTCGGCACCCTGGGGCAAGCGGGCGTTCGCCGCCTACGTGGCCGTCGTCACCCTCATGCTCATCGGGGCGTGGGCGCAGCGCTCACATCTCCGGGACATCTTCCACACGCTGAGGGTCGAGATCGACACCGGAGTACGCCAGCCCACCGATCAGACGGCCGGATTCAGTGGGATCACATCGTTGGCCCTCGTACTCGACGTGCCCTTCTATGTCTTCATGCTCGTCTGGCAGTACCGGGCGGCCCGAGCCGCCCGCTTCCTCGGACTGGCGGCCACTCACTCGCCGGGTCTCGGCGCCGGAGCCTGGTTCATTCCCGTCGTCAACTTCTGGTTCCCCTACCAGGCGCTCCGCGACTGCCTTCCACCCGACAGCCCGGGCCGACGCACGGTCGTACGGCTCTGGGCCTTCTTCGTGGTCCTAGTGGTCCTGAACCCGGTGTGCACCGTGCTGGCCGTCGTTGCCTCCCCGGCCGCCTTCTTGGTCGGGGCGGTCATCTCGGTCACCGCCGGTGTCGGCTTCTCACTTTCTGGCATACGCCTCGTCCAGCAGGTGACCGACGCCCACCGTCAACTGATCACCCCCTCCAGCCACCGGTCTGACCTGCCCTCCGCCTGACCACACGACACCCTGGGCCATGGCCCGTGCGGCCCGAGCACTTCCACCGTCCGGCAGTCAACTGAGGGATCCAAGTGGAGGGATGATTCCGTTTCTATGGTACATTAAGCGGAACAGATACTCCGGTACTTGACGACAAGCAGTATGCCGTCTCAGGCCCTGTCGTCCGTCCTTTCGCCGACCTCGAACCAAGACAGGAACCTCATGACGAGAACCGCTGAGCACTCGGGCTACCGGACCACATTCATCGTCCTGCTGATCGCGGCGACCTCGTATGCCCTGTTGCAGTCGATGGTGACTCCGGTCCTGTCGACCATTCAGCGAGATCTCCACACCTCCCAGGGGACGGTGACCTGGGTGCTGACCGCCTACCTGCTGTCGGCTTCGATCTTCACTCCGATCCTCGGGCGGGTCGGCGACATGGTCGGCAAGGAGCGGATACTGGTGGTCACCTTGTTGGTGCTGGCCGCGGGCTCTGCTCTCGCCGGCGTCTCCCACTCCATCGGGATCCTGATCCTGGCCCGGGCCATCCAAGGAGTCGGCGGGGCGGTCATCCCCTTGTCCTTCGGGATCATCAGGGACGAATTCCCGACGGCCAAGGTGGCCGGCGGGGTCGGCATCATCGCCGCCATGATCGCCGTCGGGGCCGGGGCGGGCATCGTCCTGGCCGGCCCGATCGTGAAGGAACTCAACTACCACTGGCTGTTTTGGTTTCCGCTGTTCACCACCCTCATCGCCGCCGTGCTGGCCCAGTTCTTCGTCCCCGAGTCGCCCCAACGGACGCCTGGAAAGATCAGCTGGCTGGCCGCCGTCTTGTTGTCAGGGTGGCTGGTCGCCCTCCTGGTCGGCGTGAGCGAGGCGCCTGATTGGGGCTGGGGATCGTTCAAGGTCCTCGGGCTGATCGTCCTCGCTGTCATCCTCGGCGTGGCCTGGGTCGTCGTCGAGCTGCGGTCCCGTCAGCCTCTCATCGACATGAAGATGATGCGGGTCCCGGCCGTTTGGACCAACAACCTGGTAGCCCTGTTGTTCGGTGTCGGGATGTACTCGTTCATGGCCTTCTTGCCCGAGTTCGTCCAGACGCCCAAGTCGACGGGCTATGGGTTCGGGGCGAGCATCATCCAATCGGGCCTCTACCTGCTGCCCCTCACCGTCACCATGTTCATCTTCGGACTGCTGTCGGGAAAGATCGCCGCCGGCATCGGCTCGAAGGCCGCCGTCATCATCGGGGCGGGCTTCGCCTCCGCCGCCTATTTCATGATGGCCTTCGCCCACTCGGCGTCGTGGGAGATCTACATTGCCAGCACGCTCATCGGCATCGGCCTCGGCCTCGCCTNNGAACGCCAACATCCGCACCATCGGCGGGTCCATCGGGGCGGCTGTCATGTCGACCATCGTGACGACGACCCTCCTTCGCGACGGCTTCCCGTCGATCCAGGGCTACACCCGAGGCTTCGCATTCTTGGGCATCGTGACGATCGCCGCCGTTGTCGCCGCCGTCTTCATCCCGACCGCCACCTCCAAGGCCGCCCACGACGACCACGAAGCCCACCTGATGAACGCCGAGCTGGCCCTCGTCCCGGGTGCGCCCATCACCGAAGGATGACCGTCAGCCCCACTGCACGTCCTCAGCGTCCGCCAACAGGGGACGGCGACGCGGAGATGGCGTCGGCCATCGCCCGCCGTCCGAGCGCCGAGGCGACGCTCGCTCCGCCGCTGCGACGGGATGCGGCCCGCAACCGGGACAAGATCCTGGCCGCCGCCAGGGTGGCCTTCGACGAGGAGGGATTCGATGTGGGCGTGGAGGCCATCGCCCACCGCGCCGGCGTCGGCGTCGGCACCCTCTATCGGCGCTTCCCGACCAAGGAGTTACTGATCGACTCGGTGGTGGTCGAAGTCCTCCGGGACGTGCTCGCAGAGGCGAACAAGGCCCTCGACGAGGCATCGGCGACCGAGGGCCTGGCTGTCTACCTGCGAGCGGTCGGACGTCTCCAGTTCGAGCACTCGGGCTGTCTCGCCCGCCTGTGGAACGACTCCCACGATGACATCCGCGACGAGATCGAGACTGCCACCACCGAGCTCCTCAACCGTGCCCAGCGGGCAGGGGCCGTCCGGCTCGAGCTGGTCTACGAGGACATCATCGTCCTGTTCTGGTCGCTACGCGGTGTCATCGAGGCGACCTCGACCGTCTCCTCGAACGCCTGGCTCCGACACCTCGACCTGCTCTTGTCGTCGCTGGCGCCGGACGGCAAGGCGTTGCGGCACCCACCTCTCACCCCCCACCAGATCCGCCAGGCGAAGGCCGTCCTGGCCGGTCGGGGCACCTTCGCCCCGAAGCGCCCGCCCACCGCCTGATCGGTCGGACCGGGCCCGCCATCTCGAACGGTCCCGTCAGACCTCGGCCAGATGGCGCAGTTGCAGGGAGAGGGCGATCTCCAATACTCCGTAGATGATCAGCCAGATACCCATGATCACGGCCAGAGTGGTGACGGTCAGATTGGGCACGACCAGTGTGACCACCCCGGCGGCGAAAGCCAGGACTCCCATGCCGATACGCCAGCCCCTGGCCGGAGAGCCGTGGTCGCCGTAGGCGGTGAAGAACTCGATGAGCCCGCCGATGACCCAGAACAAGCCGATCAGAAAGGCCAACGTGGTCACCGTCTCTTCGGTGTGGCGGAAGAAGAGGATGCCCACTACCACGGAGACCAGGCCGAGCAGGGCCATCAACCAGCGTGTCCCGGCAGTGTCCTCACGGTCGGCGATGGCCATGACGATCCGGAACAGTCCGGCTACGAAGAGCCAGATCCCGACCAGGATGGCGAAGGCATAGATGGTGTCCCTCGGGTGGAGTGTTACCACGACGCCGAGGCCGAGAGTGACGATGCCGAAGAACAGCACCAATCCCCAGGACCTCCCGATGATGGCCAGAATGTCGCTCTCCTGCGCCGAGACATCCGCTCCGCCTGATCCAGCCATGATGACCTCCGAGTTCCCCCGAGCCTCGCCAATCGGGGCTCGTCACGGCGATTACCTTACGCCCGCCTCCCGGATCCCGGCGGGATCAGCCGAACCCCGTCACCGGCCGCCCGTGAGGTAGGACGCAATACCGAGGTGACGCAGCGCCGACGCAGCGCCCTACCGGCCATGCCCTTCCGTCCAATGAGCGCCTCTACGGTCGGCCCAGCGCCTGGTCGATCAATTGCTCGCTGATCGACCACAACAGCTGAGCAGCGGCGGGGTCCTGGGCCGCCTCGGAGGTGTGTCGCGGACGGCACTTGACGAAGTACCTGCCGGTGACTCCCGAGACCTCTGGGGACGAAGCCAGGTACACCGAGGTCCTTGCCCCCTTCTCGGGGGTGAGTATGAACGGCTTGATCAGCTTCAGCCCGAACGAAAGGAAGCCTTCGGCATCGTTGTCCTGGGCGAATCCCGAAGCGACCGTGCCCGGATGGTCGGAGTTGGCCGTCACTCCGAAAGGCTCGAGACGCTCGGCCAACTCATTGGTGAACAAGATATTGGCCAGCTTCGAGCGGCTGTAGGCCTTCATGGCTGCGTAGTGCTTGGTGGTCTGCAGGTCGTCGAAGTCGAGGCCACGCCTCGCACCCCTGTGAGCCACCGAGGCCACGTTCACCACCCGGGCAGGGGCCGAGGCCACCAGCCGGTCAGTCAGTAGTCGGGTCAGGTAGAACGGACCCAGGTGGTTGATGGCAAAGGTCGACTCGTATCCGTCCTTCGTCTCCGAGCGCCTGGACAGCACCAGGCCCGCATTGTTCACCAAGACGTCAATTCTCGGGCAACGGTCGAGAATCTCGCCTGCCCCCTCGGCCACCGACGAAAGATCGCCCAGGTCGAACACCACCAGTTCGATGAGGTCCGATCCGGTGGACGCGCGCAGATCGGCCAGGGCGCGCTCGCCTCGTTCCCGGCTCCTGGCCGTCATCACGGTGGTCGCCCCGGCCTTGGCCAGAGCCTCGGCGGTCGCCTTGCCCACCCCGGAGTTGGCCCCGGTGACCACCACGGTCTTGCCCTCCATCGATGCCACCTGCGAATGCTTCGGGCTCATCGGTCGGTCTACCTCCGGCTGCCATTGTTTCGTCGACGCCGGCGGGACTGTCGGTCCCGCCAAGGGCTTTGTCCACGGCTCGCGCCGGTCCGCCAGCCTAGAGGGTCCTTCCCCCGGTCGGGCTGCCAGCGGGACGGTCGAACGAGGCGCGAGCGGGCCCACCGCTCACAAGCGCCAGGATCCGCGACCACGACAAGATGGACAAGGGAGCTCGTGTGGGCCGCCTTGGTGGCCTTGGTGGCCTTGGCAGGCACCGGGCCGGACAGTAGACGAGCGATGTCGAGCATGTCCGCGCCGACGAGGGACTCGATGACGGTGCGGTGTCCTCCGGTCCTCAGACGTCAAAGACGGTGACAATGGCCAGGTCGACCATGCGGTCGTCCACCCCCAAGTCGTGGATGGCCACCCGGACCACCGAGCGGCCCGCCGACCCACCGAGGACCTGACACCTGGCTTCGACCGGACCGACCCGGACAGGGCGGAGGTAGTGCAGGGTGAAGTCCCCTGCCGCCACGGACCCAGCCGGTCGCAGGCCAGGCTGAGCCGACTCGACAGCGCGACACGCGGCCACATCGGCCAGCGTGGCCACGGCGCCCCCGTGAAGGATGCCCCACGGGTTGCGGAGGTGGTCAGCCAGTTCGAGCCGGGTGACGCGGCCGGTGCCGGGCTCGATCCGGAAGAACTCCTCCAGTCCCTCGGCATCCACGCGGGGTGGGGACATCGGCGTTTCGATTGGTCGCTCGAATCGAAACTCCAGCTCTCCCGGGTCCAGGATGGCAAACGTCATGGTCACCGCGGCCACCGGTTGGTCGCCGTCCCCCTCGTCTGAGACGTCGAGCCCGGCCACTACCGAGTTCCGTCCGCGTCGCAGGACGCGTCCATGCATGCGCAACGGTCCTTTGTGGGCCACGCGTGAGACGGTGGCCATCATCGAGGTGGTGACGACCCAGTGGGGCTGGACGGAGATCCCAGAAAGCAGCCCACCGATGGCGTCGAGGCTGGTCAACAGGCCGCCGATCCGTAGGCCACCCGCCGCACTCAGTTGGTGGGAGTCGACAGCCGCCCGGCCTTCGAACTCGGAAAATCCCTCCGAGCCGTCGGGTGGCGGTATCTCTCGTCGCTCGAACCGGAAATAGTCGCTCACGTCGCGTCCACTGAACTCGGACGAGTCCTCACCGCTCACGACCGGGTACCAGTCGGGTTGGGGAACAGTGCGTGCTTCGGCACAGCCCGGAGGTTGACGACGGTGGCCAGCCTGCCGTTCGCACCCTCGTCAACCAGCTCGACGACGGCACCGCCACCGACTGTCGCACCATCGGCCTCGAGGACCCTCGTCCGGGTCACGATCGGCCCGGTGCGACCGAGAGCCAGGTAGGCCACCTGGAGATCGCTGACGATCAGGGGCTCCCCTCCGGCTGACAGGGCCGTGGTGCCGGCCACGTCAGCCAGGAGCGCCATGACGCCACCCTGGACGGCTTGGAACGAGTTGAACAAGTACTCCACGACAGGCATGGACAGCCGCCCCTCAGCGGCATCGACCACCGAGATGCCCAGAGCATCGACGACCGGCTGGTCGAACTCGCCGCCGGTCATGGCCCACCTGCTGGCGGCACCTGTCGGAAAGTTGATGGTCGACATCGAGCTCCGGCCGGGAAGGATGGCGAAGGTCATAGTGGCCCAGGCCACTGGGCCTGTCGCCTCTCCGTTCGACATCTCCTCGGAGTCGCCCACGCAATAGACCCCGGCCTCGACGACCAGGGTCGTCTTTCCCTTCCGCAGAACGCTGGCTCTCGCCTCCACGATGGGCCCGAGTGCCGGCGCCATGGACTGGATAGTCAGATCGGCGGTGGCCATCCAGTCGGGCAGCACGGCCCTAGCGGCCAAGGCACCTCCGACGGCATCGACCAGGATGGCAAGAACCCCGATCCGAACGCCTCCGGCGTCGTCCACGATGTAGGGGTTGACCCGTAACCGGGCGTGGGCCGTCGACTCCGAGAAAGTCTCAGTCTCCAGGTTCAGGTCCCGGAGGATGTGATGCTCGGGCGGGTACCCCGTGGGCACCGGCACTCATCGTTCCTGTTCGGTCGGCCGGATCAGGATCTCGTTGACGGCCACGTGTCGCGGCCTCGTCACGGTGAACACGATCGACTCGGCGATGTCCTCGGACTCCATCCGCTCCACGTTGGCGAAGGTCGAAGCAATGCTCTCGAGCACCTCGGGTCGGTTGTGACTGGCCAACTCCGTGGCGACCGCCCCAGGCTCGATGATCGAGACCCGCACGTGGCGGCCTGTCACCTCTTGGCGCAACGATTCGGAGAAGGCGCCGACCCCGAACTTGGTCGTGTTGTACACACCGCTTCCCAACCGAGCAACCCGTCCGGCCACGGAGCTCACATTGACCACGTCAGCCACTCGACGGGGATCGCTCGCCGCCGCCTCCAGCAAGTGGGGAAGGGCGGCATGGGTCGAGTAAAGGAGGCCGAGCACGTTGAGCTCGACCATCCGCCGCCACTCCTCGACGGGAGCGCCCACGATGGGACCGAGCAGCATAACGCCGGCGTTGTTGACGAGCGTGTCGAGTCGGCCGAACTCGCGCACGGTGTCTTCCACCATGGCCGCGGCCGACGCCTCGTCGGTGATGTCAGTCTCGATGATCAAGACATTGGCGCCATTGCCCATGCGCTCTGACACTGCCTCCAGCCGGTCAAGGCGACGGGCTGCGATGGCCACCGACGCCCCATCCGCGGCCAACGCCACCGCCGTCGCCTCGCCGATCCCACTTGACGCCCCGGTGACCAGGGCCACCGTCCCTTCTAGTCGACCCGTCATCAATGGCTTCCGATCCTCACGTTCCTACCCGGTCGGATCGCAGTGTAGGAGGTGGCTCTGGGCCGGACCAAAGGACACCCCGCCGCCGAGAGGTGACAGGGTGTCGGAGAGGGTCGGAGAATCTGGGCCTTGGACTGTCAATGGCCGCCGAAAAGGCGGGCCTCCTACTAGGCCGCAGTCTGTCGCGACTCTTTGGCAGCAGCAGTCGCTTTTCTCGACGGGCGCCGGCGGCCGGTGCTGTTGCGCCTCCGGCCCCGCTGGCGAGTAGAGGTGTCAAAGGGACGCTGGGTCGATGCTGGACTCTCGTGGAGAGCGCACCAGTCGGTGCTGTTGTAGCGGGAAAGCTTGACTGTGCAGCTGGTTTCGATACAGACCCGTCCGGTCCCGAACACCTCGGGGGGGATTCCGCCTGCCAGCCCTTCGGCCAAGAACGAACCGTCATCTGTGCGCTTGTCCACCATGCCGACACTGCCCCTTTCCTCAATTTGCTTTCTTTTCAGGATCTTCGGCATGAAAGGACACAAACTGTAATGGCCGAGCTGGCCTTCACTACGGTCTTTCCCTCGTCGACGGCCGTGCTGGGCCATCGTCGCCGACACCGGAGGTTGTTAACGTCGATCGGGTGAGCGAAGGGGATCCCGACCAGACGGTGAGGCGGGCCGCCCCCGAGCCTCCGGACACGGTTACGCCATGGTGGAAGCGGGCGGTCTTCTACCAGATCTATCCGAGATCGTTCGCCGACTCCGATGGCGACGGCATCGGGGATCTGGCGGGGATCAGGGCCCATTTGGACCACCTCGCCTGGCTCGGAGTGGACGCCCTCTGGATCTCCCCGTTCTTTCGCTCGCCGATGGTCGATTTCGGCTACGACGTCAGCGACTACTGCGACGTGGATCCACTGTTCGGCACGCTGGAGGACTTCGACGGCCTCCTGGCCGACGCCCACAGCCTCGGGCTGAAGGTGATCATCGACTGGGTGCCAAATCACACCTCCGACCAGCACCCCTGGTTCGTCGACGCCGTCTCCGGTCCGAACAGCGAGCATCGCAACTGGTACGTGTGGCGGGATCAGCAACCCGATGGCCGTCCGCCGAACAACTGGGTGGCCGCCTTCGACCCGTCGGCGCCGGCCTGGACCCTCGACCCCCTCTCCGGCCAGTGGTACCTGCATCTGTTCGAGGCGGCCCAGCCCGACCTCAACTGGGACGAGCCGGCGGTGGTCGATGCCATGCACGACGTGCTCCGGTTCTGGATCGACCGTGGCGTCGACGGCTTTCGTGCAGACGTCATCCACTGCATCGGAAAGGACCCACGGCTGCCTGACGATCCGCCCCCCCTGGTCGGAATTCCCCACAGTGGGCTGAACGACGTGCCCGTCACCCATCAGCGAATCCGCCGTATCCGCTCTGTGGTCGACGCCGGCGGGAGTGAAAGCGTCCTGGTCGGAGAGGTCTATCTGTTGTCCATCCCCACCATCGCCACGTACTACGGCCATGGCGACGAGCTGGACCTGGCCTTCAACTTCCCGCCTCTCTACGCACCCTGGGACGAACGGGCCTGGGCCAGTTGCATCGCCATCACCGAGGAGTCCTTCCAGCCGAGCGCTGCGTGGCCGACCTGGGTCCTGTCCAACCACGACAACCCACGGCATCGCACCCGCTACGACCGTGCCGCCGACCCCGGTGGCAGAGACCCATCAGAGGCGACCGCAGCGAGCGAGGGCCGAGCGAGGGCCGCGGCCGTCCTGGTCCTCACCTTGCGGGGCACACCATTCTTGTTCCAGGGCGAAGAGCTCGGCCTGGTCGACGCGGTCATCTCCCTGGGCCAGCGCGTGGACCCCGGGGGACGCGACGGGTGCGGGGCCCCCATCCCGTGGGATGCCAGCGAGGACCACGGTTGGGCGTCGGCCTCGGGAACCAAGCCATGGCTGCCCTTTCCTCCGAATGCTGACGTCGACAATGTCGATGAACAGCGAGGCCACACGAGGTCCATGCTTCATCTCTACCGGCGGTTGATCGCACTCCGACACGACTCGGTCGCCCTGTCGGTCGGGGGCTACGAGCCTCTCGATTTCGGCCCGCACCTCCTCGCCTATCGCCGCTCCCACGGCTCCGAGTCAAAGGTGGTGGTCATCAACTTCGGCTCCCACCTTGTCCACACCGACGGCGAGTTGGTCGCTGCGCACTTTGGCTGGCGCAAGACATTGTCGAGCGACGGCGTTGGAGAAGGTCACTCCTTCCAGGGAGTGGTCGGCGCCTACCAAGCTCTGGTCCTCGACGAGAGCTGGCGGTCAGCCGGCTGTTACAGCCAGGTCTCGCGCCAGTAGTCCGGAGCGCCTTCATCGCCGAGGGACATCCCGTGGCCGTGGTCGTGGCCGCTGCGCCTGATGCAGCAGACCAGGGTTCCGAGCCATGGGCCTCGATCGATGCAGTGGACGGCGCCGCAGCGGTGCCATTGCGGCTGCTCGGGCATGACCAGATCTTCGAGATCAAAATCGGCGTCTGACCATTCGCTGAACGTTCGTGCGTGAATCGGATCGATTGACAAAGTTTCCTGCCCCTTATGTTGCGTAATCCTCTCTTGGATGATCGGTTGCACTGCCTGCGATCTGTAGCGAGAAATGCAAAAACAAGGGGTCCGACTCTGGCTCTCAGCCCTGGCCAAAGTCATCGATCCGCCGAGGGGTCAGCATCGTCCGAAGAGGCAACGGCGATGACGGAACACGAGGGATAACGGAATCACCTTGGACACCATGACCCGGCATCCGTTGCCGGGGTGACAAGATGGTCTGGGCCTCGCGCCGCTGACGAGCGCCCCTGAGGCGGTCGGGAGTGCACCTTCTTCGATCTGCGATTGGGTTGTTCAAACTCTCATCATTGAAGGCGGCTGACGTGATGACTATTCCGCTCGATCACAGGCATCCCGGAAAGAAACTCGCAACCTGCATGTTCATTTATCTAACAAGGACTACAGTGGCGTGATGAACGGAGACTCCACTCGGGGGATCGAAGACATCGTGCGCCGCAATGTGGCGGCATTGAGGTCCAAGGCCAACCTGACCCAGCAGGGCCTGGCTGACCAGATGCTCTTGCGGGGAATTGCCTGGACGCGAGAGACCGTCGCCCAGGTCGAGACCACGAACCGCCGCCTTGGATTCACCGAGGCCATCGTGGTTGCTGCCTGCCTCGACGTGCCGGTGGCCCGTCTAACGGCCACCGGAGCGGACGCAGTCGGCGTTGGTGAAAGCGAGTGGACTGCTGCCTATCTGGGGGCGGCAATCGCCGGCACGACGGGAGACATCTTCCCTCCCGAGACCTACGCCTCCCCACACGCCAGGCCGGTCGAACCCAGCTCGCCGATCGATCACTCGAGCGAGCGTGGTCCCGCCGTCGAGCGACTGGAGGGCTCTGACCTTCCTGATCGGCGACGCGGCGACCGGCGAACCGGAGATTCCCCTGAAGCTCCAAATCAGGGCCGCCGTCTCACCGACAGTCCGGCACAGGCTCCGCAAAAGACGGCCGAGCGCATCGAACGGCGGCTCCGTCTGCGAGTGACAGCGAGCGACGTCGACGCCGCCGCGCAGCAGTTGTGGTCGCGCAGCCTGGACAGCGAGCGCGAGCGAAGGGTGACCGACCGCCATGCGCTGACCGGCGGATCCTTGAAAACAATCAGAGGGCACGTCTCAAGGGATCTCGACCGGGAGATCGCCTATGAGATGGAGCGACATCCGGAGCAAGGTGAGCCGACGACGCGTCCCGGCGAGATTTCGCCGGCCGAGGCGGCATGGGAGGCCACCCGGCTCAATATCATCCTGGCCAACAAGGGCTACAGCGACAGTGACGTCACTCGATGGTGGAACTTCACCCGTCACCGCGAGCTACACGATCAGACCATCGCCGAGGCATGGGAGGCCGGAGAGTATGTGGCGGCAACGCGCCTGGTTGAGTCGCTCCCCGACAAGCAGGGCACGGCCAACAAGTACTTCTTCGATCAATAGCGCTCGACTCGAGAGAGGACCGGGCCAGAATCGTTGGCCGAGGGACACCTTTGGTTGCTCGTTCGGAACAGAGCGGTGCCGGCAGAACGAATAATCTGCCTCTGTGCTGTGAATGGTTTTCACCGGAGGTGATGGCAACGATGACTGGATCAACTGGGCATAAGGGTCAGGATTCGGAACCGGACGGACACTCCGAGGCCGTTCCCGACCCTCAGGGAAAGGTGGCTGGGGTCCCCTACGACTTCCGGCGACCGACCATGGCTCGCAACCGCGCCCGTTATTGGAACGCCGATGATCGACGCATCTTCACGCCGAAAGTGCTGGGCGCCGGCTGGGACATCAATGCGTTCTGGCTTGCCCACCCACTGCGCTACCTGCGCTCACGGCGCCGGAACACCTAGCCACCCGACTCGCGACGGTTGCGATGCCGGTGGCATCGTTGCAACCCGACGTGCGAGGCGACGGGTGTTCGTTCGGCCCAGTGGGTGTAACCGCTTTTTTCCCGATTGAGTGGGGGCGACTGGGGTACCGATGAGGATATGACCAACGACCGACTCTCTCCCGAGGTCCACCGGACCGCCGACCACCCGGATGAGACAAAGGATTCGGAGATCACTCCGACCACGCAGGACAACGGGGAGCTCACCGAAGACGAGATCATCGACGCCGACCGGGAGTGATCAGGGAGGGCCGGAATTTGATGGGCGAACCCCGGATCGTTCGCTCTGGCCCGCTCAGCAGCGCACGACGGCGAACACTGCGTCCTCGAAGATCTCCGTCCCGTGGCCCGGAGCGGTGGTGTCTTCGACAAAGAAGATATCGCCGGGGCCCCATGGCCTGGTTTCCCCGCTCGCCGTGGTCTCACCACGGCCTGATAGGACGAACATCCATTGCCGGGCCGGTGCGGGGTGCTCCGAATCCTTCCATCCGGCACAGAATCGAATGAGCAACATCTCCCGCACCGAGGCAGCCGCAGAGACATCCAAAGGTGGCGCTGGTGGCGCAAACACTTGGCTGTCCAATGAGATCTCGCCGTCCTCGAATCGTGCGTGGCCATCGTTGTCGCTGAAGAGACGGACGTAGCGCATCAGGCCTGTCTACCATCGCCCGCATCTGTCAGTCCCGGAACCACAGGTGAACTCGGAGAGGTGTTTTCCGGTGCTTTGAGGGAACCTTACGAGACCGACCGCACCGGCACCCCGGGATGTCCGTGCGTCGACGAAGAGTCCGACGGCCAAAACGAACTTGAGTGGACAGACTGCCCGTCCATGCAGACGCCGAAGCGAGAACGCACTCGCGCTCCAAGGTCCACTGCCCTCACGGGTTGAGAGATATGCCCCAGAGGGCGGCGGTGCACCAACGGTCGGTCACTCTCATGCGCTTGAGGTTCCCGTCGAGGTTTGACTCGAGCTCGAGGGTTGTCTCGCCGGTAATCGGCGACTGAAGAAGACGGCCAGGAGCCCGATCACAGCGAGCAGCGCCAATGCCGATCGCAAGCCGGCGATCCGGGCGTCGGCGTTCTCCTTGGTAATGGCATCCGCTGTCGCCACAGGAACATCCGCCTCATCCAGTGCTGCCTTCAGCTGCTTGTCGGAGACAAAGGGAACGCCGCTGCTCAACTCCGTCTGGGCTTTGGTCGCCACATTTGGCGGCACGGCGTGATTGTTCTGGATGCCGGTGAAAAACGAGGCGGACAGTGCAGATATCAAAACGGCGCCGGCCAGCGCCGTGCCGATCGACGCACCCAGATTGGTCATGGTGTTCTGTACGCCACCGACCTCCCCGCTCTGCTCGTCCGGTACCGAGGACACGGTCACACTCCCGAGCTGTGACGCCAGTGCCCCAATGCCCAGTCCGGCGAGGAGCATGGGCCAGGTGACGATCTCGGGGCCCGCTCCGCTGTCGAGCAGGGCCATCATGATCACGATGCCGGCCAGCAGGGCCACAAATCCCAACCGGACGACGCGGCGGGGTGATGCATTCGGAAATACTTTGGGGATCCCCACCGCGGCGAGCAACAGCGTCACCGACAGGGGCAGTAGGCGGACGCCAGTGGCGATCGCAGAGAGTCCGAGGGCGACCGACAAGAACAGCGGTACGACGAAGAACAGGCCGGCTTGGAGGAGGTACTGGAAGAAAAATGCAACGAGGCCGCTGCGCAGCACGCGGTTTTTCAACATGGCTGGGTCCAAGAGCACGGCCTTGCCACTGGCCAACTGGTGGCTCTCCCACCACATGAACAGGCGCAGCACAGCCCCACCGGCCAGTATCAACCAAACGACCGGGGACAGGCCGAGCCACGTCGGTGCTCCAGCCTTCGGTTGGACGAGTCCCCAACTGCTCGACCGGAGGATGGCGAAGACCACCAGCCCCAGCCCCGATGCGGAGAGGGCGGTGCCAACGAGATCGAGGCGAGTGCCCTTCTCGGCTGGGGTGTCGGCCATTCGACGCGTCAGGAGCAGAATCGCCAGCACCACAACGACCTCACCAACGAATACCCAGCGCCACGAGAGGTATGTGGTGCACAGCCCTCCGATCAGGGGGCCGGCGGCGACGGCGATGGCTCCGGCCGAGGCGACCAGTCCATAGGCCCGCGGACGTTGATCCTGGGCAAAGTTGGAGGCGACGAGGGCCACGATGGCGGGCAGGATGAGTGCGGCTCCCACTCCCTCGAGGAAGGACCAGCCGAAGATGAGAACGGGTAGCGATTTAGCCAGGGCTGTGGTCAGGGACCCGCATCCGTAGATGACGCACCCTATGGCGAATGCCCGCTTGCGCCCAAGAATCTGGCCAACCTTGCCGCCCGTGATCATCAACGAGGCCATGACGAGCGTGTATAGGGTGATGGCCGTCTGGATCCCGGCCACGGTGGTCCCAACGTCTTGTGCCACTGTGGCGATCGAGACGTTCATCACCGAACTGTCGAGCGTCATGAGGAACTGGCCTGAAGCCAAGGTGAACAGAACTGGTCCAGAGGTTCCGGTGGAAGCTGTTCGGGTACCCTCGCTCATTGTCGCTGCTCCGCCCCATCACGGTGTCTCTGGTCAGATCTGTCGGGTCTGACCCAGTCGGCGTCCGACAGGAGCCCGGAGCCAAATGGGGATCGACCACTTCGTCGCCTAGTGGCGTGAGGCTGGTTGCCGAGCCGTTGACAGGCGAGCACTGAATGAGCGAGGGCATCCAGCCCTGGCGGCCAAAGCGAACGGTCCTCTCGATCCGGCACGTAAGAGCGCACGTCGGACCCCACTCGCGGATCGACTGCCTTAGCGAGATCGCAAGCGCGTTCCCAACTCCCGACAATCACGGCGTCGAGGCAGGAGGACTCCGCCATCAGCCCATCAAACCGGTGGCAGGAGATAGCTGGCCCGGCTCAGTGCGAATGCCTGTCGCAGCAAGGAACCGACGACTTCATGGGCCGGGGGCCCTGAGTACTAACTTGCATTCGCAGGGTCGAGAGATTCAGTGGGCTCAGGTGCATCCTTGGGATAGATGACCCAGTGGATGAGCGCGGCCACCACTCCACCGACCGCAGGGGCCAGGATGAACAGCCAGACCTGGCTGAGGGCCGTTCCACCAACCACCAGCGCTGGGCCGAGGCTCCGAGCCGGATTCACCGACGTGCCTGTGAGGGGAATGCCGATGAGGTGGATGAAGGTGAGGGTAAAGCCGATGACCAGCCCGGCGGTCATGGCATTGGCGATTCGTGACGTCACGGCAAGAATGACGAATACGAAGATGGCGGTGAGGATGACCTCCACCAGGAAGGCACCGCCGGCGCTGATATGGACGTCCGACGCCTTGCCGTAGCCATCTGCTCCGAGGCCAGTGACTGTCCGGTGATAGAAGGGCGACGAACTGAACACGCCCCAGAGCAGTAGGGCACCGAGGATGCCCCCGATGAACTGGGCGACGATGTACAAGATGCCCTCAACCGGCTCGATGCGCCGGGTGAGGAGGGCCCCGATGGTCACCGCTGGGTTGACGTGGCACCCGGAGATCGGCCCCAAGACGTAGACCAGGGCCAGCAAGACGAGCCCGAAGGCCAGCGCCGTGGCGACGATACCGGCAGAGAGGTTGTGGACAAGGGAGAACCCGGCGAAGTTGAACCCTTTTCCGAAGGACAAAGTCGCCACCCCACACGCGACGAAGACGAGGATCAGAGTTCCAAGCAGTTCTGCGGCAAGCTTCCGGAACATAGAGACGACCTTTCGTTGACTGAATCCACCCGGCCCCGGCATCCGACACCGCCATGAAAGCTACCTGCAACGGCAGCAAAAAGACCTGATCCCAACACCGGGCGGCTGCCAGTGCCCCCCGCCTTCAGGATCCCGTTGGTGTCCTGAATGGCGAAGTCCAAGCTTGACGGCACGTTTGCGCATCGAATTCCGAGAGACGCCGTAGCGAACTCTCGATGGGCCTGAGGTCGCACTTGTGCGGGACGAGGTCCAACTCTCGGTCTTTCCCGTTTTTAGATTCACTTGCTTGCCGCTCTCTACATTCCGCCTTTGTAGATGATTGCGATTAAATCGAATCAACGGTGACTGCGGGTGAGTTGCTGGATTGGATGGCTCGAAGGTGTCGGTTGTTACCTTGCCGTCGGCAACAGGTAAGCGCTCGCTGGATTGGCGTAATGAACGCGTCAACCGCCTCGGCAAGGGTCCCACCGGCCACTGGGCCAAAGCATCAGCACCCGCATCATCTGGGGAGTCCTTTGGCCCTCAAAACTGCCATCTTCCCTTGACGGCATTGGTGGACCGTGTCGTCGAACCTCTCTTGTCCTGTACCGTCGATGGGGCCGAACGATCCTCCAAAAGTAAAGGTGCTTTTCATGCCGATCGCCATCACCGACGACCACGTCGCACTTGCCGAAGTCGCCGCTGACTTCCTCCAGTCCAACGACTCGCGTGGCGCAGCACGCTCGGTTCTGGAGGCCGAGGCTGAAGTACTCCCGTCGTTCTGGAAAACCCTCGGTGGGTTGGGCTGGCTCGGCCTACATCTGCCCGAAGAGCATGGCGGTTCAGGCTTTGGCCTGCCCGAGCTCGTTGTCGTGGTCGAGCAACTCGGCCGCGAGGTCACCCCTGGGCCATTCGTTCCGACTGTCGTTGCGTCGGCGGTGATCAACACTGCCGGTCCGGCAGCGTTGAAAACGAAACTGCTCCAACGGCTCGCCGACGGCTCAGTGACGGCGGCCTTCAGTCTGGGCGGCACGGTGACGTTGAGAAATGACGCTGCTTCAGGTGACGCAGGCACCGTCCTCGGGGGCGGCTTGGCCGACATCGCTCTCGTTCCGGCGGGTAATGACGTGTTGCTTGTCGATCTGAACGCCCCAGGCGCTGCATTGGAGCACCCGCAGAACGTCGATGGCACCCGTCGCTCCACTAAGCTCATTCTCGATGGTGCCCCGGTCGATGTGCTGCCCGAGGCATGTCGGACGCTCGTCGATCTGGCCAGGCTTGTGCTCGCAGCAGAGGCCACCGGCGTTGCCAGAGCGGCAACTGACATGGCTGCTGCCTATGCCAAAGAGCGGACGCAGTTCGGCCGTCCGATCGGCACATTCCAGGCCGTCAAACACCACTGCGCGAACATGCTTGTCGCAGCCGAACTTGCTACTGCGTCGGTTTGGGATGCGTCACGCTTTGAATCGGGCACTTCTGAGTTCTCATACGCCGCCGCGATGGCCGCCACGCTCGCCGTCCCTGCGGCTCAGCTCTGCTCCAATCTGAACATCCAGGTACATGGCGGTATCGGGTTTACCTGGGAGCATGACGCCCATCTCTTTCTGCGTCGGGCGCTCAACATCGCAGCGATCGTGGACGCCGACGGGGCAGGCTCCGACGTGACCGATGGTCTACGCCGGGGTGTCGAACTTGCGCGTGCAGTCGACCTGCCGCCGGAGGCCGAGGAGGTCCGTGCTCGCGTGCAGACCACTGTGGCGGAGCTACTACCGCTCGACGACCAGGCCCGCACGCGGGAACTCGTCCGGAGCGGCTTCGCCGTGCCTCATTGGCCAAAGCCATACGGCCTGGCAGCAGGCGCAATCGAGCAGTTGGTGATCGAGGAGGAGTTCCGTGCCGCTGGCATCCAAAGGCCAAACTACCAGATCACCGGTTGGGTCATCCTTACCCTTGTCCAGCACGGCACACCTGACCAGGTGAAGCGCTGGGTACAGCCAGCTCTAGACCAAGAGGTCATCTGGTGCCAGCTCTTCAGCGAACCTGACGCTGGTTCAGACGCCGCAGCCGTCAAGACTCGGGCTACTCGGGTCGAGGGCGGCTGGGTCCTCAATGGCCAAAAGGTTTGGACGAGTGGAGCGCACCTGGCCGGTTTCGGCCTTGCCACCGTGCGCACCGACCCGGACGCTGCGAAGCACGCAGGGATCACCACCATGGTGATTGATATGCACGCTCCCGGCTTAGAGGTCCGACCGCTACGCCAGATCACCGGCAGTTCCGATTTCAACGAAGTGTTCTTCTCGGACGTGTTCGTCCCTGACGAGGATGTCGTTGGTGCGATCAACTCCGGGTGGACGGTTGCCCGCGCGACTTTGGGCAACGAGAGCGTGAGCATCGGAGGTGGCGGCGGTGGGATGACCTTCCCGGCAGCGACGCTTGTCACACCCTTTGGAGCGCATCCCGAACGGCTCTCGGGCGGAGCGGCTCGTATCGGACGGTATGCGGCGCGCGTCGAAGCGATCACTGCTCTCAATCACCGCAGCGCGGCACGGGCTGTAGCGGGTAGTGCACCAGGACCCGAGGGGGCGGTGACCAAGCTCGTTCTCTCCGAGAACGGCCACGAGGTGGCGGCGATCCTTGCCGAGCTGGCGGGGCCCGATCTGGCCTTCCTCGAAGGTGACGGGATGCTCGGGGCCTACATGTCCCTTGTGCATCGCGCCATGTCGATCGCTGGCGGCACGTCTGAAATCAAGCGAAATCAGATCGGCGAGCGCATCCTCGGCCTACCTCGCGATCCCCTGATCAAATAGATGGTCGTTCGTGCTTTTCATCGGGCGCGGCGCGTCGAGCAAGACCAGGTCGGCCGCTGATCTGGCGCTGCTTAAGCTCCTGCTAACCCCCAAGGCCCACCTCCTGCCGTCCCTGCCCGGCTCCTCCCGGGTTTCCGGTGGGGCCGGCCGGGCCGGTCCTAGGCTCGTGCGCGGCGGTATTGGGGCCGTTTTGCCGTCGTGGCCCCTCTCTCCCCTCGAGACATGACAATGGGGTCAAGGCCACAATGTGCCCACGGCAGTGTTCTGTCCCATCACATAGTGGACAGCATGTCGCGGGACATCCTGGACACCTCTTGGAAAAGGAGGTGTCGTGGATCGGGCTCGCTACGTGGTGGACGCCGTGGTCATCGAGGGCAGGTCGGTCAGGGAGGTTGCCCGATGTCACGGGATCTCCAAGAGCTGGGTGGCGGAGCTCGTCTGCCGCTTCCGCAAGGGCGGCTACGAGTCGTTGGCTCCGAAGTCGAAGTGCCCCCATCGAATGCCTCGACGGACGACCGACGAGCTGGAGAACGAGATCGTCCTTCTGCGCAAGCACTTGGTCGAAGAGGGCTTCGACGGTGGGCCTCACACCATCCACTGGCATCTGTCGAAGCGACGAGACGACGTCCCGTCAGTGTCGACCATCTGGCGGGTCCTCGCCCGTCGGGGCTTCATCACCCCCCAACCCCAAAAGCGCCCTCGGAGCTCGTTCGTCCGCTTCGAAGCGTCCCTGCCCAATGAGTGCTGGCAGGCCGACATCGAGCGCCACGAGGCGCT
>PLSY01000123.1 GCA_003164275.1 Acidimicrobiaceae bacterium | reverse complement strand
GTCGAGGCCGACTACCGTCACAAGTCTCAGCCCGATGCGGCATGAGAAAACCAAACCAACGAGTCTGGGGAAACTCAGGCCGGTTGAATCTGCCAATCCTCCACTACGTCGTAGTAGGCCTTAGTGAGAGACGCCGTTGAAGGAAGCACCTGCCTTCGGATCGGTTCCCGCGGGCTAGGCATTGTCCTGCACTCTCCCATGATCAATTACTGTTGCTTCCTTGGCACCCCAGTACACCGGTGATCTCGTGCTGCCCGATGAACCTACCTGGACCTACTCTTCACTGGGTCCAAAGAACAAGCGGTTATGTTCACCTGGTTCTGGAACTGCACCGCCGACGCGAGCCGGCGTACCGGAAAACGTTGCGGGGAACGCGGCGATCAGTAGGTCATTGTCGCGCGTTTCGACGAGTCCGCGGTCGAGGACGTCAGTAGTCCCAACGGCCTCTCGCAACGTGCGCACGGGAGCGAAGCAGACGTCTCGGTCGGCGAACGCGTCCTCCCAGTCCCCCAGTGTTCGGGATCCTATGACCTTGGCAATGGCCGAATCGGCGGCCGATGCCGCGGCACCGGTTGCGAATTGGGCTCCGGACAAGTGGGTCAGGCCAGTGATAGCGAGAAACTCATCCCAGAACTTCGTCTCTATGTTTCCGAAAGAGACGAATCGATCGTCCGCCGTCTCGTAGGTCCCATAGCAGGGAAAGTTCCCCAGAGGTACGTCTGGCCAAGTCCGGATGCCCTCGGGTTCCGTGCCCTCCCGAGGGGGGAGGCGCCCCGCACCCACGGCGCCAAGTACCAGTGATACATCAGCCATATTGGTGGAGATGTGTTGGCCGACCCCTGTGCTCCGGGCATGGAGGAGTGCCGCTAGCACACTCATGGCCACTACCATTCCGGTTGCCAGGTCGCCCACCGGGGTTGCCGACAGCGCAGGCGTGTCACCGACGCGTGGTTGGAGTACACCAGCGGTGGCAAGGTAGTTGAGGTCGTGACCTGGACGGACAGGGGTGGGACTCTCGGCTGCGTAGCCCGATGAGGAGACGTAGACCAGGGAGGGATATCGATCATTCAGATCCTGGTATGCAAGTCCAAACCGCTTCATGACGCCGGGTCGAAAACTCTCGAGAAGTACGTCAGCGGTCGTGAGTAGCTCTAGCAAACGTCTTCGGTCGTCGGCTGTGCCGAGGTCGAGTATGACGCTTAGCTTGTGGCGGTTCACGGTCGGGAACCGATCGTGTTGGCGACCGATTTCACCACCGGGTTGTTCGATCTTGATGACCTCGGCCCCCATGTCCGCGAGCAGTTGCGTCCCGAACGAGCACGGGAGGAGCCGAGTGCAGTCGAGAATGCGAACACCTGTGAGTGGTCGGACTGGCTCCGCGGTCACGTTCTGGTTCCATCCAGGTTCGAAAGCATCCATTGATATGAGGCTCCAGATCTGGTGCGCAACCGAACATTCCTTCGTCGTCTACTTTCGAGCCAGTAGGCCATCTCTCCCCCCGGTTTGCGAATGAAGTTAGCATATACTACCACTGTCGATACGGGGTCTCAGAATTGTCGGTAGGCGCGGCCGGACGATGCAATCCGACATCAACAGATCGGCCTGTGATCCACGTGGAATCGGCGGAAGGAGGTGAAGCGTGGTTGATGCAGTGAATCCCGAGATCTGCGTCGTCAGGTACCATCTGGAACGCAAGGTCTCTGAGTGCCCCAACGCGGCATTCGTCTCCTTCCAGGATGGAGCGCAGTGGAATCGTGCTGAGACGCTCAACCACGCGGCGAGCGCAGCCAACATCCTTTTTCAGTCCGGAGTCAAACAGGGAGACCGGGTGGTCCTGTTCCTCCCTACCGGTCAAGCAATCCTGAAGGCCTGGCTGGGAACCTGTCTCCGAGGAGCCACCATCGTTCCGCTTCATGTCGCGTACCGCGGCAGATCTCTCCGACACGCGCTCGAAAGAGTTGACGGATCGGTCATCGTGGTTGACGACGGAGACCCCTCGCTCCGGGAGCGACTTGAAGAGATCCGGGCAAGCGAACTGCTGATCCGGTCGGCCGACCTCGATGACGGCTCGACAGACATCCCTCGCCTTGAGCGGCCGATCAATCCCTGGGACATCCACAGCATCGTGCTCACGTCTGGCACGACCGGCCCGGCAAAGGCGTCCCTGACGACGTACGTCCACACCATCCAGAGCTCGGGATGGGTGCTCGACGAAGTTGGCCCGGGCCCGGCCGATACCTATGTCATCGAGACTCCTCTGTTCCATCAGGCGGCACTCGCCCGCGTGGTCGGGGCCATGTCCACGGGAACCAAGTTGGCGGTGCGCGCCCGGCCGGACCTCCAGCACTACAGGCAGTGGTCAAGGAGACCGGTGCCACATCAGCGATTCTGGTTGGATCGATGCTCTCGTTTGTCGTCGCCCAACCTGAGTCGCCGTCCGATAGCGACCACTCCATGCACACTCTGGCCATCTCGCCCTCTCGGTTCGACGCGAAGTACCTGATGGAGCGATTCCACCTCGAGCGCATTCTGACTCGATACGGCACCACAGAAGTATCCGGGCCCCTGGTAGCCCCTCCGGAGAAACCCCTGACCCGGGACAGCCTTGGCCGCTTACGTTCTGGCTATCAGGTCCAGCTGGTAGACAAGAACAACGTTGCGGTACCGATCGGTGATATTGGTGAGCTCGTGGTACGGACAGACATCCCTTGGGCGACCAGTGCCGGCCATGCCAAGGACCCCGGGGCGACCGCACTTGCCTGGAGAAACGGTTGGCTTCACACCGGTGATCTCATGTCGTGTGATGTCGACGGGATTTACTTCTTTCACGACCGCAATACGGACTCGATGCGACGGCGCGGTGAGACCATCTCCTCCTCTGAGGTGGAGGAGGAAGTCATCGCCTACCCGGGCTTTGTCGACGTGGCCTGCGTTGCGCACCCGAACGATGGTGGCAGCGACGACGAGGTGAAGGCCTGGCTGATTCTAGAGCCGGAGACGCAGATTGACTTTGCGGACCTCCTCCAGTTCCTCGTTCAGCGAATGCCCTACTTCATCGTTCCCCGGTACTTTGAGGTGACGGACGAGTTCCCCAGAACGCCCACCCTGCGGGTCCAGAAACACCAGCTGCGTTCCCGTGGGAACAGCAGCGACACATGGGACAGCGAAGGGGCCGCACTGGCGGTCAACCGGTTTGGGCTCGCAGTGAGCGGCCACCTTCCGGAGGATGAATCCGATTCCGAACCTAGGTCAGGGCACCCCGCATGAAGGAAGTGACCGGCACCACGGACGGAATCGCCGAAATCTTGGAACGTCTGTCCACCCTGAAGCCAGACAAGCCCGTGATCATCGCTGGAGACCACGTCACCACGTGGAGTTCCTTCAACGAGCGCGCTGAGGGACTCGCCCACTGCTTTCTGGCTGCCGGTCTTGACCATCAATCGAAGGTGGCCGTCTATCTTCGCAACGGCCCCCACTATCTGGAAACCGTATTCGCCGCCTTCAAGGCGGGGATGATCCCAGTCAATGTGAACTATCGCTACGGAGTCGCCGAACTCGTCTACCTTTTCGAAAATGCCGACATTGAGGCAGTGGTGTACGACAGCTCATTCGACGCATGCGTGGTGGAGCTTCGTGAGCAGTTGGCCGGCATCCGGCTCTGGTGCCGAGTCGGCATGACCGATGAAGGCGATGCGATTCCCTATGAGGAGGCCGTGCGCTGCCACGGGCCGGAGGGGGCATTCGGGCGCGACGTTGATGACCTTGTCATCATCTATACCGGCGGAACCACAGGCCTCCCTAAAGGAGTGATGTGGCGCCAAACCGACATTGTGCCCCTGCTCGCAGACAAAAGGGAGGTTGCGGCCGGTGGAGTTGGGGCCGAATCGGGAGATGGTCGGTCGACAGAGATCGTGGACTTCGACCACATCTGCCTCGTCGCCTGTCCACTGATGCACGGGACCGGGTTATTCATGGCATTGGCCGTACTCCTCGGCGGAGGCACCATCGTCACGCTGACGGGATCGACGTTTGAAGCCGACGAGCTCTGCCACGCAGTGGCGACCAATCAGGTGACATCGGTCATTCTTGTCGGCGATGCGTTTGCCCGTCCCCTGCTTCGTTCTCTGGATGCTGCGCCCGATGGCTACGACATCAGCTCGATCCGATCGATAGTTTCATCCGGAGCGATGTGGAGCCATGAGGTGAAGGCGGGCCTGCTCGAACACAATCGGGCGATGACCCTCGTGGACTCCTTCGGAGCTTCTGAGATCAGCGGCCTGGGTCGGTCCGTCTCCACAGCCGAGACGATCAAGGGGACTGGATTCTTCGAGATCAGTGAATATGCCCACCTGGTCGATGAAGGTGGGCTCTTGATCGAGCCCGACTCCACGAAACCCGGGTTGGTCGTGGTGGGAGGTCCGTTGCCGATCGGGTACTACAAGGAACCGGAGAAGACAGCCGCCACCTTCCTGGTCATCGGCGGCACCCGCTATGCGAGGACCGGCGACTGGGCGCGATACACCGATGACGGCTCTCTGGTGTTCCTGGGTCGAGGGTCTGGTTGTATCAATAGTGCCGGTGAGAAGATTTTCCCGGAGGAAGTCGAGGAGACCATCAAGCGCCATCAAGGTGTTACTGATGCTGCGGTGCTAGGTGTACCAGACGAGCAGTTTGGCCAGAAGGTGGCGGCCCTCGTCCAGGCTGGCCACGCCGAGGTGTCGGAGGCATTGATTAGGGACCATGTACGTAAACACCTTGCGGGGTTTAAGGTGCCAAGGCGGGTTTGGTTCGTCCCTTCCTTGGAGCGCACACCGTCTGGAAAACTTGACTACATACGATTGCGTGCCAAGGTCGGCACGCTCCAAGGTGAGGACACACCTGCTAGCCCATCGAACCGTGGGAGCGCCAAAGGGCGATTTCGGGGGCCATCTATTCCTGAAGATCACCCCGACGGACCGGCAGCAACTTGAGATTTGCCAGGTGGTCATTTCTGAACTCGTACCTGACGCTCATTCACTCTTTCAGTTGTACTTGAGGATGCCCCGAATGTTCCGACCGTCTCGCATGTCGGCATATCCCTGGTTGATGTCCTCGAGGGGGTACGTGCGGGTCACCAGCGAATCAAGGTCAAGCAGTCCGTCTCGATAGAGGTCGAGGAGCCTGGGTATGTCCGCCCTGGGATTTCCCTGTC
>PLSY01000371.1 GCA_003164275.1 Acidimicrobiaceae bacterium | reverse complement strand
GGGAAGTGCAACATCGGCATCACCTCGGGTGACATCGCCCTGGCCGGAGGTCCCGTCGGGATCGTCTCACGCTCGGGCACCCTCACCTACCAGGCCCTCCATGAGCTTTCCCAGCAGGGGGTGGGCCAGACCACGTGTGTCGGCATCGGTGGCGACCCCGTCCCCGGGACCAGCTTCATCGACTGCCTCACCGCCTTCGAGGCCGATCCCGACACCCGGGCGATCATGATGATCGGGGAGATCGGCGGGTCGGCGGAGGAAGAGGCGGCCGAGTTCATCGCCTCCTCCGTGACCAAGCCCGTCGTCTCCTACGTGGCCGGGGTGACCGCACCTCCCGGACGCAAGATGGGACACGCCGGTGCCATCATCTCGGGCTCCAAGGGAACGGCCCAGGCCAAGATGGTCGCCCTCTCCGAGGCCGGCGTGACCGTGGCCAAGAACCCCACCGAAGCCGGTGAGGCAATGGTCGATATTGTCCGGAAGCTCGCCTGAGCGCGGACGTCCCGTCGGCCACAGCCCTGGCCGACCGGCCCATCGAGGCCGTCATCTTCGACCTCGACGGACTGCTCATCGATTCGGAGCCGTTCTGGCGCCAGGCTGAGATCGAGGTCTTCGGATCGGTCGGGCTCGAGCTGTCCGAAGAAGATGTGCGCCAGACCATGGGCCTGCGCATCGATGACGCGGTCCGACACTGGTGGGACCGGTCGCCTTGGAGCGGCCGGTCCCCGACCGAGGTGGAGCGGGCCATCACCGCCCGGGTGGCCGAGCTCATCACTGTCTCGGGCGCGCCCATGCCGGGGGCGCTGGAGGCCATCGGCCTCTGTGGGAAGCTCTCGCTTCCAGTCGCCGTGTGTTCGGGCTCCTACGCCGTGGTCATCAGTGCCGCCATCGCCCGCCTCGGGATCGAGTCCGACGTCACGGTGTGGCACTCGGCCGAATGGGAGCCCCTGGGCAAGCCCCACCCGGGCGCGTACCTGTCGACGGCGGCCAAGCTGGGCGTCGACCCTTCGGGCTGCCTGGCCTTGGAGGACTCGTTCAACGGCGCGATCTCGGCCAAGGCGGCCCGCATGCGGGTCATAGCCGTACCCGAGGCGGCCGCCATCGACTCGTCCCGATGGGGGTTCTGTGATGCCGTTGTGTCGTCTCTCACCGCCTTTGACGAGGCCCTGGTGCGCGCCCTCCAGGCCTGAGCTCGCCAGGACAGCGCACCTGGTCGAAAACTTTCCCTTCGGATCGGGCTGCGACGTGCCGATAGTTCAGATACGAGGGGCATTCCCTGGGCAGGGGAGACCGAGCGACGTGGGCCCATATCCGGAGGCAGGCCGGAGGGCCACGTCGCCCTGGTCTCCCGACCGGGGCCGCGCCGATGCGCGCCTCGACGCTGTGACCAGCGTCCCCGCCGACCCGGTAGTGGGCCGACAGGGCGCTGCTAGCGTGCCCACGTGGGACCTGGCGCACCTCTCGACATCGCACCCCTGGTGCGTATCGGCGCGCTGGCCTCGGGCAGCGGGACCATTCTGGAGGCGATCATCGCCGCCAAGCTTCCCGTGTGCCTCGTCGTGGCCGACCGAGCCTGTCGGGCCCTCCAGGTGGCCGACGACGCTTCGGTGCCGAGCCTGCTGGTCGAACGGTCCGAGTTCGGGGGATTCGGCCCCGGCTTCAATCGAGACGCCTACACCGAGGCAGTGACCGCCGCCCTCGTCGCCGACATGGTCGACGTTGTGGTCATGGCCGGGTTCGGCACAGTGCTCGGCCAGCCCATCCACGACGCCTTTCCAGGACGCATCTTGAACACCCACCCGGCCCTCCTGCCCGCCTTCCCGGGATGGCATGCCGTGGCCGACGCCCTGGCCGCCGGGGTCACCGAGACGGGCACTACGGTGCATGTGGCCATGCTGGAGATGGACACCGGCCCGATCCTGGCCAACGCCACCGTGCCGGTGCTTCCCGACGACACCGAAGAGAGCCTGCACGAGCGGATCAAAGCGGTGGAACGAAGGCTCTATCCCGACACCATCCGGGAGTTCATCGGTCGGTTGGCGACGACGGTCGGAGATGGGACAGGATCACCAACGGAGGTTGCACCATGAGGGCATTGCTGTCTGTCTACGACAAAACCGGGCTCGTCGACTTCGCCCGAGCACTGAACGGGCTGGGCTGGGAGCTCGTCTCGAGCGGGGGGACCTCGGCCGCCCTGGCTGACGCCGGCATCGACCACGTGGAGGTGGCCGACCTCACCGGTGCCCCTGAGATGCTCGGTGGAAGGGTAAAGACCCTGCACCCCACCATTCACGGGGGGATCCTGGCCGACCGGACGAAGCCCGACCATCTGGACGCGTTGGACCGGCTGGGCATCGGGCTCATCGACCTCGTCGTGTGCAATCTCTACCCCTTCACCACCGAACCGTCCATCGAGCTGATCGACGTGGGGGGCCCGACCATGGTGAGGGCGGCGGCGAAGAACCACGACAGCGTCGGAGTGGTCGTCGACCCGTCGGACTACGACGTGGTCATCGAGGAGCTGAAGGCTGCAGGCGAACTGTCGGTTGCCACCAAGCGCCGGCTGGCCCGCCAGGCCTTCGCCCACACCGCGGGCTACGACGCGGCCATCGTCGAGTGGCTGGACGAGCGCGAGCTGGCCGACCGGGAGGCCAGAGACGAGCAGACCGGCGAGGACTTCGACACCGCCGCCCTACTACCCCCGACCATCCACCTCACCCTCGAGCGGGCCGGCACCATGCGCTACGGCGAGAATCCCCACCAGCACGGGGCCCGGTACCGCATCGTCGGCCAGCACTCATGGTGGGACGCCGTGGTCCAGCACGGGGGTAAGGGGCTCTCCTATCTGAATGTGTTCGACGCCGACGCCGCCTGGCGGCTCGTCCACGAGCTGGCCGAGGGCACGCCCGAGCTGGCCGTGGCCATCATCAAGCACGCAAACCCGTGTGGCGCGGCGCTCGACGGTGATCTCGTCGTGGCCTACGAGCGGGCCCTCGAATGCGACCCCCAGTCGGCGTTCGGTGGGATCGTGGCCATCGGGGGGCCGGTGACCACGGCCGTCGCCGAGGCCATCGCCGCCGGTCCCCAGGCCGATGTCATCATCGCCCCCTCCTACGACGAGGCGGCCCTCGCCCAGCTTTCCTCCAAGCGCAAGGCCACCCGCCTCCTTTCGGCCCCTTCGCCAGAGGGCCTTTCCCGTCAGTTCCGAGGCCTCGGGGCATCCATGCTGGTCCAAGACGCCGACCGGTTCCTGGTCGACCCCTCGACGTGGGAGGTGGCGACCAAGGCCCAGCCCACCGAGGCCCAGTGGAAGGACCTGGCCCTGGCCTGGAAGGTCTGCGCCCGCACCACCTCGAACGCCATCGCCATCGTGGCCGATGGCCAGGCCGTCGGGGTCGGCGCCGGCCAGCAGTCCCGCGTGGTGGCGGCCGAGATCGCCGCGTCCAAGGCCGGCGAGCGCGCTTCGGGCGGGGCGGCGGCGAGCGACGCCTTCTTCCCGTTCCCCGACGGCCTGTTGGTCCTGGCCGAGGCGGGGGTGGCCGCGGTCGTCCAGCCCGGCGGGTCTATCCGTGACAACGAGGTCATCGCCGCGGCCGACGAGGCCGGGATCAGCGTGGTCATGGCCCACGGGGAGCGGCACTTCCGCCACTGAACCGACGTCGCCCCCGATCGGGCCGAGACGACCCGGGTCCGGGCCACAACGACCGCACCGAGCACCATGCCAGAGCCACCATGTGACCGTGAACATGTGACAGTGAACATGTGACGACGAAGAGGACGATTCGATGACAGCCAGCTTGTTGGACGGCGAGCTCCTGGCCGCCAAGATCAGGGCCGAAGTGACCGACCGGGTGGCCCGCCTGCGGGGTGTCGGCATGACTGTCGGCCTCGGGACCATCCTCGTTGGCGACGACGGCCCGAGCGCACGGTATGTGGCCATGAAGCACGAGGACTGTGCCGAGGTCGGGATCTACTCGGCCCACGAGCACCTGCCGGCCGACGTGTCCCAGGCCGAGCTGGAGGCGGTCGTGGCCCGCTACAACGCCGACCCGAGGATCCACGCCTACCTTGTCCAGCTGCCCTTGCCCGACGGGCTCGACGAGGAGCGGGTCCTCTCCGCCGTCGACCCGGACAAGGACGTCG
>PLSY01000064.1 GCA_003164275.1 Acidimicrobiaceae bacterium | reverse complement strand
GCAACCAAACCTTCAGCAGACCCGCTTGGCCTTTTGGGCCGCGAACTCTTCGTCGGTGAGGATGCCCTGCTCGTGCAGCTGGCCGAGCTTCTCCAGCTGGGCGTAGGGGTCTTCGGCCGGCGCTTCGGCAGGCGCCTCCGGCGGCGCCGCCGCCTGCTGGGCGGCCGCTTGCTGCTGCTGCTTGTTGGCCATGTGGCCACTGACCGCGCCGGCAGTGCCGGCCACGACTGCCGTACCGACGGCCAATCGGGCAACGGGGCGTCGTCGCATCATGATGGTTCTCCTGATCTCTTTGGTGGCTAGGTGATGTGGTTGATGGCTACTCGGCCAGCGCTTCGATGGCGCTCACCAGCTCATGGGGGACGCGAGCGCCCTCAAGGAGGATGCCGCCGGCGTCTCGTACCGCCTCGGCGAATGGTGCCGCCCAGAGGTCCTCCCAGATGAGCAGTGCAGCTGACGAGTTGGGCTCGAGGAGCGACGCGACGTGCTCGATGTCCTCAGCACTGATCACGCCACCGATGTCGGCATCGAGAGCACTGAACGCCTCGATCTCAGCTTCGCTCAGCTGGTCGAACTCGAAGGAAAGGACTGTGCCATCCAGGTCCTTGGCCACGATCACCAGATCAAGGATCCGGACGGTGCGGCTCTCGATCAGCTCGGCGAGCGCAGGCGCGATCGTGCCCCGGAAGTTGTTTTCGGGAAATCCGACGATGATGTATTCGACAGGTCCGATAGCCATGGCACCCTTTCGTTGATTAGCGCTGTACTCAGGCTGGCACCGCTGGCTCGGCGATTCGTCATCCTTTGGGGGTGACTGATCGCGCGCATGATCGGCGGACATCGAATTCGCTTTCGATCGCCTCTCGGAACGCGCTTGGGCATAGTGTCGGTGCCCCTCCGGCGATGAGCTGTTCCGTGGCAAGGCCGGCAGGCGGCGGTCGTCAGGCTCTTGATTTACCCTCGCGGGCCAGCTGCTGATGGTTCCCTACTTCAAGATGTTCACAGCACGCGCGATGACTAGTCCCAGGATTACCAACGAACTAGTCGCTTGGACCGTCATGGCGAACTTGGCCCAAAGTGCGAGTGGCATCACATCCGTTGGGCTGAGTTCCGTCGAGTTCGTGAAACCGAGATAGAGGTAATCGAAAAACTGGGGTCGCCAGCCCGAAGCGGCAACTCGAGGGTTGAGCTCTTGGGGAAAGGCGAGGTCGGGATAAGGACGGGGAGCGAACGTCCGCGTTACAGTGCCGCCGCTGTCGAACTCCCAGTAGAGGAAAGCAAAGCTGATAATCACGTAGAGCCAAACAAGGCCACCTACTCGCAGCAATTCTGCAGCCGAATTTGTGCCGCTACCCCCGTCAATCAGAACGATTGCCAGCCGCGTCGTCACCACCCCGGCCCCGGCGACCAGGATGACAACCAGCACAATAGAGATCAAGCGCACGAACCCGGTATGGCGGTCTATCCGACCCGGGTCGGCGACCAGGAGTATCACAAGAAGGAGCGCCTCGAGAACCGGTACAACCCACCTGGTGACTTCGCTAATGCTGGCGGGGAGTAGGAGCGGCAAGGCAATCGCCACAACCAAGGTGAGGGCCATGGGCCAACGTTGTTCGCCCGCTTGGCTCGATTCGCTCTTGGCCGATGCGACCATCTTGGAAAACCTCCGCTGTCTGGAATCCGGATGTTTCCGAGAGAAAGCTATTAATCCCTCACGGAGCCACCTGAGCTCGCGTGGATGGCTGAAGCGATGCCCAACACCCCGGCGAGCAGGAGTGCGATCGCCACCACGACCACTGCAACCAGCGTGGTCGGACTGGGCCAGATCACGAGAGCGAGGGCGCCAGCGACCACGATGAGCCATTGCACAACAGCGCGGTGGAGCAAAACGAAGTCGAGGGTTCTGCTGGACCGAGGGCCTCCTCGCTCGCTTCTCTTGGACAACCAGGCCCGGACCCTACGATCGCCGGCGAGCAGGGCCAAAATGGCCACGACGGCAGCTATGACGAGGATGATCCGGATGCCTCGCTTCAGCGCCTCGGTGACGATGTCGATCACGGCTGAGTTCGCCTGGACCGACTGCGACGGACTCAGTCCCGAGAGGTACTGGTTGCGGGCGACGCCGAGCACCACCAGAATCAGCGCCATCGAGAGGGCAAGACCTGCGGCTGCTCGGACCAGTCCCCGGCGCCGATTGCGAGTCAGCACCACGTCCGCTGCGAAGCAGAGCAGGGTGACGATCGGCAGCACGATGGCCAGATCATTCAACCACTTGGTCAACTGCTGGACCTTGGTCAGGTCCGACGATTGGAACAGCACGAAGTCGAGGCCTTTTACGGCGGGCACCTTGTTGAACATCGTGAGCCCGCGGGCATCGAGCTTCTGCTTCACCTCCACCTCGACCTGACCGAGGTTGATGGTGGCCTTGCCGTTCTTCGACGAAACTGCGCCTTCGCTCGATCCGGTCAGCACCGCGACGAGCTGTTTGTGGGATGCCCGGTTCACCGACACCCAGAGGTTGGCGAACTGCTTGGACTGGACCACCTTTAGCGCGAGATCGTTGGTGAGGGTCGCGACGCCGGCAGCGATCGGCTTCGCTAGGGCCTGGGCCTTCGGTCGTAGAGCGCCTGCCAGCTGCTGTTCGAGATCCACCCGAGCGAGAAGGTTGGTGCTGACCTGCTTGGCCACCTGCGTCTGGATGGCCGGGTTGCTGGCCAAGGGTGCCACGGTCTTGACGTAGGCGTCAGTGTTGAGCAGTTCGTTCCGGGCGAATACGGCGACCACTGAGAGCACAGCCAGCAGGCAGGCCAAGACGAGCACGATCCACGACGAGATCCTTCTCCAGAGCGGACTATGCCCCCGCCCCGCAGAGCCGCGAGGCTCCTCAATCGCACCCGTCGTCACGTGACGATCACGTAGACGCTCTTGCCGATGAGCCAGAGCCCGAGGAGCAGGGAGACCACGATGATCACTTGGTCCGTGTGGCCGTTGATCCACATCCGGACCGCGTCGAGCAGGGTCTGGGACCGTTCAGGTCGCAACAGCGCGAAGATCTCCAGAGCCAGATAGATCCCGGTTGCGACGAGGCAGAAGATGGCCAACGCCACGTAGGTCTGCCACGACCCGAGCTTGGCCTCGACGACGACGGCGACACCGGCCGCCACCAATCCCCATGGTTGGGTGAGAGGGGCAAGCCCGATAGCGAACCACGGTGACATGTCGTCGAGGCCGGTCTGCCATTTCGGAGTCTTCTTCGGCGGCTTCGGCTTGCCCATCCTCCGCCGCTGGCGGATGGCAATCAGCACCAGAACCACGCCGATGAGAATCTTGACGGCCAGAGCAGCGAGCGATGGCGCCGTGCTCGGCTTGGGGGGTTTGTTCCCGGTGACCACAACTGTGAGGCCCACCACAATCGCGAGGGAAAGGAACCAGCCAGCGATGAAGGCGGCGCCCTTTCGCGTACCCCCCTTGGCCATGAGGATCAAGATGAAGGCGGTCAGCGGAATGGGCTCGAGGGTGATCGCCAACCCGATGAAGATGAGATCAAGGATCACGTTGCATCGTCCTGCCTCAAGTCGAAGCAGGATCGACTCGTTGGGATCGCCGTCGGTGGTCGCTCAAGCACGCAACTGTTCGCTCGCCCTGGCATTGGCGACAAGCACGGGTTGCTTCGAGTTGGGGTCACAAGAGTCTTTCTGGGGCCGGTGAACGTGCCTACGACGGGCTCATCATGAGCGCCGCTCTACTCCCGACGCGCGGTCAGGCGAGGATCTTGGCCTTTTGGGCTTGGAACTCGGTGTCGGTCAGAACGCCCTGGGCCTTCAGATCGGCCAACTTGGCGAGCTCGTCGACCGAGCTTGTCCCCGCCGCCTCCTGGATGGTCGCGTCAAGGGAGTGCTGCTGTCGCGCTGCCTGCGTCGCGGCGCGCTCATGCATCTTGCCCCCGCGAGCGATGAGGTAGATGAAGATGCCAAGGAAGGGCAGGATGATCACGAAAAGCACCCAGAGCATCTTGGCTCCGCCCCCCATGTCGTGACTCCTGAAGATGTCTGAGAAGACGACGATGAGTAGCCAGAACCAGATGACCAAAACGAAGAATCCGAGCATCGTTCCGAAGAGATCGGCGAGAGGGTAGGTGTAGGCCAGCATTAGGTGAGTCTCCTGTCGTGGTCCGACGTCAGGCCGACGCTGAGACATTTCTTCGTGGCGCCATGGCGCCCCACGAAGGCCGCCTTAACGAACCGACGTACCTGTTGACCTCCTCATGGAACCACGCCGGGTACCGAAGGGCGTCACCCGTTCAGGGTGACTTGACGTCCGGGACAATCGCGATGGTCCGATCCGGGGGCGCGGTTAGACGCATCGCAGGTCAGAGTCTGAAGTCTCTTTCGAACGGAGAGCTATCGCGGGACGCGGTAGGTCAGGCGCTCGACTCACCCGAGCGCCTGTCGTGGAGCTGCGCTCACTCTGTCCTGATGCGGCGCCGGCAGCACTGCTGCACACTCGCATTGGCGAGTGCTGTCAGCTGGAGTGGACCCGCTCGCCCTCAATACCCTGGCGGGGCATGCGGAGCCGTGCCCGGAACACGTGGTAGTTCCACGCCTGGTATACGAGCACCAGCGGCGTGAAGATCAAGGCGACCACGGTCATGACCTTGAGCGAGTACGGGTTGCTCGCCGCGTTGGCGACCGTGATGTTGTAGGCCGAGCTCGTTGTCGAGATCATCGTGTTGGGGTAGA
>PLSY01000137.1 GCA_003164275.1 Acidimicrobiaceae bacterium | reverse complement strand
TTGTCGACCAAGAGCCCGAGACGATCCTCGAAGCTGAGCTCGCCAAAGGGCCCGGGACTGGCCTGCTGGTCGAGCAGGCCGGCGGCCATGGCGGTGAGGCCGAGGCCTTCCAGCTTGGTCACGGTGGCGTTCACGAGCACGACCCCTCCACCTCCCCGGCGTAGTAGGAGCCGCCCCGCAGGTTGTCGTGCTCGGGTGGGGGCGGTGGGGCGGGGTCGGCGCCAGGCAGTGGCAAGCGATCCAGGTTCTCGGCCAGGATCGACTTGACCGACGAGTAGGAGATCGCCCCGGCTGCGAGCGCCCGGGCACAGGCGGAATCCATCCGATCGTCGCCATAGCGGCGGGCCAGGCTCATGATGCCGAGACAGGCCCGGTAGGCGTGCTCGGGGTGCGGACGGGAGGCCACGATGGCCTCCACCAGCTGCGCGGTGGATCCCGAGACCGATCCCGCCCAGGCCACCAGGCGCTCGGGGGTCCACTCGAGGTGAGCCCGGTGTGAGGCGGGCATGTGCTCGGGGTCGGTGATGAAGCGGCGCCGGCCGTACTCGCGGGCNNTCGACGTGGTAGTCGATGTGGACGGTGGCCCTGCGCCAGGCAGCCAGCTCGTAGCGGGACGGCGGCAACGGACGCAGGGCGGTCCGTTCCAGCTCGTCGAACAGGTCGGCCCGAGAGGTGGGTTGGCCCCGGAAGGATCGCCGGTTGAGCTCGTCCAGGTTCTCGGAGATCGCCTCGTTGAGCTCGCCCAGCGAGTGGAAGGTCCGGTGGCGCAGCGGGGCGAGTACCCAGCGCTCGACGGAGAGGACACCGGCTTCGACCGCCGCCTTGTCACGGGGCCGATAGGTCCGGGTGGGCAGCACCACGGTGTCGTAGTGGCGGGCCAGCTCCAGGTAGGAGGGGTTGACCTCGGGGTCGTAGAAGCAGGCCTTGGTCACACCCGACTTGAGATTGTCCGGCACGGTGAGCTCGGTGACGCCCCCGTAGTACTGCCAGGCCGCCATGTGCGCCCCCAGCCACGAGTCGAGGTCCTGGCCCCGGGTGGCCCGGGCGAAGAGCATCCCCGAGGCCCCGAGCACCGACACGAACACCTCAACGTGGTGGATCTCACCGGTCTCGGGATCGGTCCAGGCGGCCTTCTCGCCGCTGTAATCGACGAACATGCGCTCCCCGCCGGCGTAGGAGAGGCGCATGACGACGTCCTGGGTCCCGAGCCAGGTGCGGTAGTGGTGGCAGAACTGGCTGTAGTGCCAGCCGTCGGGATGATCGGCCTTCCATTCCAGCCAGAGGAGGCGCAGCGTCACGTGCTTTCTCGCCTTGAGCTCTCGGTGGACGTGCCGCCACTCGGGCACCGGCCGCTCGGCGAGCGCAGTCGGGGCCGGGAAGAGCCTGGCCTCCAGCGCCTCATCATCCAGGCCTTCCGGCAAGGGCCAGCCCAGGCCCGCCTCCTTCGCCCTGGACAGATAGTCGGCCACGGTCGTCTTGCCCACGGCCGTGCTGCGGGCGATCTGACGCTGGCTCACACCCTGCGCATCGAGGCGCAGGATCTCGGTGATCTTTCTCATCGGTAGCTTCTTTCTGGGCACTCCGGTCTCCCTTGCTCGACTGGCTGTGGAAGCTGTCGAGTCAAGGGGTCCGGGTGCCCGCCTTGGTGGATGGTCCAAGGCGCTACCGCCCCGAGTTGGTCGCCGACTACACGGTGGTCGGAATCAGCCGGAATGGGTGGTCGCTTTGCGCCGGAATCAGTGGTCGCTTTGCGCCGGAATCAGTGGTCGCTTTCGGCCGGATTGCTCACGATGTCCAGGTTCTCGCCCAAGGGCGCTTCAACCCCGTGCAGACGTAGACGTGTCCATTCCATTCCTGGTTGTGGATCCCTGCCTTGTTTCTGACGGTGGCGACGATATCTACGTTCGTGAAGTACTTCCTCAGGAAGTCGGCATAGCCGATGACATCCACTGGACCCGGAGCAACGGCGACGACGGTAGTAGCGTCAGCATTACCCGGGCCCCAGTACCACTCGTTGTTCTGACCGCTCACCGCCGTTGGCAGTCCAGTGCTTCGACCAAGTTCGTTGATCGCACCGGCCTCGCCATAGTCAGCAGTGAAGATGACTGCCTGGCTGCGCTCATCAGCGGGAAGCGAGTGCCATACAGAGCTCACCGTCTGGACCAGCTCAGGCCATCCGACCGTCTCGCCAAGGTCCTGATTGGCGCCATAGGTCCAACCGATGTCACGTGCGGGAAGGATCGGGAGCACTACTGGGAGCGACAAGACGGTCGTCACGGCCGTCAGAGCGAGGAGTCTCCAAAGCCGCACTGACTGCGCATCCAACCAGCCTTCGATGCCGACCGCACCTGCGGCAACCAGGTAGATGTAGGCGCCGGCCAGGTAGTACACCTTGCTCCCCGTGGTGAGCGCGAAGAGAACGAAGAGCAGCCCGTAGGCCCATACGAGGGCTCGCCAGAACGGACGATCGGATCGCCACAGGTATCGAATCCCCACCAGCCACACCCACGCCAACGCCAAGGTCACCTCGAACAACTGGCCGACGATCCAGGTGCCGATGTTGGCGACCCCGCCGTTCTCCTGGTTCAACCGGTGTGTCATCTCGATGGTTGGCCAGTGGTGGGTGGCCTGCCACCAGACATCTGGTATGGCGAACGCTGCGGCGATCACCGTTCCCAACAGAAACCACCGATTACCGAACTGCCGACCTCCACCGCTGACCACGATTCCCACCGCCAGGGCCACCGCAAACAGACCGATGTTGTGTTTGTTGGCCAGTCCGAGCCCGAGGACGATGCCGGCGGGAACCCACAGCTTCGGGTTCCCGGTTCGACCGATTCTCGCGATCAAGAAGGCGAGGACCGTCCAAAAGAGGAGGTCAAAAACGGTGGGACCGAAGAGGTGAGCAGCTCCGAGAACGGCAAAGTTCGTGGCAGCACCCACCGCTCCAAGCAGCTGGGCGGTGCGCTTCCCGCCAAATTCCCGGGACAGGAGGCCGGCAAGGACCACCGTTCCCGCACCGGCCAGTGCTGGCCACAGCCGCAATCCACTCAGCGACACACCGAAGGCCCAAAGGTAGAAACGGGCGATGAGTGGAGTGAGGACCGGTTGATCGACATAGCTAGCGGCCAGGTGGCGAGCACAGTCGAGGAAGTACAGCTCATCTCGGTGAAACCCATAGCGACCGGAGAAGCCCATGAGGACGATGAACAAGGCGACGGCCACAACGAAGATCCGGCGATCAATCGGAGCGAGGTCTAGGCCAGGTTCGATGGTCTGACCGCCATCAGTCGATGCTTCACGGGCAGTGTCGACAGCCGTCGCCATGGAGCGCTAGTCCTCTGTCACCCGCACGTCGTCAGGGATGAATGCGGCGGCCAGCAGAACCTGGACGCTTCGCCGTACAGACTCGTCGTCAGCATCGATCGGCGCTGGGTGGTCCCGTCGGTGCCACGCGAACCACGCCACTGTCTCGACAATGAACTGGGTTGCGAGTGTCGTATCCGGCAGCGGTCGGAGGTAGCCAAATCGAGACCGGCGTTCGACATACTCCTCCAACATGTCCACCTGGCCTCGTCGTGATTTGCCGAAGTACAGCTCCCTTAGTTCTGGAAAGTCGGCAGCTGATCGTTCCAGCAGGGCCAGNNCGGTTGTCTTCGACAGCCGAGTAGTACTCGTCAACCACACCCTGGAACTCGCTGCGAATGTCCGCGCACCCGTCGGTCGTCAAGGCGGTCCGTACTACCGGAAATGACGAGTTGCCCGCGGTCCAATCGGCCAAGGGCTTGAGCGCCTCACCGGGTGCCGGCGTGGGCAGGGGAGTAGGGAGATCAGAGAGCTGTTCCGGATCAATGGCGCCAAGGAGGGCGAGTTGGAAGAGTGCCTCCTTGCTCTCGACGAACCGGTACAGGAGAGCATGGCTCAGACCGAGTTCTTTACCCACGTCGACCATCAGGGTGCGCCGGTAACCCTTCTCCGTAAAGACCTTCCGAGCGGCCTCAGCGATGTCAGCGAGCCGGCTCGGGGGAGTGCGCCTGGGCATGCCACGATGTTATTACTAACTGAGTTAGTTAGTAAAGTATGATCATTGGATGCGAACAGTCGTGTCGTTCGGAAACCTCAATTGGGGTTCGGGATACCGACAACGGCTCGAGCCGCTTCTTTAGGAATCGACAGCTTCTCGCTGCATCTGCAGATGACGATCCCCATTCGGTACCGGGCTGAA
>PLSY01000040.1 GCA_003164275.1 Acidimicrobiaceae bacterium | reverse complement strand
TCGATGCTCTTCGCAACGACGAGCATCACCGGGTTGACGGGCTCGATGTCATGGGCAGCGGCATAGACGGCGATGGCCTCGGACTTGGCGTGCAACAGCGTCACCCCGTCCGTGAGCTTCGTGAGGGGATCCGTCCGGTCGTCTCGGCGGCCCACGATGACGGGAGTCTTCACCAACTTGTCGGCGATGGCGGCAGCCAGTGGGTACCGGAAGATGATCTGCTTTGGCGGAGTCTTCTTGTCTGGCGTTGCAGTCAGACCAACAAGGACCCACGGGTCCAAGTTACGGACCGCCTTCGAGAACGCCGGTCCGTAGTAGCAGTGGTGTTCGTCGGCAAAGACAACCAGATTGGTGATGCCCTGGAGGTGTGCATAGAACTCGGTGCCGAGTCCCTCTTGGAATTCGTGCGTCTTCCGAGCAGTCTTCGATTCCGGCTTCAACAGCGATTGTACGGTGAAGAGGTACACCTTGACTTGGGACCCGTCGTCCATCGCCGATCGCATCGACGGCGTGGCGAAGTTGTCCGATGTGATCACCACGGGTCGGAAACTCATCGGACCAAGCAAGCTCTTCGGATGCCCCGGCGTGAAGTTGTCTCTCGTCTTCTCAAGGATTGTGCGACCAGGAGCGACGATGACGAAGTCTCTGACTCCATAAACGGCAGCAAACAACTCCATCGCCCCGGCGAGGATGTAGGTCTTGCCGACTCCTGTCGCTGAATCGATGACTGCCTCGAACGGTGGCAGCTGACCATCAACGTCGTAGTACTGGGATACTTCAGCGGCGAGTGTCTGTACGGCGTCACGGTTTGGATCCCGCAGATCCAGGCGTGCCGCAATCTCTGCGATTGCATCTTCAAAGAGCTGGAGGTCGGCCATTGCTATGCCTTCGCCTCCACGGACACGGGCTGGTCACTGAGGGACCCTGGAAGACCGTTGGTTTCGGGAATCCCGAGACGAAGCTGTCGTGCAGAGCGGTACTCATCGAGGAGGGCTGCCGGAATTTTGCGAAGCGTGGATCCTGGACGAAGTTCCCGAAGGATGGGCCGGGCATCGGTATCGATGCCTGTGCCGCAGACGACGACCCGCTCCCGCTCCGGTAGTGCACTGACGACGAGGCGAATGACAGATTCATTCACGACGCCATCGACCACGGCAAGCCGTGTTCGGCCCTTGCGCCCGCAAAACGGAGAGTCGGGTTCATAGGTGAACCCAAGCTGTGCCGCTGTTGCTTCGGCGAGTATCCCGTTCGTCATCCAGTCGGCGAGGAAGACGAGTCCTCCGTCTGCTTCGAACATCGAGGGAGAGACGTCAAGTACTCGAAAGCCACCGCCGCCAAGCCACGTCGTTTCCGTCGTGGTTTTGTCGGCTGCTCGAAGGACCTTGACGAGTGCCTTGGTGGTTGCTTCATCAAGGCCATCAACGTCGTCGAGGGCTCCGGCCTTCGAGAGTTCATCGAGGGTCTTTGCGGCTGCTCGTGAATCGCCCGACTTGACGCCGTCGGGCAAGTCCTCTCCGACAAGCGTCTCGACGGTTGTGATCCCGCCAAGGTCTTCGCCAGCGACCACCTTCTGAAGGCGCGGGAGTGCATATGTCTCGATGGTTGCTGGCTCACGTTCGATACCAACCCATCGACGGCCCATCTTCTGTGCCACTGCTGCGGTCGTTCCTGACCCAAGGAAGCAGTCGAGGACAATGTCTCCCTGGTTCGTGCCGATCTGGAGGATTCTTTGAATGAGGCGTTCCGGTTTCGGAGTGGCAAAGACGCTCGTGCCAGGGAACAAGCTGTTCATCTCGGCCTTGGCGGTCCGGTTGTGGCCGACCTCCGAGTTGAACCACAGGGTCCGGGGGGACGTTGTCTGACTGATCTTGTCGAGATACCGCTTGAGCTTCAGCCCGCCCTTGCCGCCCTTCGTAAAGTAGAGCCGAGGCCATGATCCTTCGGCGTACCGTTGCTCAGCTCGCTCCTGCGCCTTGGCAAGGTCTCCCTTCACCATCAAGGCCTGGACGCCGTCTCGGACCTCCGAGGCAGGAACACCACAGATGAGTGCCCGCTTCTCCGTGTCGTCGAGATCCACGAGTTCGTATTCCGAGCCCCACTCCTGGACCATCTCCTTCATGCTCTCCTGCTTGGATCCCCAGCACCGCCCGACGGCGGGATAGACAAGGTCGCCAGTGAACGGCGACTGGATTGCGTACACCCACGTCTGGTTCCGATGGGCACTGGGAGCAGCCGGATCCCCGGACACCCACGGAAGCGGATCACCGTCGGGCGACTTGTAGAGCGCGTCGCGCTCGGCCACACGTCCGAGCCGGTTCGAACGCCAATCTGGCGACTTCGAATAGATGAGGATGTAGTCCTGGTCCGTGCTCAGTGCAGGAGCGTCGTTTCGTGGTGAATACGCCTTTTGCCAGATGACCGTCGCCACGAAGTTCTCAGGCCCGAATACTTCGTCGAGAACGCATCGGAATCGGTGCACTTCCTCGTCGTCAAGGTGCACCCAAACGGAGCCATCCGACGTGAGCAATTGCTTGATCTGAAGCAACCGGTCCCGCAACATCGTCAGCCAAACCGAGTGTTCAAGGTTGTCGTCGTAGCTCGTGAAGGCTTGGCCCGTATTGAACGGGGGGTCGATATAGCAGAGCTTGACCTTGCCGAGGTACTGGTTCGAGAACTCGGGGAGGCGAATGAGGCTCGTCAGCGCATTGAGGGCGTCGCCCCGGATCAACAAGTTATCCCCAGCTCGGCTCGAGCCGACCTCGCCCACTGAGACCACATCATGGAGAAGCCTGACCTCTGCTACCCGGTAGTCGGAGGGCAACACCCATTCGTACGAGCCATCCTCGTGGGCGAGGAGGCGACGATCCTTATTGGTCCACGTCAGCTCCAGCCGACCCTCGTATTCGGCCATCAGGCAGCTCCGGACAGCTGTCGTACGGAAATTGCCAGCTCGGAGCCGGTGTCAGTCGAAGAGACCATGAACAGATCGTAGACAGGGCTGCG
>PLSY01000298.1 GCA_003164275.1 Acidimicrobiaceae bacterium | reverse complement strand
CCCAGAAGCCGAACATGTTGGCCGGGTCGATGCCGAATTTCTTGACACCCTCCTCGTTGGTGGACACGGCGACGAAGTGCTTGGCCACGGCCTCGTCACCCCGGCCCAGCCCGTCGAGCAGCCAGCGACGGGCCGCCGATGCGTTGGTCAGGGTCTCCAAGGTCGTGAAGGTCTTCGAGCTGATCACAAAGAGGGTGCTCGCCGGGTCGAGGTCCCGGATCTTGTTGTAGAGGTCGACCGGGTCGATGTTGGACACGAAGCGACAGACGATGTCCGCGCTGGCATAGTCGGCCAGGGCCTCGTAGGCCATGGCCGGACCGAGGTCCGAGCCCCCGATGCCTATGTTGACGACGGCCGAGATCCTCTGGCCGGTAGCGCCGGTCCACTCGCCCGAGCGAATGCGCTCGGCTACCTCCCCCATGCGGTCGAGCACGTCGTGGACGTCTGCCACCACATCCTGGCCGTCGACTTCGAGGGACGTTCCCTCGGGCATGCGCAGGGCAACGTGGAGGACGGCCCGATCCTCCGTCGTGTTGATGTGGGCGCCGGCGAACATGGCGTCGCGCCGATCCTCCAGCCCGGCCCGCCGGGCCACGGCCATCAGGGCATCGATGGTGGCCCGGGTGGCCCGGTGCTTCGAGTAGTCGAGGTACAGGTCTGCGGCCGACACGGCCATGGTGGTACCGCGCGTCGGGTCGGCGGCGAAGAGGTCACGCAGATGCAAGTGGCCGACCTCACCGAAGTGGTCGACCAGCCGCTGCCATTCCTCAGTGGCGGGGATGTCCACCACTCCGTCTGCTTCGCTCATGCCCACACCCACTGTTCGATCAAATTGCTGCCGAGCCAGAAGATTACCCACCATTCATCTTCCGATGACCGAGCGATCGCGTGATGTTCACCTGGGCTTCATAACGTTGCGGTTGATGGCAGCCAACCGCAACGTCCGCTGCTCACAGGTGTCCGGCGGAGGCACCGTGAGGCCGGTCGACAGACGACGGGCACGGTTCGCGGCCTCAGCCTCCACCGCCTCTCACGGCACCCCCCCATCCGTCGGAGCACCCTGGTCGTCCCATCCGCGACACCTCGAGCGAGCTCGCCACCGGCGTTGTCACACTGGGTCGGCCAAGGCCTCGTTCTGGAAACCACCGGGTCACCGGTGACACTGACCGTTGGGCAACAAGAGGGGGCCGACGTACTGCCCCCGACCGGTCATCCGACCATCCTGGTCATCGACGACGACGTCCGCTCCCGGGAGTGGCTGGCCGCCACCTTGGCCGTCGAGGGGTTCGACGTCGTGACCGCGGTCGACGGCGATGAGGGCGTCACCACGGTGAGGACGGACAACCCGTCGCTCGTCGTGTTGGACATGCAGCTCGGCGACTCCGAGGGGCTCTCGGTCTTCCGACGGATCGCCGCCATCTCGTCGGTGCCGGTCATCATCGTGACATCCAGCCACGACGAGCTCGGGGCCGTCGTGGCCCTCGAGGCCGGAGCGGCTGACCACATCACGAAGCCTCCCCGTCCTCGTGAGCTGACAGCCAGGATCCGTGCCGTGCTCCGGAGGGTCGGCCGCCCGACGCCAGGGGCGGCCCCGGTGCCTACCCTGGTCTTCAGCCACGGTCCGGTATGCGTGGATGTCGAATCCCGGGAGACCGTTGTGAGAGGCGAGACGGTCGAGCTCTCCCGCAAGGAGTTCGAGCTCTTGACCCTCTTGGTGTCAGAGGCGGGGCGGGTGGTCACCCGCAAGCAGTGCATGCAGCGCATCTGGAAGGACAAGGCCAAACGCAACAGCCGCACCCTCGACACCCACGTGAAGCGACTGCGCAAGAAGGTGGAGCTCAACCCGGGCGATCCCCAGCACGTCATCACCGTGCGGGGCATCGGCTACCGATTCAAGGCCTAGGAGAACTCTCCCGACTCGCAGTTCCTGACTTCGCCCGCGTCGCCCAATAGACTGGCCCAGGCGATGGAGCTCACCATAACCGCCTCGCTGGCTGATGGCTCCTACCGGAAGACCTGCGCGCCGCGCGACCGGAAGGAGGCCTGTAGTGACCGACAGACGCACCGCCGTCGACCGACTCCCTGAGCCTGTCCTCCGCATTGCCGCCATCGCCACCGGTGGGGCGCTCGGCACCCTGGCCCGCTACGGCGTGAGCCGGTGGCTCGCCGCCTCCGGATTCGGGTTCCCGTGGCCCACCTTCGTGGTGAACGTGGCCGGATCCTTCCTCCTCGGCCTCGTCGTGACCCTGGTCACAGAGAGGTGGTCCCCCACCCGCTATGTCCGTCCGTTCGCGGCCATCGGATTCTGCGGGGGGTTCACCACCTTTTCCACCATGGTCGTGGAGATCGCCCAGCGGGGCCAGCACGGGCGGGTGGGTCTCGCAGCCTTTTACCTCGCCGTCACGCTGCTCGCAGGGCTGGTGGCAGTGGTCCTCGGCATGACCCTGGCCCGAGGGGCCATAGCGGGCCCGAACCGGCCCATTCCCGACCCCGACACCTTGGGCAGCCTCTCGGACGAAGCGAGCAGGTCGTGATCATCGTCGGGCTCCTGGTGGCCGGCGGGGTCGGGTCAGTTCTGCGCTACCTGGTCGACCGCACCGTCCAGTCCCGGGTCGGCTCCGACGTCCCGCTCGGGATCCTGGTGGTCAACCTGTCAGGCGCCCTGGCTCTCGGGTTCCTGGTCGGCGTGGGCCTCCACCACGGCATCTCGGCCACCTGGCTGACGGTCCTCGGCACCGGGCTGATCGGGGCGTACACGACGTTCTCCACCTTTGCCTTCGACAGCGTGCGACTGGCCGAGGCCGACCAATGGGGCATGGCCGCGGCCAACATGGCCGTCAGCGTGGCCCTCGGCATCGGGGCTGCGGCCGCCGGCCTCGCCCTTGCCTCGCTGACCTGAGTCTCGTTGGCCTGAGTCCGGATCGTCGACGGGGCTCAGGCCGGGTCGGGCTCGACGGCCAATTCGGGCCCGACCCGCTCGGGGGGCACGAAGGGGATCCGGACCTGGAAGCGGGTCTGTCCCGGCTGCGACTCGAGACGAAGGTCTCCGTGGTGCTTGTTCACGACGATCCGCCAGGAGATGTCGAGGCCGAGTCCGGTGCCCTCACCGAAGGGCTTGGTCGTGAAGAACGGCTCGAAGATCCGCGAGCGGATCTCCTCGGGCACCCCGGGCCCGGTATCGCCGATCTCGACCACCAGGTAGTCCTCCTCCCTCGACGTGCGCACCGTCAAGGTGCCCTCGCCGTGCATGGCGGCAACAGCATTGTCGATGAGGTTGGTCCACACCTGGTTGAGCTCGCCGGCGAACACCGAGACGGTGGGCAGGGTCCGGTCGTACTCCTTGACCACGGTGATGCCGGGGCCGATCTTGTTGGTGAACAGCAACAGCGTGGAATCGAGGAGCTCGTGGACGTCGGTCACTTGGTACGGGGACCGGTCCATCTGCGAGTACTGCTTGGCCGCCCCCACCAACGTCGACACCCTGTTCGTCGACTCCTCGATCTCGTCGAGGAGGAGCTCGGTGTCGACCGTGCAGCCGATCCAGCGGACGGCCATTTCGAAGTGGGCGGCATCCACGGCCTTGGCCACCTCGGAGAGGAACGCCTCATCGAGCCCGGCGGCAACGAACGTCGGGGCCAGCTCCCAGCCGTCGGTCATCCCCTGGTCCTCCAGCCACCCGCCGAGCTCGTCCTCGCGGTCCGATGTCTCGACCGGGGTCAGGGCAGGGGCGGCGGTCACCTGGGCAACGGCCTGTTCCTGCAGCGCTACGAGGGACCGGAGGGCGCCCTCATCGAAGCCCCCCGAGGTGATCGAGGCCAAGGCATGACGCATGTTCCCCACTCGCTCCCTGAGCGACGATGTGGCCCGCACGGCGGCGGCCGCCGGGTTGTTGAGCTCGTGGGTCAGCCCGGCGGACAGGGAGCCGAGGGCGAGGAGGCGCTCGCGCTGCTCCACGGCGGCCTGGGTGCTCTGGGTCCCGAAGAAGAGCCCCTCCAGCACATGGAGGGCCATCGGGAACCACTCCCGCATGAGCTGGGCGAACTTGTCGGCGTCGAGGACGAAGAACCGGGACGGGGAGGTGACGCGCATCGAGTTGGAGTAGGTCTGGCGGATGCGGTCACCCAGGTAGGCCTGGAAGGCCCCCGCATAGACGCCCCGACCGTCGCTGCGGACGATCTCGACGTCATCCTCCCCCACCCGCCGGGACATGACGAGGGAGCCATCGATGAGCACATAGAAGCAGGTGGCCGGCTCCCCCTCGCGATAGGCGAAACCCGCCTGGAACTCCTCCATCCGGCCGTTGGCGCACAGCCAGTCGAGTTGATCGTCGCTCAGCTTCTCGAACAGGAAGAGGGTCCCGAGCTCCTCAGGGTCGCACGCCTCCACGGCCTAGGCCCGCTCGAGGTAGCGGTGGACGAGCATGACGGCCATGGCCCCCTCGCCAACCGCCGAGGCCACCCGCTTCGCCGACTCGGCCCTGGCATCGCCGGCCACGAAGACGCCGGGGATGCTCGTCTCCAGGTGATAGGGGGCGCGGTCGAGGGCCCAGTCGCTTGGCCGTGACCCGTCCATGGGCAGGTCTGGGCCCGCCACCACGAACCCGTGGTCATCGCGCACCACGACCCCCTCCAGCCATTCGGTGTGGGGAGCGGCCCCGATGAAGACGAACAGCCACTCCGCGTCGACCAGCTCGGTGGTGCCGTCCACGCTGTTGCGCAACACGAGCTGCTCCAGGTGCTCTGCGCCGCGGCCTTCGACGACCTCGGTGCAGGTCCTCACGGCGATGTTCTCGATGGCCTCGATCTGTTGGACGAGGTAGTAGGACATCGACGCCTCGAGGGTCGAGCCCCGCACGAGGATGGTCACCGACCTCGACCGGCGGGAGAAGTAGACAGCCGCCTGTCCCGCCGAGTTGGCTCCGCCGACGATGAAGACATCCTGGTCCGCGCAGTTGCCGGCCTCGGTCATGGACGACCCGTAGTAGACGCCCCTGCCGGTGAGCTCGGGGACGCCCGGGGCGGTGAGCTGGCGGTAGGAGACACCTGTGGCCAAGATGATTGCCCGGGCGTCGACCCTCGCCCAGTCGGCGAACAGGATCGAGCGGGCCGAGCCCTTCGCCTCGATGGCCACCACCTCGCGGGTCGTCACCATCTCGGCCCCGAACTTGGCCGCCTGGCGCCGGGCCCGGTCGGTGAGCTGGGCACCCGACACGCCGTCGGGGAATCCGAGGTAGTTCTCGATCCGGGAGCTCTGCCCCGCCTGGCCGCCGGCCGCCGTCCGCTCCACGAGCAGGGTCCGGAGGCCCTCGGACGCCCCGTAGACGGCGGCCCCGAGCCCGGCCGGGCCCCCACCGACGACCACCAGGTCGTAGAAGTCCTCGGTCGGCACGGTGTCGATGCCTACGAAGGAGGCCAGCTCGGCGTCGCTCGGCTCGATCAGGACCTCGCCTGACGGGGCGATGACGACCGGGAGCCGGAGGTCGTCGGCTCCGGCCGCGGCCAGCAGCTGTTGTCCCTCCTCGTCCTCTGACAGGTACCAGCGGTAGGCCACCTGGTTCCGTGACAGGAACTCACGGACCGAGGACGACCGGGCCGACCATCGGTGGCCTACGACCTTCGTCTCTTGCACCGCACGGTGGTCGGTGGCATGCCACAGCTCGAGCATGTCGTCGACCACCGGGTAGAGCTTCTCGTCCGGTGGGTCCCAGGGCTTTAGCAGGTAGTGGTCGAGGTCGACCACGTTGATGGCGTTAATGGCCGCCTCGGTGTCGGCGTAGGCGGTCAGGAGGACCCGACGGGCCTTTGGGTAGAGGTCCATGGCCTCTTCGAGGAACTCGATGCCGGTCATCTGGGGCATGCGGTAGTCGGCCAGGATCACGGCGACCTGGTCCCCCCTCAAGCGCAGCTCGCGCAAGGCGTCCAGGGCGTCAGCGCCCGACTCGGCCCTGATGATCCGGTACTCGGACCCGTAGTTGCGACGCAGGTCCCGAGCCACCGCCCGGGACACATTCGGGTCATCGTCGACGGTCAGGATGGCGTTGCGGGCCTGGCCCTCGCCAGACTCGCCGGCGCGCTCACCGGCCGCTCCGCTCGTCATCGCCTCCACCCGATCCAGCCTAGGTGTAGTGACCCGGTCGGCCGCTTGCGCCAAAGGACCTGCCGGCCAGAGGCGCCGTCGGAGCCGCGTTCCGCTCGGCCGACCCACTGTCTCGGTGCACGATCTCGACCACGATCTCGACTAGCTCGGGCCGACGGGGTCGAACGAGGTCAGCCGAAGCGGCCGTTCACGTAGTCGAGGGTGCGCTCGTCGGTCGGCTCGCTGAACAGCTTGGCGGTCGGGCCGAACTCGATGAGCTCTCCCGCCTTGTCTTCGCCCATCAGCAAGAAGGCGCACCGGTCAGAGACACGCATGGCCTGTTGCATGTTGTGGGTCACGAT
>PLSY01000058.1 GCA_003164275.1 Acidimicrobiaceae bacterium | reverse complement strand
CCTCGGCCGGGTAGATGTTCTCACCGCCCGAGCGGTACACCTCCTTCATGCGACCGACGATGGTGAAGTGCCCGTCAGGCGAGCGGTGCGCCACGTCACCGGACTTGAACCAGTCGTCCACAAAGTAGTCGTCTCGGTCCCGTCGCCAGTAGCCCGGGGTCACCGAGGGGCCCCGGACCCAGATCTCCCCGTCCTCGTCATCGCCCACGTCCTGCCCTCCCCCATCGACGAGCCGGACCTCGGTGTACGGGAGCACGTAGCCCGAGGACCCCCGGTCGCCGGCCGCATGCTGGTCGGGGGGCAGCACGGTGACGAAGGGCCCGAGTTCGGTGGCCCCGTAGGAGAGCTGGGGCGAGAGCCCTCGGGAGCGCCAGGCGTCGAGGATCCCCTGGGTGGTCGGGCCCCACCCGCCGAAGAGGGCGGAACGGATGCTCGGGAAGGTGGCAGCGGAGAAACGGGGAAGCGCGGTGATGGCTTCGTACATCTGGAGGACCCCGCAGAAGTGGGTGACGGCCAGTCCGGGGTCGGTCAGCAGCTCCAGGGTGAGGGCGGGATCGAAGCGCCGCACGGTCGTGACCCGTCCGCCCCAGTAGAGCGTGGGGTTGGAGTAGACGTTGAGACCGCCGGCGTGGAAGAGGGGGACGACGTTGAGGTGGTGCCCGCCCATCTCTCCCATCCGGTTGGCGTGGGCGATGTTGATGGCATGCGCGTGCAGCGTGCGGTGGGTGCTGAGGGCACCCTTCGGGCGGCCGGTTGTCCCCGAGGTGTAGAGCACGTGGGTCGCGTCGTCGAGCTCGGTCGTCGTCGACGCCGGGATGCCGTCGGCCTCGCTCAGGCGCTCCTCATAGCTGGCGTCGGGTCCGTGGCTTTCCCAGGCCAACCGCGCCTTGATGCCCTGGGTCTCGGCCAGCGCCACCGCTGGAGCCTCCCAGGTCCCGTCGAAAACGATGAGCGACGGGTCGGCGTCGGCGGCCATGACCTCAAGCTCGGCCTGGGCCAGGCGCCAGTTGAGTGGGGCCAGGATGGCACCGATCCTCATGCAGGCGAACTGCAGCTCGAAGGTCCGGGTGTCGTTCTCGGCCAGCATCGTCACCCGGTCGCCGGCCTGGACGCCGAAACCGTTGGCCAGGACGTGTGCCAACCGGGCCACCCGCGACTCGAGTTCGGCCCAGGTTCGGGTCTCACCGGTCTCGACACAGGCCAGGGCGGTGGCGTCCGGCGTGCGGCGTGCGTGCTCGTCGACCCAGTCGAACGCCTTCATCGGGCTGAGCCTGCGGTCGAGTGCGGCGCCCCGGGCCGAGCAGGGTCGGCCACGATGATCACGATCTCCTGCGCGACGGTGGCCACCAGTTCCCCCTCTTGTTTGAAGTACCGACCCGACGTGAAATAGCGCCCGGAGGACGCAGCCGAAAGGTCGTGCTCGTGGAGCAGCCAACCGTCGGCACGGAAGGGCCGGTGAAACCAGATGGCATGGTCGATGCTCGCTCCCCAGAACCCCTCCCCCTGGATCAACCCCTCCCAGGAGATGTCGTGGGCATACATGATCGGCTCGAACATCGTCAGGTCGCTGGCAAAGGCCAGGGCCCCCTGATGGAGCAGCGGATCGTCACCGAGGCGGCCGTCTGCACGCACCCAGAGCCGGTTGCCGGCCTTGCTAGGCACGGCCGGCAACCAGGGGGTCTGGTCGACGTAGCGGATGTCGATGGGCCACACCTGACCGGCGTTGGACGGCACCCGGTCGCCGAACCGGGCTCCGAGCTGCTCGGGTCGCGTCGAGAGGCTGTCCGGTGCGGGAGCGGTCACCCGGAGGGATTGGAACTCCAGCCCCTCGGAGGGGACGTGGAACGAGACGGTGCACGTCGAGAGGACCCGCTCCCCTTGATTCGCCTCGACTACACGGGTGGAGAAGCGGCGCGCCTCGTGCACGCGATGCACCCGGTAGGTGACCGGGGTGGTGGGGTCCCCGACCCGGCAAAAGTAGGTGTGTGCCGAGTGGATGCTGCGGTCGTCCGAGACGGTCGTCGCCGCCGAAAGCAGCGACTGAGCCACGAGTTGGCCTCCGTACAGCCGGTCGAACGTACTCGGCGGGCTGGTCCCGACGCACGTGTCGGTACCGTCAACCCCGACCGCCAGCACATCGCGCTCCAACCAGCCGAATACGTCCGAGCTCACTGATCCGACCCCCCTTCGCCGCCAGCTCCTTCGGTCGTCACCCGGCAAACCAGCCCCCGCCTGTCGGCCTCACACTAATCAATCGTTGTATGATATGCGNNCATCGGTGTGCAGTGAATCCCCTATAACACGGCCCTTTCGGCCGCACCCGCTGGGCGGGTGGATCAAAGCCCCTCCGCCCCCCGGGGGGGGCGGAGGGGGGCTCGACAGATCCTTCAACTCCTGGGGGGTAAGGATGGGGATCTGTTGCTCTTGCCTGCTAGACAGGCAAGACGTGTTTACCATACCTTGTTCGGTTTGTACAACCCCCGAGACCGTTCCGCTGACGCGGACCGCTGCCATGCCGCACCCCGACCGGCGGCCAGGCGTCTCATCGACGCCCTGGAACCACCCGGACCGGCTCTTCAGCTCGGGCTCAGCTTAGGGAGCGTCGCCCCCCGAGGCCGCCTTTGGCGGGCCTGGCGTGACGCGGCCGCAGTGCCCAATTCACGGGGATGTTTCACGTCAGAGTTTGGGGCCGATGAGCAGCCCGCCGTCAACGACGAACTCGGACCCAGTGCAGTAGGAGCTGGCGTCGCTCGCCAGGAAGAACACCACCTGGGCGATCTCGGTCGGGTCGGCCCAGCGGGGGATTGGGATGTTGACGTGGAGCTGGTCCTGGTCGACACCCTCGACACCCCGGTTGATCATCGGCGTATTGACAGGACCCGGGTGCACGGAGTTGACCCGAATGCCATAAGGGGCCAGCTCAGCGGCTGCGCAGCGGGTCACGCCACGCACCGCCCACTTGGTCGAGGCGTAGGCTGTCTGGTTGGCAAAGCCGGCCATGCCCGAGCCCGAGGACATGTTGACGATCGAAGGGGACCCGGACCTTCGTAGCAGGGGCAGCAGCGTCGAGATGCCCACGATGGGCCCGATCTGGTTGACCTCGATCGCCCGGCGTACCTCGCCTAGATCGATAGTCTCGATGGGCCCCACGGTGAAGTACCCGGCGTTGTTGAAGAGGATGTCGAGCCGGCCGTAGGCCTGGTCGATGTGGGCCGCGACGGCGCCCCACGACGCCGGGTCCGTGACGTCGAGCACCACGGCCTCGGCCCGGGATCCGAGCTGCTTAGCGACCGCAGTGGCGCGGTCCACCGCGATGTCTGCGAGCACGACGCAGGCCCCGGCCTCGACCATGAGCCGGCCCGTGGCGCTCCCGATGCCCCCGCCGCCTCCGGTGACGAGCGCCACCCGCCCCTCGAGAACTTTCGGGTCAGCGGGCACGGGGACTCCACGGCGGTCGACGGTGGCGGGCATGGCTCGGCACAACTCCGGATGGTACAACGCCGTTTGGTTTGCCGCTCGAGCAAACATCCCTCGTGGGCAGAACCAAGCCACGTTGGATAATGTCGCAGTGCCCGGTTGCACCGGGACGGCGGAACAGGAGGTGCGACGTGGATCTTGAGGACGTGAGCCATTACACGCTGAGCGACGAGGACCGCGAGCACCTCTTGGGCGAGCAGCGGGAGTGCACCTTCATGTGGGTCTCCAAGGAAGGACGGCCGGCAGGGGTGATCATGTCGTACCTCTGGCGGGACGGCACTTTCTGGTTGGCCTCGGTCCGAGGCCGCAAGCGCGTGGCCGCGGTCAAGCGGCGCCAGGAGGCGGCCATCCTCATCTCGAGCCTCGGTACCAGCTTCGGCCCCGGCAAGTCCCTCACCTACCAGGGCCGGTGCGAGGTCCTCGACGACCCCGAGACCAAAGCCTGGTTCTTCTCGGCGATCGCCGACGTCATGCTGGGCGACAACGAGGCAGCCAAGCCGGGCGTCATCGCCGCCCTGGACACCCCCAACCGGGTGATCCTGCGCGTCAGCGCCGATCGGCTCATCAACAGCTACGACGGGGCCAAGCTGCGGGCGGCCATGGCCGGAGAACCCTGAGCCACAGGGCGTCGGTGCCGCCAGCCAGGCCGGCGCAGCTCAGGTCCGGGCGCCCCCGAAGCCCCGGAAGTCCTCGGGCATGACGCCCATTAGGAGGCCCCCTGTTCCGAGGGCCGCGACGGTCCGGTGGGTGATCCTCCAGCCGTCGGGCAGCCGGCGTAGTTCGTCATCGTATGATCCGATCAGGACGCAGTCCGACGGCCGTACCGAGCCCAGATGAGCCTGGTTAAGGAACCAGTGGCAGGCCATCACTCGGCTGCTGGCCCGGGCCTCGTCACCGGAGACCTCGATGTCCACGTTGACCAGGAGGTGGGCGGTGGCCTCGATGATGGCCTCGGCCCGGTCGAAGTACTCCTTGATGGCCCGGTGGCCGTGGAGCGCCGAGCCGCGCCGTCGGTCGTCCACGGCGTCGACGGCGTACACATCGTCCACGAGGGTGGCAGTGTCCCGTTCGTCGAGGAGCCGGCAGTAGCGGTGCAGTAAGGTCCGGATTGCCTCGACATCTGAGGTGGCGGCCATCTCTGCTCCCATGCGCCCTCCCTGTTGTGCGCGGCCCCGGCCCCTTGGCCAGCCGTCTGCCACGGGCCAGGATACCGGCCGATTCGGCAGCACACCAACAGCGTTAGGTAACCGGCAACCGGAGGGGTTAGCCTTCCGCGATGTCCACCGTTTCATGCAGCGCCGTCCTCGCTGCCTCCGTCGAGAAAGTCTGGAGAGTGCTCGGTGACTTCGGCGGCTGGCACACCTTCATCCCGCGCATCTCGGCCACCGAGCTCGAAGGTGGCCAGGGACGGGGGCCGGTAGGTGCCGTCCGGGTGCTGAGCCTCAAACCTGACGGCACGGCCCGTGAGCGGCTCGTCCGCTACGACGAGGCCAGCCGCGCCCTGGCCTACGGGTTCGACGGCCCGATCCCGTTCCCGGTCCGCTCGTACCTCGGCACCGTCCAGGTCTGGCCCGTCACCCAGGGCGGGGGCAGCTTCATCTTTTGGTCAGGGGAGTTCGACTGCGACGCCGAGGTGCTCGACAAGGTCTCGGAGATCTTCGAGCGCACCTACACCACGTTCCTGGGCAATCTGGCCGACCACCTCGAGAGCGCCCGGTCCTGAGGAGGCCACCAATCGGGCTTGCCCGGCTGGTGGCTCAGATGGCCGAGCCTGTCTGCCCGAAGCGCAGTCCCCAGGCCCGCTCCCGGGGCGCGGCCAGCGACCTGGTGGCCACGTGGCCCTCGGTGATCGCCGAGTGCAGGCCTCGTGGGCCGTTCACGTCACCCACGATCCGTAGGTCACCAAACGCCTCGGTGAAGGCCTCGCGCAGCAAGAAGTCGGGCATCGAGCCCGACATGACGACCAAGTCGTCGACCGGAAGGAATGAGGTGAGCTCCGGAGCGTCCACCGGGTGCAGCTCGGCGACGCCTCCCTCGAGCGCCCCCAGCACAGTGCGAGCGTGCAGGTGGCCACCCGCCCGCTGGAAGCGTCCCCAGAACGGAGCGCTCACCATGTCCCAACGGACCTCGATCTTGGAGCCGACGGCGTTGAACCGAGTGACCAGGTGGACGGTGTGGCCCCTCAGCATCAGGGTCTCGAGCACGTCCATCGACTCGTAGTGGCTGTTCTCGTCGAGCACCAGTACAACGGACCCGAGCGACGCCCCCTCGAGGACCTCCCAGCCGGTGACCACCCGGGCATGAGCGATGCCGCGCACGGACCCGCCCGGCGCCCAAGTCTGAAAGGCCTCCCTCCGTGGTGTGGCCCCGGTCGCCAGCACCACGACATCGGGATGGACCGCCTCCACTTCGGCCACGCCGACCGGGGCTCCTAACCGTAGGTCCACCCCGTGGCGCGCCATCTGGCCCTCGAACCAGGGAAGCAGCCGGGTCGCCGCTTCGCGGTTCGGCGTGCGACCGAGGATGAGCAGCTGGCCGCCCAACCGGTCGGACGCCTCGAATAACGTGACCTGGTGGCCGGCCGTGGCGGCGGTCCGGGCGGCCTCCATCCCTGCAGGTCCACCGCCGATGACTGCCACCCTCCTCGACGGCACCGGCTCGATCCGGTGGTCCCCCCAGCGGAGCTCCTGGCCCGCACCCGGNNCGCACCCCTGATTGCAGGCGATGCAGGGCCGGACGTCGTCGACCCGCCCGGCCATGGTTTTGGCCACCAGGTCGGGGTCGGCGATGGTGGCCCGGACCATTGAGACCAGGTCGGCGCCCCCGCTGCCGATGATCTCGTCCGCCTGGGCGAGCGAGGTGATGCGCCCGGTCACCATGGTCGGGAGGGTGGTCGTCGTG
>PLSY01000090.1 GCA_003164275.1 Acidimicrobiaceae bacterium | reverse complement strand
GGTCACGGCGATCCAGATCGTGATGTTGGCGCTACTCAACGACGGCGCCATCTTGTCCATTGCCTACGACAACGTGCGCTACCGGGAGCAACCCGAGGCGTGGAACATGCGACTCGTGCTGGGGATTGCCACGGTGCTCGGCATTGTCGGTCCGATCGCCGCCTTCGGCCTGTTCTACCTGGGCGACCAGGTGTTCCACCTCAACCATGCACACCTGCAGACCCTGATGTACCTGACGCTCTCGGTCGCCGGACACCTGACCATCTTCCTCGCACGTACCCGTGGTCCGTTCTGGTCGATACGACCTGCTCGGATCCTCCTGGTGGCCGTGCTCGGCACGCAGGCGCTGGCGACCCTGATCGCCGTGTACGGGGTCTTCATGACACCTCTTGGCTGGGGGTATGCAGCCCTGGTCTGGGGCTACGCGCTTGTGTGGTTCCTCCTCACCGATCGGGTGAAGCTGCTCGCCTACCGGATTCTCGATCCGGTCAGGAGCGAAACCGGTGCGATCACCGCCACGCCCACATCCGAAAAAGGGTCACCCACCGGTACGCTGACGGAAGTGGCGCACTCGTCGACCGTGGGTCCATTCCACTCCGACGCCGACTCGGAGCATCCCGTGTACCACGACCGCAGCGACTGCCCCTATGGGCGGGAGATCAAGAGCAACGGCAGCGACACGCCGGGAACGGATGATCGTCGCCTGTGCGATTGGTGTGCCAAGGGAAGGACTTCGGTCGCGTGAAACTCGAGCGGGCACTCCTCGACGAGCTGGTGGTCCGACCAGGGGAGGCGGCCGGCCTCGACAGCCGGAGCACCGAGTCGACGTCGATCGGGTGGAAAGGCTCGGATAAGAGAAGATACAAGAAGGTCGCCGAGGAGGATCTCGCGTCGTTCGTCGACGAGCTGAGTGAGGCACAGCGACTGCTCTGGGCCAACGACACTCACGCGCTCTTGATCGTCCTCCAGGCCATGGACGCAGCCGGTAAGGACGGGACCATCCGGCACGTGATGTCCGGAGTCAACCCGCAAGGCTGCAAGGTCGAGGCCTTCAAGCAACCGTCTCGTCAGGAGCTCGGCCACGACTTCTTGTGGCGCGCCGCGAAGGTGCCGCCCGAACGAGGGATGATCGGGATCTTCAACCGGTCCTATTACGAGGAGGTCCTGGTGGCCCGGGTCCATCCCGAACTCCTCGGACGGGGCAAGCCAGTCTCGGTGAACGTGCCGTCGGCACGGGTATGGCGGGACCGCTACGAAGACATCAACGCCTTTGAGCACCACCTTCAGCGCAACGGCACCCGGATCGTGAAGCTCTTCCTGCACGTCTCGAAAGATGAGCAGAAGCGCCGGTTCCTCGAGCGTCTCGACGATCCGGACAAGAACTGGAAGTTCTCGCCCGCCGACCTTGCCGAGCGCCGGTACTGGGACGAGTACCAGACCGCCTACGAGGATGCCCTGACGGCCACTTCCACCACTTGGGCCCCTTGGTACGTGGTCCCGGCGGACCACAAGTACGCCCTACGGGCCCTTGTCGGCGGCATCATCGTCCATACCATCGACGCGTTGGACCTGAAGCCGCCCGCGCTGAGTCCAGCAGAGCGCGAGGCCCTGGTCCGTGCCAAAGGAGAACTGCTGGCCGAGTAACACTCTCTGGCCTGCCGCGGGCCCACGTGGACCATTCGCCCGGAGTTCTTGCCTTTCGTACCGACGTAACGTCGCTAACGGTCGTGGACGTGGGTCCGGACCTCATGTCGGCCAAGGATCAACCCGATTCGCCGTTTTGCTCGTGGAATCCGATTCGCCTATGGACTCAGGGAATGAATCCTGACTGCGCATCAGGCCTTCTCGGTACCCCAGAACTCCATCCAACTGTCCCATCGTTCCGGCAAGGTGGCACGGTTTACGAATGGATTGTCGGGGAAGTTGAACCGTCCTTCTAGCTCAAGAGGATTCTCATTGACGTCAGCGGCATAGAAGGCATGCGGACGACGGCTCCGGAAGTACCAGTGCCCGTCTTCGCGCTCGTATCGGTCATCGTAAATGACCGGCATGACAACCCAGAGATCGCCAACCTCGTGCTCAGGGCGACAGTAGACGGACCCCGTGGCGTGGTCCTCGTCCAAGAACTCGATGACGTGGTTGCCGACAAGATGAAACGTCGCTCGATAGGGACGAAGGACCGGGTCGAACCATGCGGCCAAGGCGGCCCGGCCGACGTTCCCGTCGTGGGTTTGGACGTCCGAGACGAAGAGGGACACGAGCATGTCCACGTTACGGCTGTCGAGGGCCAGGGAGTATCGGGACACCAGCTGTCGGATCTCCTCGGTACCTTCTAGACGCTGGATTCGTTCCTCTAGCTCCACGGTCGCCCCACTCGTCAGATCGCCACGACTGGTCACATTAGATCAGTCGTCCAGACCCGGGCGTTTCGGGCTTGCCCAGGAAGAGTGCGCGCCGAGCTACGAAGAATGCCCCCGGCTTAGGCCGGAGGCATTCTTTACGCCCCGAAGGGCTGTCAAACGGAGCGAAGGTCAGATCGCGTCTTTAACCTTCTCGCCCGCCTGCTTCAAGTTTCCAGCGGCCTTGTCACCCTTGCCTTCAGCCTGGAGCGAACGGTCGTTGGTCGCACGGCCGACCTTGTCCTTCACGTCCCCCTTGGCTGCCTGTGCTTTGTCTTTGGCCTTGTCAACGATTCCCATGAGTCCTCCTCGGGGTAGTCGGAAATCCTTCGTGAAGGTTGCTTACCCAGAGCGAACAAGGCGAAACGGTCCGATGTGCTTCGCTTCGAACGACGACAGCGGTCGTTCGGCGACATAGGACAGATGCTGCACCGCCACCGTCGGGGCCGACACAGGGGCCTCCGGATGGTTTAGCCCTGAGGAGCCTGGAGGTCCGGTGACGTCGCATTCGACCAGGTCACATCGTCTGTTCTGGCGTCTTCGACATTGGAGTTGGACAGGTCCGCTCCAGAGAGGTCGGCGTCGCAGAATTCCGTGTCGGTCAGGATGGCCTTTCCGAGATCCGCATCACAGAGGTTGCTACCGGTCAGGTTGGCGTCCGTGAGGTTGGCCTTGCCCAAGTCAGCGCCGGACAGGTCGGCGCCGGGCATCTCCGCCCGCGTGAGATCGGCTTTGGCCAGATCGGCTTCGGCGAGCACCGCATCGGTCAGATCTGCGTCGGAGAGGTCTGCCCCCTGCAAATCGGCACTCCCGAGATCCGCACCGGGCATCTCCGCACCCGACAGGTCGGCCTTGGCCAAGTTCGCGCCGGTGAGATTGGTGCCGGACATGTCCGCCCCGGTCAGGTTGGCCTTGGTCAGATCTGCGTCGGAAAGATTGGCATCGGTGAGATTCGCCTTCCCGAGGTTGGCGCCGGTCAGGTTGGTACCGGCCAGGTCGACAGCGGTGAGATCGACCTTGCCGAGGTTTGCGTCGGTCAGGTTGGCCTCGGTGAGGAGAGCTCCGGACAGATCGACCCTGCCGAGATTGGCATGGGTGAGATCGGCGCCCGACAGACTGGCACCGGTCATGTCGGCACCCGACAGGTTGGCGTGGGAGAGCGACGCATAGGTCAAGTCCGCGCCTCGGAGGTCCGCTCCTGACAGGTTGGCGTGATTGAGTTCGGCGCCCGAGAGGTCGGCGGCCGCCAGCTTGGCGTCAACGAGGTCGGCATCAGTGAGGTTGGCGCCGGCGAATTTACCTTCTGCCAGGTCCTGGCCCCGCAAGTTGGCGTCAGTCAGATTGGCGCCACTCAAGTCGGCGCCCTTCAAGTCCGTGCCAGTGAGGAAGGCGCCGGTAAGGTCGGCGTCAGCGAGGTTGGCGCCGGTGAAAGCGGCGTCGGTCAGATTGGCGTCGATCAACCGGGCACCAGAGAGGTCGGCGCCGGTCAGATCACGGCCCCGGAGGTCTCTTCCTTCCAGGTCTGCGTCGGCTAGTTGCGCCCCGATGAGGTCCTGCTCCGGTGTCACGTCATTGACCGTCATTGGGGCCACCCTACGAAACTTCCCAGCCTCTCGCCAAAGACGCAGCTCGTTGGCCATGTGAGCGCTTGTCTCTCCAAACCAGGGAATCTCCTGTTGGCCAAAGGGCCGACGCCGCGAATGACTGGGTGAAACAGTCCGGGGCGCGTGTCCCGAGGCCTCCGAGATTGGCGGCTGGCGTCCTCGTGCCCGATAGTTCATCGGTGCATCTCCTGGCTCCTCGCCGATCCCTCCCACCGGACCCGAGTTGATGGTCATCGACCGTCCAGTCCAGCTGGTGCGCAGATATCCAGAACTGGTGGTGGTCGTCATCGCCGCTGGGCTCGGACTGCTTGTCCAGTCACCTCTGGCCTGGTTGGCTTCCCGACAAGGCATCAACATGCTCCTCGGCATCTTGGTGTTCGCCACCGCGGTCACGATCGAACCGGCGGCGCTCCGGCGGGCGGTGTCCTCCTGGCGCACGCTCTTGGTGACGCTCCTTGTAGGCGCCACCGCTCTTCCCGCCCTTTCCTGGGGGGCCTCGAGAATGGTGGCCGCAGGATCACTGCGCGATGGGGTCATGAGCATTGGCCTCGCTCCCTGTGAGATCGCCTCGGTCGCCACCACGGCCCTGGCCAAGGGCGAGCCCGCTCTGTCGGCCGGGGTGCTCATGGGTTCGACCCTGGTCACCATCGTGATCGCCGGCCCAGTGTTGGCCCTCGAGTCCAGCGGGGGGTCAGTGCACCCCGCTCACATCCTGGTCAACTTGACCCTGGTCGTCGCCCTTCCACTCATGGCCGGACTCACGCTTCGTTCCTTTGTCGAACTTCGCCAGCCAGCTGAGCGGCTGGCCCTCGGCACGGCAACCGTGGCCGTGGCCGGGCTGGTGGCTCTGATAGCCGCCGAGATCCACTTCTCGGCCCACTATGTCGCCCTGACCGGCGCGTTACTCGCCTTCGTGGCCCTCTCGGCGCTGCTCGGCTGGCTGATTGGGTGGCGGTCGGCCAAGCCGATCGCCACCGCAGTCCTGCTCACGACGTCCATGAGGGACTTTGCCATCGCCGCAGGCATTGCCGCAGCCGCCTTTGGTGCCGCAGCGGCAGCACCCCTCGGCCTCTACGGCATCCTTGTCATCGTCTGGGGCACCGCGGCAGCCGGGAGACTTCGCCACGCTGCGGCATGAGGGTCAACGACCCGGGGAGCCCGCCATCTTGAGGTCTAGGCCCACGGCTGGGCCGTGGCGTTCACCGGGTTGTCCCGTCGGCGTGGGTTCCGATGTCACCCGAGATGGCGACCCGACCGGGCGACGTGGAGATTGCCGGCGGGGCCGAGGCTCGTCGATCAAGGGGCTGAGGGCTTGCGCTCTCGGGATCGGAGAATCAGCTTTGGGCCCAGTAAGGCGAAGCCCACCGAGAGCACGATGATCCCAATGGCGGCAAGCAACCGTCCGTCCGCCGCTGATTGGCACTCGCCGACGAATGCCAGCCACTGATTGTGGCTGGACGCATTCGTCGCCGCCGGCTCTTGGCCGGCCCCGATGGATCCCGGGTCGACCACGGCGATGATCGGTGCCTCGGAGGCCTTGCCGGGACCACACGTGCCGCCGGCGGCAGGTGCAGGCAGTACGAAGAGGACGCCGCTGATGGCAAAGACGACGCCAAAGAGGCCGATGGCCGCGAACACAAACCTGATTCCCAGACGAAACGAAGACTGTTGCATTGAGCACCCCTTATCGACAGGTTGGGACCTTAGACGTCGACGCCGAGATTGATGCTTCACTGCCGGAAGAGCCGGCTAGAGCGTTGTCCTCTCGCCGGTCACTCAAACCGTCGTCCCAGGGGACCGCCGGAGTCGAGTTGGCACGGACTCACTTCTTCTTGGTCGCCTTTTTCGTGTGCAGGCCCTTGGCCATCTTCGCCACCTTCCGTCGAAGGTCAGCCAACTCGGCGGCGAAATCGAACGACTGCTCGCCGCCGCTCGTCTCCAGCCGATCGAGTCGCCGTTCAACACGCTCAAGACGTTGCCCGAGGGCGTCGATGTCGGCGGCCACGATCATGAGGCCGCTGACCGCCTCCGATCCGAGCAGCAGGCCACGATCATTGTGACCCTCGGCTGTGAACTTCTCTTCCAACTCGCCGATCAGGCTGGTGATCTTCTTCCCGGTGTCCATAGCCAAACCGTAGGCGAACGAGGTGCATTGGACCAAGAGCGAACGGTCTCGGAGTCGGGCTGCACTCTTGGCGCTACTCCCTAAGAGCGCACGTCGCGTCCACCTGCGTGATCGACAGAGCCTGGCGCAGCCGTGGGCCGGCCCCTTCGCTGGATGATCGACGACGTATCCGCTGGTCGCTCGTGGGTCGAGGCGATGAGTCCGACCCACGGGCAACCTCGAGCGTTCCTGCAACTCGACCCGGTCGCGGGGAGTCCCGGGGCGAGATTGCCCTCTGAGGCACCCCCTCGGGCGGCACCACGGTCGTCCTTCGGCCATGATTGGTCCATGGGCTCATCTGGTGACAAGCCGCGCAAGCCAAAACATCCACAAGCCAAAGTGCCGAAGTATGAAGAGGCGAACCAGGCCGAGGGCACGAGCGGTGGTGGCTTCGGGAGGGTCGGGCACGGCTCCGACCACCACCATGCACAAAAGCCGGGCCGGGCTGGATCCTGGCTCCTCCGGACATTGGGGATGAAGCCCAAGAAATGACCGGGAGACGGCTGAGCCGTCAGGTCGGGCGAAGCGTGATCAGCTCTCGCACATTGTCGTTGAGGATCAGACGACGGTCCTCGTCACTGAAGTTCTTCAGCTCGTTGACGTAGTCCATGGGCTCGGGCAGCGCTTCGATGTGGGGCCAATCGGAGCCGAAGATGACACGGTCGGGACCCATGCACTCGACCACTTGATAGACATCGTCTTCCCAGAACGGATTGATCCAGACGTGCTCGCGAAAGGTCTCGATGGGATCGTGCTTCCAATACCCGGGCATCTTGTTGGCCGTCGACCGCACCTTCTTGAAGAGATCGGGCAGATACTCCGCCCCGTTCTCGACCGAGGCGATTCTGAGGTTCGGAAACCTTTCGAAGTGGTTCTCGAACACCAGAGTGAGTAGGTAGTCCCGGATGGCCTGTTCGATGGCAAAGGATTTGATGGACGGCTTGAAGCTTCCGCTGAAGGTGGCGCCAAAGCCGTCGACGGCGTAGCCGTTGGAGGACCCTCCACTGTCTCCTGCATGCACGACCACGGCAATGCCGGCCTCATTGGCCAGTCCCCAGAAGCCATCGAACATGCGATCGAATGGATTTCGGCGCCCTGTGGCCGTCCTCGGGGCGGCCGGACGCATGACGATGGTGCGTGCCCCCTCGTCGAGCGCCCACCGGAGCTCTTCAACAGCCCACTCGGGATCAGCGAGTGTCAGGTAGGGAGCGGCGAATACCCGGTCCTCGTAGTTGAACGTCCAGTCCTCGACCAGCCATCGGTTGAAGGCGCGGAACATCATGCAGACTGCCTCGGGGTCGTGGGCGAGCGGCTCCTCGTAGATCATGCCGAGGGTGGGGTACAAGAGGCACCCGGCCAGTCCCTGCTCATCGAGGGTCGCCACCCGGGCGGCAGGATCTCGGTAGGCAGCGCGGATCGGCTCCCGACCGCGGAGGAACTCCATGGGATTGCGATTGTCAGGATTGCCCCTGAAGTAGTCATACATCGCCCCGGGCAACGCCACCGGGTCGAACGTCGGATTGGTCACGGCATGGGAAACCCGTCCGCCGATCACGTGGTAGCGACGCTTGCCCATCTCGGTCCACTGAATGACCCTCGGCCCGAGGACGGGATCCAGATGCCGGGTGAAGGCATCGACCGCCTCGTAGTAGTGGTTGTCCGCGTCGAACACCGGATGATCGAGTTTTCCGAAATCGCCCACGCCTACCTCCTCGGGAGTGCCCCAGTGAGGGGATCGTTCCCCATCCTAAGACGCCCAGGTCACCGGGCGCTGGTCTAGACCGTGGCCGGTACGTTGTGCTGCGTTCTCAACCAGTGCCATAGGGTCGCGGGTCATGGCCATCTACCAACTAGGGGATCTCGTTCCCTCCATCCATCCTGACGCGTACGTCCATCCTGATGCGGTGGTCATAGGCAACGTGACCATCGGCGCCGAGTCGACCATCTGGCCGGCCACTGTCCTCCGCGGCGATTACGGGAACATCACGATCGGGGCCCGCACGTCGGTGCAGGACGGCACGGTTATCCATGCCGGGCCCGACTTCCCAACCGTGGTAGGAGACGGCTGCGTGATCGGCCACCTGGCCCATCTTGAGGGTTGCACTATGGAAGACGAGAGCCTTGTGGGGTCGGGATCGGTCGTCCTCCACTATGCCGTCATCGGCACCGGCGCCACCGTTGGGGCGAACGCCGTGATCCCCAACCGCATGCAGGTACCTCCCGGAGCGCTGGCCATCGGGGTCCCGGCCGTCATCCGTGAGAGTAAGTCGAGCTTGACCATGATCCGGCACTCGGCGGCCGAGTACGCGACCAACGGACAGAGGTTCAAGGCCACGCTCATCAGACTGGACTGACCACGGCCAAGCGTGCGAAGCAGCCATCCCCGGCCGAAGGGGCGGGTGACGGCAGACTTCGTGCATGCAAGGGATCATGACCTGCGATTCCGTCAGCGGTGAGGCCACCGAGGAGTCGATCGAGAAGCACCTCGCCGCACAGGAGTTCTTCTGGCTCGACCTCGACGGGGTCGACAAGGAGACAAGGGACCTCTTGCTCCATGTCTTCAAGATCCACCCGCTGGCCGTCAGGAGTGCGGAGGAGTTCGGTCAGGCGCCCGAAGCTCGAGGACTACGACGACTTCGTCTACCTGGTTGTCCACGGTGCCAGTGTCGACTTGAAGTCAGACGGCGAGGTGCACTTCATCCTGGCCGATCACTTCTTGGTGACCATTCGTCACGGCGATTGCCCGGCAATGGACGGCGTCCATGAGCAGCTTTCTCATCCCCACAGGAACCCAAGCTTGGACTCGCCGCAGTTGCTCCTCATTTATCTCATCATCGACCAGTTGATCGATAGCTTCTTCCCGATGCTCGACGCCTTCGACAACCAGATCGACGAACTCGAGGACGCCATCTTGGTCCAGCCCACAGATGAACAGCTGGGGACGCTGTTTACGATGAAGCGCCAGTTGATCGCCGTACGCAAGGTCATCACTCCTCAACGAGATATGTTCGCCAATCTCACGTCGGGCGTGACCACCATCCCCGGGATCAGCGAAGAAGGTCAGCGATATTTACGATCTCTCTACGATCACACCATCCGCATCAGCGACCTGGCCGACGGTTACCGGGACCTGTTGAGCAGCGTCATGGACACGCATCTGTCGACCGTCTCCAATCGCCTGAACGTGGTGATGAAGCAGTTGACCATCATCGCCACCGTGTTCCTACCTCTGAGCTTTCTGACCGGATTCTTCGGACAGAATTTCTCGTACCTGGTCGGTCGTATCGGCGGTCCAACGCCCTTCTACGCATTCGGCATCGGCCTCGATCTCTTGGCGGCCGTCGGCCTGCTCTACCTATTCCGCAGGCGAGGATGGCTCGGGGGACCGACCAACTAGCCCGGTACCTTCAGCCGAGAGCACGGACGACTTGGACCGGTAGGAGAGCGCCGAGCCCAACGAGGCGAACGAGAAGAGCGAGCCGAAACTGGCAAAGCTCCCAGCGGACAAGGCCGAGGCGAACGAGCCAACGGAGCCGATCGACAGGATCGAGCCCACCGATCCGACAGACAGGATGGAACCTTTGGAGTTGATCGACAGCAGCGAGTTCGTCGAGTTGATCGACCAGCGCGAGTTGCTCTCGCCATCTTCTGCAGCAGCCCCTGATCGTCTCATCGTCACCCTTCAGCAAGTGTCATGACGGTGTGCGCACGGCATTGCCGGCCGCATTGACCACATACCAGACACCACCCGCATTGGTCAGTGCCTGACCGGTGGCCTTGCCCGGCCGCTTGTCGGGTGGCCAGTAGTACAACGGCCATCCGTTGTAGGTGATCTGGGTCGTGCCGTCGGTGCGGGGAGCGGTTCCAAGCAGCTTGGCCTCGATGCCCGGTCCAGCGATCGGGGCGACAACGCCCTTTGGCAGGAGTTGCGGCGGCCATTGAATAGCGCAGATGTCGTAGCAGCGAGACGGGGAACCCTGCTTATCGGTCTCGAAGAGGTAGAGGGTGATGCCTTGGCCATCGACGAGCACGGGTCCGAGGCCTGACACATTCTCCACCTTCACCTCAGATTTAGGTCCGTGTTGGAGCACGGGCGGGGTGGTCGCGTAGGGAGTGGATACCGCCACCCCCGAACTGGTGCACGCAGAGATGACGCCGCCGGTCACTACGATGGCGACCAGCGGCACGCTCAGCCGCAGCCGACGGACCCACCCAGTAGGGGCCACGCCGATGCTCATGACGGGGTGTTCGACTGGCGGATGACCTCGAGTGGAGGGGCAGGATATTGGCCCTGCCCGGGACGCCAGCCGGCAGCCAACTTCTGCTCGGCAATGCCGTCCTCCGCCCAGACATGGCAGGTGTTGCGGGTGAACGGGCTGCCGGTCCCTTCGAAGATCGTCTCCGCCTCACCCCGTTCGACGGCCAGCGCCCGCTTCGACGTCATGGCCTGGATGACCACCGGACCGAACGACCTGGCCAGGTGCTCCAGATGGGTGCAGCCCTTCGGTCCGCCGAACAGTCCCTGCACGGCCCGGGTATAGCCACGGGTGACACTCAGCCCGGCAAGCCCGGCAAAGGCCTGGACGATGCCGGGGCACTCCGTATGGGGGAAGACATGCATCGTCGCTTTCGATTCGGTGATCGTCATATCGCTCAAGCGCACCGTGACTCGCAGCTCCATGTCATGGACCACGACCACGGCATCGCCGTCGTTTGCCCATGGACGCGAGTCCCGAAGCTTTCCGACGATCGAGAGGCCCTCTTCTGTACTGAAGGCCTCGTACTCAATCGATCGGCGGTGGATGGCTATCACTCCATCTATCGCCAGTTGATCGCTGGATGTCACTGCAGCGACGGCAGATCAACGATGTCGTAGGACCACAGTTCACTGTGGACGCCGACCGGCGGTGGCTCAGCCGCTGCTGCACCCTCGGCGTCGCCAGTCTCGGCGCGGGATCGCTCCGCCTCGCTCCGGTGCCCGTGGGCGAAGGCTGGCGAAGACACCCAGGCGTTGAAGGACTCCTCGTCTCGCCAGCGGGTGAGCACCAACCAGGTTTCCCTGTCATCGCTGGGTTGGAGGAGTTCGAACCCCTCGAATCCCTCCGCGTCATCAACTGCTCCGGATCGTTTGGCGAACCTCCGGGCCAGCTCGTCCCCCGAGCCCTCACGGACGGTAATGGCATTTATCTTCACAACGGTCATGCCCCGATCATTGCCGCGTGTCGGGGCCATACCAAATCACCTCCGGCCTCCATGAGGAAGTAGTGGTAACACACTCGTAATTACGGCTATGTGATATCTTTGCCTTTGGTTGAGCGTCAGGTTTGGCTTCATGGTCAAGCTCTGATCGAGGTGGAGGATTGACAGTGCCGAGAAACGACGCAGTCAGAGGGGTCGACGCGAGCGAGACCGAAGAGGGCTTTCGCGGCGCCCAAGTGTGTTCGGTGGTGGGTATCACCTATCGCCAGCTCGACTATTGGGCACGGACCGGCCTTCTCCGCCCGTCGATCACCGATGCCACGGGAAGCGGTAGTCAGAGGCGCTATTCCTACGGGGACGTCCTCGAGCTCAAGGTGATCAAGCGGCTGCTCGACGCCGGGTTGAAGCTGCAGCAGGCCAGACAGGCGGTTGAATGCCTGCGTGGCGACCTCGGCGCGGATCTCGGATCCTCACAGTTGGTTCTGGCCGGTGCACGGTCGGTGCTTGCCCACTCCAACGGCGAGGTCGTCGACCTGTTGGCCGGGGGACAGGGCGTCTTCAACATCCTTCCCCTTTCGAGCGTGGTCTCCGAGCTCGAAGCTTCGATCGTCGAGCTTCGGGCCAAGACGCAGAGCGAGCGTCCAAGCAGCCATCCCGCCGCCGACTACCTGGCGGACGCCGAGGTGGCCGACCTGTAATGAGCTCCACGGCCGGAAGCGATGCAACGCAGTTGTCACCGGTTCAACGCTTCGCCCACGAGTCCGAAGAGCGCTTTGCCCGCATTCTCGACTTCTATGGGGTGCTCTGGGAGTACGAGCCCGTCGAGTTCGCCTTGGAGTGGGACTGGACCGGCCGCCCTACGTCTGGTTTCCGCCCCGACTTCTGGCTGCCCGAGCCCGGGCTGTTCGTCGAAGTGACCACGCTCAACCAGCGTCTGGTCACCAAGAAGAACGGCAAGGTGCGCCGACTGGCCCAGCTGTATCCCGACGTTCGCGTCACGCTTCTCTACCAGCGTGACACCCTCTCCCTCCTGGCTAAGTACGGCTTGGCCGATGGAGGCCTCGGGCAGTCTGTGGTCGCCCGCACGGCCTGATTGGCGCCGCCGGTATTGTTTCGTCGTGAGCGACACCTCGGCTTCTTCTGACCCGACTGGCGTCCCAGACCCGGTGGCCCTCCGCCACACCGCACTGATCGATGCCCACCGACGGCTCGGGGCCAAGCTTGTGCCTTTCGGCGGATGGGAGATGCCTCTTTCGTATCCGGATGGGACGATCGCCGAGCATCGGGCCTGTCGGCAAGACTCGGTGATCTTCGACGTCAGCCATCTCGGCACGGTCCGGGTGGAGGGCGCCGGTGCCCTCGATCGGCTGCAGTCGGCACTGTCCAATGACCTCCGAAAGATCGGCCCCGGCCGTGCCCAGTACACCCATCTCCTCAACGAGTCGGACGGCTCGGTGGTGGACGACATCATCGTGTGGTGGCTGGCCGAGGACGTCTTCGACGTCATGCCCAATGCCTCGAACACCGATCGGGTGGTGGAGGCACTGGGTGGCAAGGACACCACGACCTCCCGATGCATCATTGCCATCCAAGGCCCTCACGCCCGGACCCGTTTCGCCTCCATCGCCAGCGAGGCGGCCGAGGTCCCTCGCTTCGGAGTCAGCACCTTCGTGTGGGAAGGCGTCCCCTGCGTCGTCGCCGGCACGGGTTACACCGGTGAGGACGGCATCGAGTGTGCCGTGCCGGTCGACGCGGCCGAAGCCTTCTGGGCGGCGCTCTTGGCCACCGGGATCGTCCCGGCCGGACTGGGAGCTCGCGACACCCTGCGCCTCGAGGCAGGCCTGCCGCTCCATGGCCATGAGCTGGGGCCCGGGATCACCCCTCTGCAGGCCGGCCTGGGCTGGGTCGTGGGCTGGGACAAAGCGGTCTTCCGAGGGCGCGAGGCCCTGGCCGAGGAGAAAGAGCGAGGGGTGGCCAGACGCCTGGTCGGTTTGACGACGGCCGGACGCAGACCGCCTCGGGAAGGCTCGGGGGTGATGGTGGGTGGTGACCGGATCGGCGTGGTGACGAGTGGGAACTTTTCCCCCATGCTCGAGCACGGGATCGCCCTCAGTCTCATCGACACGGCCGCCGAGCAGCCGTCAGGCGCCACGGTGGACATCAGCCAGCGCGGCCAGACCCTTTCGGCCACGGTGTCGACCATCCCGTTCGTCCAACCCGGACGGTGGGCATCCTCGCGATGACGACGGCAAGGGCCCGGCACCCGGCGTTCCGAACCTCGCTCCGCTAGACACGACCGACGACAACCTTGGAGAGCAGCCCCATGGGCACCTACATTCCACACACCGATGACGAGGTCGAAAACATGCTGGCCTTCCTCGGTCTGGGCTCGGTTGATGAGCTCTTCGATGTCGTCCCTGAGGCCTTGAGGTTGCAGCGCGGCCTCGAGCTCGCCGATGGGGTGGGGGAGCCAGACGTCCTCGCCCACATGGAGACGTTGGGCGATCTGAACGTGGCCCGGACCGACCGTCTCGTCTGTTTTGCCGGTGGCGGGGCCTACGACCACGAGATCCCCTCGGTCACAAGGGCACTGGCCGGTCGATCCGAGTTCGTCACCTCCTACACCCCCTATCAGCCCGAGGTGGCCCAGGGCGTACTGCAAGCCATCTTCGAGTACCAGACCATGGTCGCCCGCCTGGCCGGGCTGCCCATCGCCAATGCCTCGCTCTACGACGGAGGGAGCGCGGCCGTCGAAGCCGTCAACCTAGGGGTGGCGGCTTCAAGGCGGCAGACCGTGTGGGTCTCAGCGGGAATTCACCCCCACTGGCGCCAGATGCTCGCCACCTGTGCCGTGGGCACCGGGCACCGGATCGTCACCGTCCCCTTGTCCAATGGGGTCACGGCGTGGCCCGAAGATGACGGACCTGAGCCGCCCGGCGTCTTGCTGGTGGGCTACCCGAACTACTTGGGCTGCATCGAGGACCTGGCCGAGGCCCGACGCATCTGTGACCACACCGGCGCANNTGCTCGTCGTCGGAGCCGACCCGGTGGCCTCCGGGCTTCTCAAGTCCGCCGGGTCATGGGGAGCAGACGTGGTTGTCGGCGAAGGCCAGTGCTTCGGGACGACCCTGGGCTTCGGCGGCCCATATCTCGGCCTCTTCGCCTGTGCCGCCGCCCACGTCCGTCGCCTCCCGGGTCGGTTGGTCGGAGAGACCGTCGATGTCGAGGGCCAGACGGCCTATGTCACCACCCTACGAGCCAGAGAACAGGACATACGGCGAGAGAAGGCCACCTCGAACGTGTGCACCAACCAGACCCTCATGGCGGTCACGGCAGCCATCCAACTCGGCTGGCTCGGTACGTCTGGTCTGGTCGAGCTGGCACATCGGTGCGCCCAGGCCACCCGCTACACCCGAGACGCCCTGCTCCGGCTGGACCGAGTCGATGCGTACGCCGACTCCCCGGTCGTGAGGGAGTTCGCCGTCAAGCTCCCCGTCCCCGCTGCCACCCTGGTCGACCGCATGGCCGAGGCCGGCTTTCTCGCCGGCATTCCCTTGGGGAACGACTACGACGACGGCGAGCACTCGCTCCTCGTGTCGGTGACGGAACGGCGCACGCGGGCCGAGGTCGACGCCTACGTCACCGCGTTCGAAAAGGCGGTGGCCTGATGGCGGCCACGTCGATCGGGGGAGCACCAGGGGGCAAGGCCAGTAGTGCGCCGCTGCTTGGCGGGGACACCGAGCCGACCATCTTCGAGATGTCCCAACCCGGGCGTCGCGGCTGGTCGTTTCGGACCACGGGCATACCCGAGATCCCCCTCGACGAGTTGATCCCGTCGGAGCACCTCCGAGAGGAGCCTGTCCTCTTGGCCGAGGTATCTGAGCGTGACCTCGTCGCCCATTTCACCCGCTTGTCCCATCGCCAGTTCTCGGTGGATCTCGGTGCCTATCCATTGGGCTCGTGCACCATGAAGTACAACCCGAAGCTGTGTGACACGGTGGCCGGGATCCCAGGCCTCGCCAGCGTCCACCCGGCTGCTCCCGCCTCCCTCAGCCAGGGATGGCTGCAACTCCTGGTCGAGTTGGAAGGGGCACTGTGCGAGGTGACCGGGATGGCCGCCGCCACCCTGCAGCCGGCAGCGGGGGCCTCGGGCGAGCTCACCGGCCTCCTGCTCATGCGGGCCTGGCATGCGGCCCGAGGCTCAGTGCGGCACAAGGTCATCATTCCCGACTCGGCCCACGGGACGAACCCCGCGTCGGTGACCCGCGGTGGCTACGAGGTGACGACCGTTCCGTCCAATGACCGTGGCCTCGTCGACCTCGAGAAGTTGAAGGCGTCGCTCGGCCC
>PLSY01000202.1 GCA_003164275.1 Acidimicrobiaceae bacterium | reverse complement strand
TTGCGACTCCGACTCCGACTCCGACGGAGTCGGAGTCGGAGTCGGAGTCGGCGCCCGGTGCACCGCTGTCGCTGCGGCTCCATAGCTGGACCGACCGGGCGGTCGTCGGTGTGGCGCTGGCCGCTCTCGCCGCCGGCTTCGGTCAGTTCGGTCTGGTCGCCGCCCTCGGCGACGTGGCCCGTGACTTCGGTCGGGTCGCCCATGGCGCGACCATCGCCGACCAGGTCGGGCTGTCGGGCACGGAGCTCGGTATCGGACTGGCTGTCATCCGGCTGGCGTCGTTGGGCAGCCTCCCATTCATCGGGCTGGCCGACCGGTACGGCCGTCGCACCATGCTGCTTGGCACCCTCGCTCTCGGCCTGGCCCTGACGGTCGCCTCGGCGGCCAGCCCCGGTTACTGGTGGTTCGTCGTGATCTTCGCATGCGGGCGACCGATGCTCAGCACAACGAATGCCCTGGCCCAGGTCGCCGCGGCCGAGCAGACCAGCTCTCGGGGTCGGGCGTCCGCGGTGGCCCTGACTGCAGCGGGCTACGGAGTCGGGGCCGGTCTCATCGCGGTGATCCACAGCCTGGCTTCGGGGGTGTTGGGGTTCAGGGGCATGTTCGCGCTGGTGCTCATCCCGCTCGCCTTGGTGCCGCTGCTGCGCCGGTGGATCCAAGAGCCAGACCGGTTCGCGGTTGCGTCGGCGTCCACCAACCAGCCGCTCCCGGTGCTTGGCGCGGTCAGCCCACCATTCCGTCGACGACTGGTCGTAATCGCCCTCCTGGCCTTTGCCGTGTCGATCATCACCGGTCCGGCAAATAGCTTCGTCTTCCTCTACGCGCAGAACGTCCTCCACCAGCCCGGCGTAGTAACGGCCGCCATGGTGGTCGGAGCCGGCGTCGCCGGGTTGCTCGGGTTGCTGATCGGACGTTGGCTCGCCGACCATTTGGGTCGTCGTCCGACGGGGGCACTCGCGATGGTCGGTCTCGCCGGCTTCGGCACCCTTGCCTACGCCGGATCCGGTCCTGCACTGCTGGTCGGCTACATCATGGGGGTGCTGGCTGGGTCGGTCTTCGCCCCCTCCGCAGGATCGCTGCTGACTGAGCTGTTCCCCACCTCCGTCCGGGCCTCCGTGGCGGGATGGTGGGTGGCTGCCGGAGTCTTGGGCGCCGGTGCTGGACTCGTGGTCTTCGGAGAGGTCGCCGATGTCGGGAACCGGTTCGCCATGGCCGCGGTTCTCACATTTCTACCGGCCGCTCTGGCAGCCGGGCTCTTCTGGCTGGTCCCTGAGACACGAGGCAAGGAGCCAGAAGAACTGTGGCCGGTGCCAACAAACAATCGCCTCGGTACCCCCACAGGGCCTGGACCGGCGGGTCAGTAGATGGACGGCGCCGTGTGACGATCGTCGCCGCAAGTTCATCGGCTCAAGGGGGTGTTCTGGGGTGGACCGCGATCGGGCGAGAAGGAAGTGCCGCCAGCTCCGAGGTGGACGGAGTGGACAGCTCACTTCTGACTGATCGGCGACGCTCCACCAGTCGGGCTATTTCTCACTGCCGCCGCCGATCGCCGGTACCGGCGCGACGCACGAACTAGGAGTCGGGCACCTTCAGGCCGCGATAGTGGGGAGGGGGCTGATCGTCAGGACAGGCGCCGGCCGGCTGGTTGAAGGCGGGATCGTGGGTCCATGAGCCATACTCCCAGCCTGGCTTCATGGCCGAGAGATGGAGCGACGGGGTGAGCTCCCGAACGATCAACGCGCCGAACTGGGCGGCACCGTAGGGGCACATATGGGTGTTGTCCAGCTTGCGGGCGCGCACCCAGCTGCCCTGCGGAGTGCGCATCCAGGTAAGGAATCGCCCGTGAGGGGCGAACAATTGCGAAGTGGTCAGATAGAGGGCGCGGCCGGGGAAGGCTTTCACCGCCTCGCTGGCGATGCGGTCCCAGTTCAGCAGCTGGGCGGTCTGTGTCGCCCACTTTTGTTGGCGCACCATCGGATTGATGGCCTCGGGATTTGGACCGACCTGGGGAAACTGGGTGATCACGACCACCCTCACCCCGCTGTCCAGCACCGCCCGGATGAAGCTCTCCAACAGCGAGCGGTAGTCGGCCGGGTGGGAAGACGCCTCCCCGGTATCCCATGACCATGTCCCGATAGCGATCTGGGGCTCAAACTGGGCCGAGTTCTGATTAACGAAGGTCAGCCAGTTGGGGTCGGTGGTCAGCCCCCAGGCGGGGAAGGCGGAATTGGACACCACCGACATATCCCCGGTGGCTTGGAGGGCGGGGATGATGCCGTGGGCGCTGTCCCCCATGACACTGTCCCCGAATATCCACACCCGATAGGGGTCGTGCCGGCTTGCCGGGGGGATGTCCACTGTCCCGAGGGAGGCGGCCGAGGTGGGAGCCCTCGACACTTCAGCCGTCGGCGCCAAGGGACCTGCAACGGTGCCCTCCAGGATGATGACGGCGGTGGCCAGAACAGCGACCACGGCGATGCCCGGTGCCCGTATGCGCAGGTACCGTCCCACCGCCTTCCAGTCCGTCCGACGGAGTGGGCGCTCGACCAGGTAGAAGCTGGCACAGGAAGCCGCCATCATGGCCACCAGGCGCCAGGCCAAAAGGGGCCACCCGGACAGTCCCGTGGTATCAGTGGTCATGAGCACGATCGTGGGCCAATGCCACAGGTACAGGCTGTACGAGATGATCCCCAACCAGCGCAGGGGAGCCCACGCCAGGACTCGGCCGAGGAAACCTTCCGGCGCACGTACACAGCCCACGATGATCAGTCCCGCGCATCCGGCAATGGCCACCAGACCGCCGTCCCAGATCCATCCCGGTGGCCCTCCGGCCGTCATTGCCCCCGCGGCCAGCCCGGCCACGCCGACCGCGGTGAGCCACGACCACACCCGGGTTCCTTTAACCTGCGCCGCTGGTGGCCAGATCATGGCCACCGCCGCACCCAACAACAACTCCCAGGCCCGGGTGTCGGTGCCGAGATAGGCCCGATTGGATCCGAGGTCGTGGGCCGCAATCCCCATCCAGATGGCCGATGCCACGGCCAATGCCACCGTGATGCCGAGCAGGGCTCCCCGCCATTCGCGCCGACGGCGGACCAAGAACAGGGTGCCGGCGATCACCAGCGGCCAAACCAGGTAGTACTGCTCCTCTATGGCCAGCGACCAGGTCTGCTGGAGCGGGCTGACAGACATGAACTGGGCGAAATAGCTGTGCCCGGCGGCGATTTGCTGCCAATTGGCGACGTAGAACAAGGTGGCCTCGGCAGGCGAACGCAGCTGGGCCGGAACCAACCCCGGTCCGGCGGCCCAGGCATAGACGGACAGAGCGACCAACAGAACCAGCACTGCTGGCAACAGCCGTCGGGCTCGCCGTCCCCAAAAGGACCTGACGTTCCCCGGGGGGCGTTCCTCGGCCAGCAGTATGGAGGTGATGAGGTACCCCGAGAGGACGAAGAAGACATCCACCCCTAGCCAACCGCCGCGTAAGTGACCGAGGTGGTAGATCACCACGAGAGTGATGGCGACGGCCCGTACGCCGTCCAACTGGGGCACATAGCGTTTCAATGCCACGCTGCGACAGTCTGGCACCCGGTTGAACGGGACACCGGAATCGGACAGAAGAGGCGATGGTTGGTTCGCTAGGTTGACCGACGTTGACGCAATGCCAGCCGATCCCGACGAACCGCTGCGGTAGAAAATGCGACAAGCCGAGTTATCTGACTGCAGGAACAACTGCCCGAACTGGCCTGTTACTGGTGCCGGGGGGGACTTGAACCCCACGCCCTTGCGGGCACTAGCCNNGCCGAATCGTCATGAGGTCTGGTTGGGACCAGATTGGCCTCGTCGCTGGCTACTTGTAACCACGGAGGCCTCTCTGCGGCCCCCGGCTCCCCCGCTCCCGTCTTCGCCCAGTCGTAAGGTGGCCCGATGGCTTCGCCGGGGCCGATGCTGATCCAGAGGGTCCGGTCCCAGCTGACGCGCACGCGCCTGGTCTGCGGCCTCCGCGGACACCGTCCCGAAGTTGGCGCTGACCCGCTACGGGCCGATCTTCGAACTGGGGCGACAAGATCATACGACACCCGATGGGAGCGAGGCCCGATGTTGGTGCGGCAAGCCGAGACAGCCGGTCGCCTGATGTCCTGGCCGGTCGAGGAGATCGAGTTGGCCTCGCTCAATGTGTGGGTGCTGGCCGCAAGGCGACCTCACCTGATCGAACGACGCGTCCAGGAGTATATGGTCGGCTCGGCGATCGACGAAGGCGGGCCAGTGGTCGTCTACTGCGATCCCGGTGATGGAGGGTCGCCTGCCAGTGGTCACCATCGGGTCGAGGCGGCGCGCCGGAACGGTCGGACGACGATCTGGGCCGAGCTGCGGGTGGGCAACAAGCACCAGGCGACTACGTACCCGGATCACAGCACTCCACGGAGCTGAGACTGCTCGATCGGGCCGGATCGAGCGCTCAGCACCCGTCTCCGGCGTTCTCTCGGCTTGGGCGACGGCCCACGAGGCACTCAGGAGTCGATGGCAGCCCGAAGCGATGCCAGTCGATCCCGGTTGAGCGAGTACCAGACCCACC
>PLSY01000099.1 GCA_003164275.1 Acidimicrobiaceae bacterium | reverse complement strand
ACCCACAAGGTGGAGGCGTTCGACGCCTATCTCGCAGCCCGTGAGTCGCCGTGACGTAGCCGTCATACTCCACGAAGACGAGCGCATGCGCGGGCTCGGTCAGGTCGTGGGTATCTTCCTCGATGGGCTCTTCGAGGGCGGTGCGCATGACCACTTCGGCACCAGCCCAGGTCCGTGCCATCCACCTGGCCCGACCTATGAGCGGCGGCTCCACCAAGCCAGGCAATAGGTGGCAGTGCACTGGCTGTCATGAGAACCCGGTCAGAGGTCGAAGACCATGCCGTCGCTCGCGTCCATCACCTCGAGTTCGTTCAGTCGAGACAACACGTCAGCGCTCGATGTCTTGTGTCTCTGGTTCGCGCCGACGCGCACAGAGAGTGCGGCCCGGACTAACGAGACAGAAAGGCGGCGGGCTTTCGGCCGGTCCCCGACCACCTAGTGCTCTGACCACAAAGGTTCGCGCGCTTGGCAGGCGTGCAGAACGGTGATCCGGATGAGCAGGCGGTGCGTGGACCGGCATCGGTCTGCGAATCGGCGTACTGACCATGCCGGAGGCGACGTCACGGCATGACGGTCCCGCCAGCAGCCGCTGCGTAGGTCGTTCAGGCGTGAGCTATGCCGCTCGGGCCCGGGGTTGGCCCCAGCGACGGCGGGCCTCGCCCCGGAGTATGGCCCGGTGCTTGCGCTCGAGGGCCAGGACCTCGGGATCACGGGTGTTGACGTTGCGCCAGCGGATGTAGTTGCGGGTAGCCGTGGCCAGCTCGGTGTGGTCCTGGAAGTCGGAGTTGGCGATGGTGAACTGGCGGAGCGGGCCGAAGTGGGCCTCGATCGGATTGGCCCACGACCCATAGGTCGGGGTGAAGGCGAGCTCGACAGCATTGTCGTCGCACCATTGGCGGAGGGCGATGCCCTTGTGGTGGTTCAGGTTGTCGAGGATGACGTAGATCTGCTCGCCATCAGGGGCGAGGGCCCGGATGGCCTTGAGGGCTCGCAGCGACGGGGCCGCTCCCTTCCTCGGTTCGATGCGGCCATAGAGCCGGTCGGCACCGATCGAGTGCCAGGCGAACAGCTGCTTCGTCCCGTGGGGCTTGTGGTAGTTGGCCCGCAGCCGCTGTGGCCTGGACTTCTCTGCCCAGCACGACCCGCCTTCGGGCTTGACGGCGAGTGGCCCGAACTCGTCGAAGGCGAAGGTCCTCTCACGCTCGTGCTCGAGCAGCCACTCGATGCGGGCCAACTTCTCCTCCCGGCGAGGATCCGGCGACTCCTTCCAGGTCTTGGTGCGCTGGAAGGTGATGTCCTCCTCGGCCAGGATCTGGCGGAGCCGCTCCCGGGACACGGCGATCCGACCGCCCTTGGTGGTCGCCAAGTACTGGGCCAGCTTGCGGATGCTCCACTTGGAGAAGGGCCTGCCCAGGTTGGTCGGGCGCTGCGTGGCCGTCGTGATGATGAGGTTGCGCTGCTCAGTCGTGATCCGGCGGGGACGGCCACCCGCCCACTGAGGGTCCAGGGCGCGCATCCCTTTCTCGTTGAACGAGTGGATCATCGCTCGCACCCGGTCGGGACTGGTCTGGACCAAACGGGCGATGGCGGCAACATCGTTGCCGCCGGCCGAGGCCAGCACCACCAGGGCCCGTCGCCACTTGACGATCGACTTGTCGGTCTTGCCGCCGCCTCGACGGATGATCCGCTGCAACTGCCTGCCCTCCTCGTCGGAGAGCCGGCGCACCTTCACAGGAGTAGCCATGCCAAATTCTGCGCGACCCGAGGACTCAGGTGGTGGACGCGCCCCCGGCAAGGTTGGTGGTCAGGGCACTAGCCGATGCTCCTTGTCTCACGTCGTCGGTATGTCCGGGACGGTCCAGATCATGTCGAATCCGTGCGGGTCGAGCGGGAGGAGCCAGCAGGCGGAGATCTGCTCGCCGACAATGTCGTACAGTCCCACGGTCGACCAGCGATGTTCGACATTGCCGATAGTGGCGGCACCGTCGACAAGCGCAGCGATTCTGTCGTCGTCGCCGACGAGAACATCGCGTCGGTGCAGCTGAAAGGTGTGGTTCGACAACGCTCGTCGCCGGCGGAAGTAGTCGAGAACTTCCTCCAGACCGTGGTGGGTGCCGGCAATGTCGTTGTTGCCCGGGATGGTCCAGGTGATGCTCGAGGTTAGGACCTGCGAAAAGGAGGAGCCGGACCCGCCGGCGTAGAACTCGTTCTGCGCCAGGTGCAGACGGTCGAGCAGCTCGATGGCGGCGCCCCGGTTCACTGGTGGCGCCGATGTCGTGCGGCGGCTTGTCCGAGGAGCTGGCGCACGACGCCACGATGATGGTGGGCGATGCAGCGCCACATGGCGTGCGTAGCGGGGTTGTCGAGCTGCACGAATGTCGCGAACAGCAGCGAGTCCCGTCGAGNNTTCGAAGAGCAGCTCGCCAGACAGACCGAACCGGCCGGTCGATCCGAGCAAGACCAGATCGGGAGTACTGCGACGCACTTCCCAACCCAAAACGAGCTCCTCGGACCGAATCGGACCGAGCCGCAGACCGAGCGCCCGCCACCCTCGCACGAGCCCGGCCCGGGTACCTTCTGGAGCCCCCTCTAGAACCGCCCGAGCCCAATCTTCGCCCGTCCAGCCTCGGACGACCCCCGTTTCGATCAGGAAGGCGTCCTCGTAGTTCACACGGGCCAGCGTGCTGCGGGTGCGCGCCCCAGACGGGCATGGGATCTGACGCACAATGGCTTCCGATCCCACTCCCGTGTCACTTGGATCACTCTCCGCGTCAACAGTCAACTTGTGCGTTCACCTCGAATTGCTCGAAGGACCCGTTGAATCGATACATACGGTAGCGTATGTATCATGATAAGAGTCCGCTTCATCGCCGTCAATCCCCTGATGGCGACCAACACCTAGGCGATGGCCCCACCGACCCGTACGCCTCGAACCAAGTGGATCGATGAGGG
>PLSY01000126.1 GCA_003164275.1 Acidimicrobiaceae bacterium | reverse complement strand
TGGACCCCTCGGTGGTCACGATGATCTCGTTTATCTGGGCCCTGTCAGTGGTTGTGGTGACGGGCTATGCCGGGCAGATCTCATTGGCCCAGCTCACGTTCGCTGGCATCGGGGCTTACATCGCCGCGAAGACTGCTGTTGTCTGGCATCTCCCTTTCCCCTTTCCCGTCCTTGTCGGTGGGATTGTGGCGGCCCTCATTGCACTCGTTGTCGGCGCTCCCGCCCTCCGGGTCCGAGGGCTCAATCTGGCAGTGGTCACGCTCGGCATCGCCATGGTGGCCGATGTCATGTTTTTTGCCGATACCAGTATCACCGGTGGTGGGAACGGACTGACGATTCCGCCCGCCCACATCTTTGGTTTGAATCTGAACGCGCTGAACCACGAACGAGCTTTTGGTGTTGCCGTACTGGCGTTCGCTGTCTTGCTTGGTTACGGAGTCGCCGTCTTCCGCAAGAGGCCGATGGTGGCGAGGATGCTGGCCATTCGCTCTAATGAGCGAGGAGCTACGGCTGTTGGCATCTCTGCGGCTCGTACCAAGCTGATCGCCTTCACTATCGCGGGGTTCATCGCAGGCATCGGTGGTTCCCTCGAGGCCTACCGCGAAATCCAGGTCAGTTGGACCAGCTTTGCCTTCTTCTCGAGTCTGCTCCTTCTCGGATTTGCCTACCTCGGGGGTATCACGTCGATCTCGGGCGCAATGGCCGCAGGCTTCCTCCTCAGCGGTGGAATCGTCACTGCCTTGTTCAACTTCCAGGGAAACGCAGCGGAGGTCGTATCTCTGATTGCTGGACTGGGAGTGATTCTGATCGTGCTGATGCACCCTGAGGGGATTGGCGCGCTCCCGAGACAGCTGATCGCTCTCGCATCCGACCGGGGTGGTACCCGTGTCAAACACTCGTCTGTCCACCCCGACGGCATCGCCCGAAGTGTGACGGTACCCGCGCCACCGGCACAACAGAGGACATCGTGACCACATGACCTTGACCCCAGTCCCTTCGGCCAAGGAAAGCACAGTGACGCCCGAGGTCCTCTTGCGGGTAGCTGGGCTGTCGATGAACTTTGGACGGGTCCAGGCACTGAAGTCAGTGGATCTGGTCATTGCAAAGGGCTCGTTGCACGGAATCATTGGACCGAACGGAGCGGGCAAGTCAACTCTGATTGACGCGATCACTGGTTTCGAGAGGCCTTCGGAAGGAACGATCGTTTTCATGGACTCCGATGTGAGTCACATGGCACCTCATATTCGGGCTCGCCAGGGCCTCACGCGGACATTTCAGAATCTCGAGCTCTATCTCGAGCTCACGGTGAATGAGAATCTTGTGGTAGCGGCGCATGCCTCCAAGCGGTGCAATTCCGACTGGTTTGAACACGTCGTGACCACGTTCCATTTGGGGGGCGAGCTCTCGACAAAGGCCCGTGACCTGTCCCACGGTCGTCGTCGCATCGTGAGCTTGGCCCGGGCGCTGGTGACCCGCCCGGTGCTTCTCATTCTCGATGAGCCAGCCGCCGGGCTCGACACCCACGAGACCAAATCCCTCGGTCTGAGTCTTCGTCAGGTCGTGCGGGACGGCATCACTGTGGTACTGGTCGACCACGACATGTCCCTCGTCATGGGGGAGAGTCATATGGTGACCGTGTTGGAGGAGGGATCGGTGTTCGCCGAAGGAACTCCAAGTCAGATTGTGGCAAACGAAGACGTTCGCCGGATCTATCTGGGTGGTGAGCACTAGTGCTGCTCGAGGTCAATGGACTGCATGCTGGATATCGGGGTGTGACTGTGGTCCGCGACCTTGATCTCCGGGTGGCTGAGGGTGAAATTGTTGCCCTGCTTGGCCCGAATGGGGCGGGCAAGACTACGGCCCTTTTGACCATCGCGGGCTACCTGCCGCCTATCGCTGGGACGGTGCGATACGCCAACGCTTCGACTGGTCGTCGGCGTGCTTTCAAGCTGGCCCGCGCTGGCTTGGCCATGATCCCCGAGGACCGGGGCCTCATCGGCTCTTTGACGGTGCACGAGAACTTGGCCCTTATTCGGAAGCGGCGGCGTGATCCGTTCGAGCTCTTCCCGGTCTTGGCTACGCTTCGCCACCGTCGCGCTGGATTGTTGTCCGGTGGTGAACAGCAAATGCTGGCTCTCGCTCGGGCGTTCGCCAGTGAGCCGAAGCTGCTTCTTGTAGACGAACTCTCCCAGGGACTGGCGCCCCTAGTGGTAGAGCATCTGCTCGGTGCCCTGACCCAGGCCAAAGAGGAGTGGGGGGCCGGGATCCTCTTGGTCGAGCAGAACGTATCCGATGCCCTCGGCATCGCCGACCGAGGTTATGTCCTGAACCATGGGCGAGTGGCCATCGACGACCAACCTGCCGCCGAGATGCTCAACAACCGGGCGTTGCTCGAATCCTCCTATCTGGGGGTTGCGGCCACGACCGGCGATCCTTAACCTCGATCATTCGTCCGACCTCCGGCTGACGAGGCAGCAGTAGTCGAGCCGGTGGAAGGGGCTGCACGGTCGTGCGAACCACATCGTGGACGTGAAGCACCGCGTTGTTGTCATTCGGGTTTCGAATGTCACGCCCCGCAGGTCTGCTTTNNACCCACCCGGTCACGGGATGGCCGCTCGCAGTCGGGCGAAGGCCTCACAGAGGTCGGTGGCCCATGGCCACGACTCGTCTAGGAGGCTGCTGAAGTAGGGGCAATCGTGGGCAGTGCTTCCCGCTGGCTTATCCGGCATCCGTTCTGAGCGCCGCAATGCTTCCTTCGCGCCGGTTGATGCCATCGCTGTGGGTCGGATTTCTGGGCGGAACGGAGCGTGTGGGGTCGTTGTGGACCCCGATGGTGCACTCAGGAGGCCGTCCTGCCCCTCAGGTTCCTGCGATCACCCATCCGCTCGGGTCACGCTGTAGTCCGAGCGCGGCAAGTCGTGCCCAGTTGATGGCGCCGGCCCGGGTGTCGAGGTCGGTGGCCACCCGTTCTTTGCCTCTCGTCCGTGCTCGTCTTCCTCCCCAGGGCCGCCTTGTGAAGTGGGCGATCTTGCGTTCGACGATGGGCCGGTCGGCCCGGTAGCGCTCGACCCAACCGGGCTCGTTCTGTTCGGCCCTGGCCTTTTGGAGGACCGCCTCGTGGGCATGGACGGAGATGGAGCGACCGGCCCGTGACTTGGTGCAGGCCGTCCGCAGTGGGCAGGTCTTGCAGTGGACCTTGAACGAGGCCCGTCCACCCCCGTCCCGAGTGGGGTTGATGGTGACCCGCTGTCCGGCCGGACAGGTCACCGTGTTGGCCTCGAGGTCGACGCTGAAGCGGTCCTTCGTGAACAGCCCGGTGGCGTTGCGCACCGGCGGGCACTTGGCGGTGATGGTGAAGCCCTTCTCCTCCAGGGTGTCCCGGGTGGCCCCGTCGGCATAGGCGGAGTCCCCGAGCACCTCGGGCTTGTCCTCCTCGTCGGCGTGGGGCGCCAGCAGGTCACTCACCGCCTCCCGGTCCGGGGTGTTGGCCGGCGTGGCCGCCACCTCGTCGATGAGCTCGGAGTCCGGGTCGATGGACAGGTGGGCCTTGTAGCCGTCGAAGTGGCGGTTCCTCGACTTGTGGCCGTGCCGGGCCTCGGGGTCGACCGTCGAGATCACCCGGTCCTTGGCCACCTTGCGGACGATCCGGAAGATCCCGTCGTCTCCTTGTTCTGTGTCCTGGCCGGCCACCAGGGCCAGCAGTTCGACGGCCGAGGTCGCGCTGGCCGGGATCTCCTGGCCGTCGAGCGCCTCGAGGGCAGCCAGAGCATCTCGGACCAGGGTGTCGACCAGGGCCTCCCGGGCCGACCGGTCGTCCCAGTCACAGGGTGGCTTGCCGGACGTGGCGTAGTCGTCGTCACGGACGAGCACGGCCCGCACCCGGGTGGCCAGTGGGCTGCCGACTTGGTCCAGAGCGCTGAGCACCTTGCGGATGGAGGCCCGGAGCTGGGTGACGGTGTCCTCGGTGGCCACCGCATCGAAGATGGGGGTCGAGTCGAGCACCCGGGCCCGGTTCTTCATGGCCCCGGTCTCTCTTGCCACCACCTTGGTGTCCTCGAACAGTCGTCGGGGACGAGACGAGGCCCGCAGCCGGTTGCGCTGACCGACCAGGGCGGTCGGATGGAAGGCTTCGGCTCCCGTGTCCACCCCACAGGCGGCCTGCCAGCGCAGGTCCACCTCGAGTCGGTCGCAGGCCTCTCGGTCCGAGAGCCCCTCGAAGGCCTGGAGGACCA
>PLSY01000269.1 GCA_003164275.1 Acidimicrobiaceae bacterium | reverse complement strand
CCCAGGTCCAACACCTCTACGACGCCGCCGTCGAGCGGCACGGTCACGTCGACGTGGCCGTCAACAACGCCGGGCTCGGTGGCCAGGTCGACCTGGTCGAGATGACTGACGATCAGTGGTCGCTGGTGCTCGATGTGACCCTGACCGGAACGTTCCGTTGCACCCGTGCCGCCCTGCGCCACCTCTACGCCCGAGGCGAAGGTGGTGTCATTGTCAACAACGCGTCGGTTCTCGGCTGGCGGGCCCAGGCCGGCCAGGCCCACTACGCGGCGGCCAAGGCCGGCGTGATGGCCCTGACCCGCTGCAGTGCTGTCGAGGCCGCGCCCCACAACATCCGGGTCAACGCCGTCGCCCCCAGTCTGGCCGTGCACCCGTTCTTGAACCGGGTCATGTCCGATGAGGACCTGGCCGAGCTCAGCAGTCGGGAAGTGTTCGGCCGGGGCGCAGAGGTCTGGGAGGTGGCGAATGTGATCGCCTTTTTGGCCAGCGGCTACGCCACCTTCATGACCGGCGAGATCGTCTCGGTGAGCAGCCAGCACCCGTGAGCCGGGCACTCAGCGCCTCGGCCCCCGGCCGATGTCATGCACTACCCTGACGCTGTGTCAGACATCACCGACCCTCGAGGGGATCTCCAGTGGGGGACCATCTCAGGCCTGGTCGAGGACGCCGCGGCACGCTTTGGCGAGGCAGAGGCCCTCGTCGACTTCCACGGCCCGGGGGGAGCCACCACCCGGCTGACCTTCGACCAGCTCGCCGAGTCGGTGGCCGATGCCACCCGGGGGGTGATGGCCAACGGGATCGAACCGGGCGACCGGGTGGCCATCTGGGCGCCCAACTGTGCCGAGTGGGTGATAGCGGCCCTCGGCGCCGTCGGCGCCGGGGCCGTCCTCGTGCCCCTCAACACTCGATTCAAAGGGGCCGAGGCGGCGTACATCCTGCGGGCATCGGGGGCGAGGATGCTCCTCACCGTGGAGGGATTTCTCGGGACCGACTACCCGGCCATGCTGGCCGAGTCAGTGACGGCCGGTGACTCCCTGCCCGCCCTCGAGCGGGTGGTCGTCCTCCGCCATGACGATCCCGTGGGCCACACGGCCGGCCCACTCGCCGCTCTTCGGGTCGAGTGGGCTCAGTTCCTGGCCGAGGGCGGGTCCGTCTCCGAGGACGTGGCCGCCGGGCGAACGGCGTCGATCACCGCCGACGACCTCTCGGACCTGGTATTCACCTCCGGGACCACCGGACGGCCCAAGGGGGCCATGACCACCCACGGCCAGACGCTGCGCACCTTCGCCACCTGGGCCGAGGTGGTCGGGCTGACCGAGGGGGACCGGTACTTGGTGGTCAACCCCTTCTTTCACACCTTCGGCTACAAGGCCGGCGCGTTGGCCTGCCTCATGACCGGCGCCACCATGGTTCCCGAGCCGGTCTTCGACGTGGACGTGGTGATCAAGCGCATCGAGGCCGAGCGGATCTCGGTGCTGCCCGGCCCGCCCACCATCTTCCAGTCGATCCTCGACCATCCCGACCGCAAGCGGTTCGACCTCAGCTCCCTTCGACTGGTGGTGACCGGCGCCGCCGTGGTCCCGGTCGAGATGGTCAAAAGTCTGTGGTCCGAGCTGGGGGTGGAGACGGTCCTCACCGCCTACGGGCTGACTGAGGCCTCGGGCACGGTGACCATGTGTCGGCGCGGTGATTCGGCCGAGGTGATCTCGGCGACGTCGGGACGGGCCATCCCCGACGTCGACGTGCGCATCGTGGACACGGCCGGCCGCGAGGTCGAACGAGGCGAGGCCGGCGAGATCGTGGTGCGGGGCTACAACGTGATGCAGGGCTACTTCAACGACGACGGGGCCACCGCCGAGGCCATCGATGCCGAGGGCTGGCTGCACACCGGCGATGTCGGAACCATGGACGTCGAGGGCAACGTGGCCATCACGGACCGGTTGAAGGACATGTACGTGTGCGGCGGGTTCAACGTGTACCCGGCGGAGATCGAGGCGGTGCTGCGCCAGCATCCGGGCGTCGCCCAGGTCTCGGTCATCGGGGTGCCCGACCACCGGATGGGCGAGGTGGGCCTGGCGCTCGTCGTGCCGACGCCCGGGAGCGATCCGAACGAGACGAGGGAGGAGCTGGTGGCCTGGGCCAAGGCCCGGCTGGCCAACTACAAGCTTCCCCGCCGGGTGGAGGTCGTCGAGTCCTTCCCCATGAATGCCGGCGGCAAGGTCTTGAAGCGGGAGCTGCGGGTCAGATATTCGAGCACGGACTGAGGAGCTTCCCCTCGACCGACAGCCCTGGGCTGGAATCTGGGAGCCCTTGCCGTCACGGCAAGCGACAGTCGACCACGAGCGAACAGGGAGCAGAGTCATGCGGGGAATCGTCTATACCGGCGACGGAGCGGGGGTGACCGACCAACTGGAGGTGCGCGCGCCGGGGCCCACCGACGTGAGGGTGGCCATAGGGGCGGCCGGCGTCTGCCACAGTGACCTGTCGGTGCTCAACGGGACGATTCCGTGGAAGTCCCCGTCCGTGCTCGGCCATGAGGGGGCAGGTGTGGTCGAGGCCGTGGGGTCAGAGGTCACCTCTGTCGAGGTCGGCGACCACGTGGTCATCGCCACCCTGGCCAGCTGTGGGCTGTGCCGCGCCTGCAGCACCGGCCATCCGACCTGGTGCCTCAAGACCCTGAGCAACGTCACCCAGCCCTTCACCTATGAGGGGCGGCCGGCTTCCAACTTCGCCGGCACCTCGGTGTTCACCGAGCTGACCGTGGTGAAAGAGGTCCAGGCGGTCAAGATCTCAAAGGACGTCCCCATGACATCGGCGTGTCTGATCGGCTGCGGGGTGCTGACCGGCGTCGGCTCGGTCCTCAACCGGGCGAAGGTCCAAGCGGGGGAGACGGCTGTCGTGTTCGGTGCCGGAGGCGTGGGGCTGAACGCCATTCAGGGACTGCGGATCGCCGGGGCCAGCAGGATCATCGCCGTCGACATCCTGGCGTCGAAGGAGGGCCTGGCCCGCCGATTCGGGGCCACCCACTTCATCGACTCCTCGGTCACCGACCCGGTCGAGGCCATCCGGGACATCGTGCCCCCGTCGCCCGGGCGGGTGTCGGGGGCCCTCGGTTGGACCGGGGGAGTGAACTGGGCCTTTGACTGCGTGGGCGACCCGATCGTCCTTCGCAACGCCCTGGACGTCCTCGACTGGGGTGGCAACGCCATGGCCATCGGCATCCCACCCCAGGGGACGGAGATCCTGGTGGACGTGAACGCCTTGGCCTACGTCGATCGCGGCCTGATGGGCTGCCGCTACGGCTCCTCCCGGCCGCAGCACGACATTCCCTTGATGGTCGACTTGTACCTGTCGGGCCAGCTGCTCCTCGATGAGCTGGTCACCGAGCAACTGCCCCTCGACGGGTTCCGCCAGATCGTGGAGGACATGGAGCAAGGGAAACTGGCCCGAGGGGTCCTCACGTTCTGAGACGGTGGAACCCGGGCGTGGCCCGGGATGCCCATGGGCAGTGCTGTTACAGTCTCCGCGGCTATGACGGTGCGTCAGATCGAGGGGGATTTCCAAACGGTGGTGGAGGTGCTCCGCGCTGCCGCCTCGGCCAACGCAGACATCGAGGCCTACGTCGAGCCTGCCACCGACGACACACCTCGTCGGGCCATGACCTTTGCCCAGTGGGACCGCTCGGCCGACGGTGTGGCCGGCCTGCTCCAAAGCCACGGTGTCGGGCCGGGCACGGTCGTCTGCATCGTGCTGCCGAGCTCCATCGACTACATGGTCTGCTACGCCGCGGTGACAAGGCTCGGGGCCGTCACCTCGGGCATCAACTTGCGGCTCGGGGAGCCCGAGAAGCGGTCCATCCTCGAGCGAACCCGGCCCGTCGTGACCATCGTGGAGGATGGCGCTCCCCTGATGGACGGCCCGACGGGCACGGTGATCAAGCGATCTGTGGCCCGGGCGGCCATGGGCGGTCCGCCACCGCCCTCGTGGCCGACGCTGGCTCGAAGCGACCCGGTGGCCGTGGTGTGGACGAGCGGCACCACCGGGTTGCCGAAGGGGGCGGTCTTCGACCACGCCCGCCTGGCTGCGGTGGCGGCGGGCACCGATGTCCTCTCTGAGCCCGGCGACCGGCGGCTCTCCCCGTTGCCCTTCGCCCACGTGGGCTCGATGACCAGGACATGGGACGAGGTAGCCCACGGGGTGACGACGGTGATCACGCCGACCCCCTGGCGGGCGGCCGACGCCATCAGGATCATGGCCTCAGAGCGGATCACCGTCGGCCAGGGGGTGCCCACCCAGTGGGCCCTGGTGCTCGCCCATCCCGACTTGGAGACGGCGGAGATCTCGACGCTACGGATAACCGGCACCGGCGCCTCCCGGGTCCCGGCCGAGCTCATCGCGGCCATGAGAGAGCGCTTCGGTGCCCCGGTCGTCGTTCGCTACACGTCGACCGAGGCCTCGCTCGGGACCGGCACCGTCCCGGGGGACCGGGACGAGGTGGTGGCCATGACGGTTGGGCGACCGGTTCCCGGCGTGACGTTGTCCATCGTCGATGAGAGTGGACATCCACTGCCCTCCGGCGAGGTCGGCCGGGTGTGCCTTCGCTCGGATGCCGTCATGTGTGGCTACTGGGGCGGGCCCTTGTCGGGCCCAGGGGCGGCCGGGGTGACCTACGACGAGGCGGCCACTCGCGCCGTGCTGGCCGAGGACGGATGGCTGACCACGGGAGACTTCGGGTACGTGGACGACGACGAGGGCTGCCTGCATCTCGTCGGTCGGGCCAACGAGCTCTACATCAGGGGCGGGTACAACGTCTATCCGGCCGAGGTGGAGGGCGTGCTGTCGACCCAGCCGGGTATCAGCCAGGTGGCGGTGCTCGGTGCTCCCGACCCGGTGCTCGGCGAGATCGGCGTTGCCGTGGTCGTCCCCGAGGAGGGATCGCGCTTTGTGGGCAACGAGCTCTTCGACCAGCTCCAGGCGGCGGCCCGGTCAGAGCTGGCCGACTACAAGGCGCCCGACTGCGTGGTCGTGGTCGACGCCCTGCCACTGACCTCGATGATGAAAGTGGACAAGCGCGCCTTGGCCGATGATGTGGCGAAGCTGGCGCTCCAGCGCAAGGGAGTAGTCATGGCAAGACAATCGGGTCGGGGCTCATGAGCGACTTCATCGACCAGGTCCGACAGCGCACCGAGGTGAGGGGTTGGATCGGCGAGCCGACCCTCTGGGGGCTCATCGAGCACCGGGCCGACCTGACCCCGGACGCTCTGCTGGCCCACGAGGACACCGGCCACGAGCTGACCTTCGCCGCCTACCGGAAGGCCTGTCTCCGGGCGGCCGCCGGGCTCCACTCCGAGTACGGCGTGACGGCGGGAACCGGCGTCAGCTGGGAGCTTCCGACCTGGAACGAGTCGCTCGTCCTGGTCGGCGCCCTGGCCCGGCTCGGGGCCAGGCAGAACCCCCTCATCCCCATCTACCGGGGCCGGGAGGTGTCCTTCATCACCGCCCAGAGCGAGGCCTCGCTCCTCGCCGTGCCCACCGTCTTCCGTGGCTTCGACTTCGAGGTCATGGCCCGGGAGATCGCGGCCGGCAGAGATGGGCTCTCGGTCCTGGTCGTCGACCGGAGCCTCCCCGACGGAGACCCGGCCGGGCTGCCCCCGGTCGAGGCCGACCCGACCCGGGCCGATGAAGCCCCCATCCGCTGGGTCTTCTACACGTCGGGAACGACGGCGGACCCGAAAGGGGCGCCCCACACCGACTTGACGGTGATGGCCTCGGCCCTGGTCATGGCCGAGTCCCTCGACATGACGGCGGACGACGTGACCGCCCTGGTGTTCCCGTTCACCCACATCGGTGGCATCGGTTGGCTCATGACGGCCCTCATCACGGGGTGCCGGCTCCTGACCACCGAGGCCTTCGATCCGAAGAGCTCACCCAAGTTTCTGGCCGCCAACAATGTCACCCTGGCCGGATCGGCCACCCCGTTCCACCTGGCCTACCTGGCGGCCCAGAGGGCCCATGAGGGCGGCCCCCTCTTTCCGTCCATCCGGTCCTTCCCGGGCGGGGGGGCGCCGAAGCCCCCACAGCTGTTCTTCGACATGAAGGCCGAGATCGGGGGAGCAGGCATCATCTCGGGCTACGGGCTGACCGAGGCGCCGATCGTGGTCATGGGCAGCACCAAGGACACCGACGAGAAGCTCTCCACCACCGAGGGGCGCCCCGGCCCGGGCGTCGAACTGCTCATCGTGACCTCCGAGGGCAAGAGGGCCGGTGCCGGAGAGGAGGGGGAGATACGCATCAAGGGTCCCCAGGTCATCAAGGGCTATCTCGACTCCTCGCTCGATGCCGAGGCCTTCGACGAGGAGGGCTACTTCCGCTCCGGCGACCTAGGGATGCTGGATGCCGAGGGCTACCTGACGGTCACCGGGCGACTGAAGGACGTGATCATCCGCCACGGCGAGAACATCTCGGCGAGGGAGGTGGAGGACCTGCTCTACACCCATCCGGCCGTGGCCGACGTCGCCGTCATCGGCCTACCCGACCCGAGGACGGGTGAGCGAGCGTGCGCCGTCGTCGCCACACAGGTGGGCGAGACACTCACGTTCGACGAGATGGTCGAGTTCTTGAAGGAGCGCGGCCTGCGGGTACAGGCCATACCCGAGCAGCTGGAGATCGTAGAGGCGGTGCCGCGCAACCCGGCCGGCAAGATCCCAAAGCACGAGCTTCGCTCCCGGTTCCAGCCCCGGCCCTAGCGGCGAGGGCACCGTGACCGCATGAAGCGGCTCGGTCAAACAGCAGTCGGGGTGCATGCCAGGATGGGGGGCCGGACGAACCGGCGCCGAAACCCCTTCGAGGCACCTGATGAGCGATGTTCCCGCTACGACCAATGGCACCGCAGTCGGCGACTGGGCGACCGACTTCGACGTGCTCGACCCGGCCTATGTGGACGACCCGTTCACCATCTGGGACGAGCTGCGGAAGGCCTGCCCTGTGGCCCACACCGACCGCCGGGGGAGCACGTGGCTCCCCACCCGCTACGACGATGTGGTCGACCTGGCCCACGACATCGAGCACTTCAGCTCGACCGAGGTGGCAGTGATCCCCTTCGAGGATGCGAGGCGGGACGACCCCGTCCTCCAGTATGGGCTCCCTCCGATCTCGTCGGACCCGCCCGTCCACACCTGGACGCGGAGGCTGTTGCTGCCCTGGTTCTCCCATCGGCGGGTGGAGGGCTACGAGCCGATGACCCGGGCTCTGTGCGCCGAGCTGGTCGACGGCCTGGTGGCGCAGGGATCGGCTGACGCAGCCCGCGAGTACGCCCAGCAGATACCCGTGCGAGTGATCGCCTCGATACTCGGTGTGCCGTCCGAGCTGTCCGACACCTTCACGTCCTGGGTCCGGGACGTCTTGGAGTTCGCCGACGATCCACCTCGTCGCCAGAAGGGGATCGAGGGGGTGATCGGCTACTTCATGGCCGAGGTGGCGAAGCGAAAGGTCGACCCGGGCGACGATCTCTTGAGTGGCCTCATCCACAGCGACGTCGACGGGGCCCCGGTGGAGGACGGCGTCGTGCTCGGTGTGGCCGCCCTCGTCCTCATAGCCGGCGTCGACACCACCTGGAGCGCCATCGGGTCCTCCCTCTGGCACCTGGCCACCCATCCCGAGGACCGGGTCCGGTTGGCCACGGACCCCGAGGCCATGCCCCTGGCCATCGAGGAGCTGCTCCGGGCGTACTCGCCCGTGACCATGGCCAGGGTGGTCACCGAGGACATCGAGTTCGATGGCTGCCCGATGCGGGCCGGGGACAGGGTGCTCATGAACTTCCCCGCCGCCAACCGGGACCCGGAGGCCTTCGACCGGCCCGATGAGGTGGTGCTCGACCGCCAGCTCAACCGACATGTGGCCTTCGGCTCGGGGATCCACCGCTGCGCGGGATCGAACCTTGCCCGCATGGAACTCCGCGTGGCACTCGAGGAGTGGCTCCGTCGCATTCCCGACTTCTCCTTGGCCGAGGGGGCCGAGGTGACATGGGCGGGAGGCCAGGTCCGAGGTCCCCGCCAGCTGCCGGTGGTCTTCGGATGAGGATCGCCGTCGACCCCGACAAGTGCCAGGGGCATGCCCGCTGCTACGGCCTCGCCCCCGAGCTGTTCGATGTCGACGACTATGGGCTGGCTTCTGTGGTCGGGGACGGGACCGTTCCCCCCGAGCTGGAGGACAAGGCCCGCCTGGCCGTGGCCAACTGCCCTGAGTACGCCATCGGTGAGGTCCCCGACTGAGGCAGGATCTGGGTCTGGTGTAACTGCGCCAAGTCTGATGGACGGTTTACCACTTCCCAAAGAAGGCCGATGCGGTGGGGAAACACGTACGGGCGCGATGCCACCTTCGTCGGCGTGCCGGGGCCGACCTCGATGACCCGGCCTCGTTCGTCCATGCCTGGCCGTCGTGATCGGTGCCGAAACCGCGGCGACCAGCTGCCCGACCGCTGACCGGCCGGGTGAACCGGTGAACCGCCAGGGCACCCTCCTAGGAGAGGCGCTCGACGATCATGGCCATGCCCTGGCCGCCACCCACGCACATGGACTCGAGGCCGAAGGTCTTGCCGGTATCCTCCAGCGCGTTGAGCAGCGTGGTCATGATGCGCGCTCCGGTCTGTCCGAAGGGATGGCCGAGGGCGATGGCCCCGCCCTTCACATTCAACTTGTCATAGCTGATGCCGAGCTCCTTGGCCGACGGGACGACCTGGGCGGCGAACGCCTCGTTGA
>PLSY01000168.1 GCA_003164275.1 Acidimicrobiaceae bacterium | reverse complement strand
TCTGGGTCGAGGCCGCCGCCGAGCTCAGGACCATGAGGAGGAGGAGGTGGGTGAGCACGTTGCCGAAGCCCGACGTGCCGAACACGGAGTGTCCGAGCACGGACAGGACGTCGCCCTGGTTGGCCGGGTTCCCCAGGCCGATCCCGCTGGTGCCGATCCCGGCGTAGGACTGGGTGGACAGGACCACGAGCACATAGGTGACGAGCAGGATCAGGGTCGACAGGACCGCGGCCCGGCCGGGGACCGTGTGGGGGTCGGCGGTCTCCTCGTTGACGGACACGGTCGTATCCCATCCCCAGTAGATGAACAGCATCAGGAGCACGCCGTTGATGAAGGCCGATGCCGATGGGATCTTGAAGGGATTGAACCAGCTCCAAGCCGGAGTCAGGTGACCGATCGGCGCCGAACTGTTCCCAACCTTGACCAGCGCCCACACGGACAGGACCAACAGCATGGTGAGCTCGATTCCGAGCAGTGCTTTTTGGAAGTTGGCTGATACTTCGATCCCGACGTAACAGATGACCGTCATGACCACGATCCACAGGATCCCGACCAAGAGGACCCAAACGCTGCTGGCATCTGATCCGATGCTGCCGGTATTGAACAGCAGGAACACATACTGACCGGCCACTTGGGCGAGACTGGCCATGACCAGCACGTCAGCGGCGACGATGGCCCACCCGCCGAGCCAGCCGGTCTTCGGTCCGAAAGCGCGGACGCCCCAGGTGAACGTGGTGCCGCAGTCGGGGTCGGCGTTATTCATCTCCTTGTAGCCAAAGGCAATGAACAACATCGGAACGAAGGCGATGATGGTGATGATGGGCGCCTGCAGGCCAATGGCTGCCACCACGAATCCGAGAGTGGCGGCCAGGCTGTAGGCCGGGGCTGTCGACGCCACACCCACCACGGTGCTCGAGATCAAGCCGAGGGCCCCGGTTTTCAGCCCTTTTTGCACCCGCTCAGTGCTGGGGAGTTGAGGCTCGGTATCTATGGCCATCAATAGTCCTCCGTCTTTCCAATGCAACCGTGGTTGCTCCGACAAAACGACCGAGTGCCCCTCAAGTTCGAATCTCCCTGGCCGAAAAGGTAGCGGGGAACGCTGGAAAGTGCACCTTTGGAGTGTTTGGGCCATCCGTTCCCGTCGAATCCACTCGGAGCGACGACCGAGGCCGTTCCCTCGATCGCCTCCATTCAGCTGAGTTGTCCCCTTCGGCCTATTCGATCCTCCATCGACATGCCGGCCCCGCGTGGCGCTCGACCATGGGGCGAGTTGCGGAGGGCAGCACGGGTGCAGCTGGTGCCCGGTGCCCGGTGCCCGGTGCCCCGTGACTCTGACTCTGAGGACCATTGGTCGATGGTCCGCTATCGAGCAATGGGCGTCGTCATGGCTCCGGTGGACGCTTGACCTCTTGAACCATCCAACCGTTTCCGTCCGGATCACTGAACGTGAGGAACGAGTTGTAGTCTGCCCGGAGCGGGTCAGGCCCAGGCATCTGTCCGCCCGCCTCGAAGTGGAAGATCTCACTGACGTCCGTGCTCCGTTCGAGGAGCTCGGCTCGGGCCGCTTCGATGTCCGTCACGACCAGATGTAGGCCCTGAACGTTCCCGGCCGCCGATTCGTTCTTCATAAGTGCGACCGAGCATGCCGATCCAGGAGGTGTCACTTGGACGACCCGAAAGTCCTCGCCAGCGCGGTGATCGACGTGCAAGTTGAAGCCGGCCTGATCGAGATAGAAACGCTTGGCTCGATCCACGTCGGAAACGGGCACGACCACCAGCTCGAGTTTCCAATCCATACGATGACCTCCTGGGCCTTGCCAGACCACGCACGGTGTGTCGCGGCCAACGGTAGTTACAAACTGATCACCTTGAAACAGGTGGTCCGGCCGCCCAGGCGAGAGGGCGGCAGGCGAAATGGGCCTTGACGGAGTTGTCCGTCGGCTCGTCTTCGGTTTCGCTGACTTCGTCGAGCGTGACGAAGTGCTCTGACAGGGCCAACCGGATTCGGCTGAGCTCCACTCCCAGCTCTCCTATCTCCTCGTGGTGCAAATGGAAGTCATCGCCGCTCACCTGCTCGAAGATCCGAATGTCCCAGTTGGACATGCCGTTGGCCTGCTCGTCCTCGGCGAACGAGACGTCGACGATGGCCACGCCAGCTGAGAAGTCGTAGACCCAGGGCGGGTCCTCCCCCAGGCGGCGCAGCTCACCGATCGTGTTCACATCGAAGACGAACAGGCCGCCTTGGACCAGATGGCCGTGGACTCGGGCGAATGTGGCCTCCCACTCGCTGAAGTCCAAGAGGTGGTTGAGGCTGTCGAAGACGCAGATGATCACGTCGAAGCGCTCGTCGAAGGAAAACGTCCGCATGTCACCCTCCAAGAGGCGGGCGCCCGGCACCTTGCGGCGAGCCTCATCGAGCATGGCCGGCGACCGGTCGATCCCCGTCAAGGAGTGAATCGACGGAAGTCGAGCCAGCATCGACCCGGTCCCGCACCCGAGCTCCAGTAAGGATTGGGCATCGGGGATGTACCGGTCGATCCAACTGCGCACTCGTTCCGCCCGTGGGCCCGGGTCGTCCATGACGGCGTCATAGAATTTCGAGTAGCGCTCGTAGGAGGGCACGCCGTAACGGTATCGCTACCCGAGCAGTGCTGACGAGCCGGTATGCCGTGATGGTTGGCCTCGGCTCACAGCCCCTTCGGCCGGTTGACGAACCGTCGCTCGGTCGGAGAGAAGAACCAACCTCCACCCGCCTTGGTTCCGCCGTCGACCGGGATGTTGTGCCCGGTGATGTAGCCGGATGCATCGCTAGCCAAGAACAGGGCTACCCGCGCTTGGTCCTCCGGCCATCCGAGTCGTCCGACGGGGGCCCACGCAGGCCACAGGTCGTCGTGGTCCTCGTAGCCAGTCAGGTAATCGACCTGGGGCGTCTGTGTGAGGTCTGGGCCTATGCCGTTGACGCGAATTCCGTGTCGACCGACGACGACCGAGAGATTGGTGGTGAAGTGGGCAACCGCGGCCTTCATCGCTCCGTACACCGGCTCCCCGGGATAGCCCCTGAGGCCTTCGACCGAGTGGAAGTTCACGATCGAGCCGCTCTTCTGTGCGGTCATGGCATCGAGGAACGCATGGGTGACGGCGAACACGTGGAAGAGGTTCTTTGTGTACATGGCATTCCAGGATTCAGGGCCTGACTCCTTGAACCGGACCAGCGGGCGGTAGTCGCCGACGTTGTTGATGAGCACATCGATGCGGCCGTGGCGATCGAGGACACCGGCCCGTAGCCGCTCAACCCCACTGGTTTCGGTCACATCGACAATATGGGTGTGTGCCACCCCGCCAAAACTCTCGATCTCTTGGCGTTTGGAGTCGGCTCGCTCCTCATCGATCTCGGCGATCTCTACCAAGGCTCCGTGCTCGGCGAAGAGTCTGGAGATCGCGCCACCGATGCCGGCTCCGCCTCCCGTGACGACGGCGACCTTGCCGTCGAGCAACTTGCTCCAGTTGTCAATGGCTGTGACATCTTCTGGCACTTGCGGACTCATCGTGGCTCTCTTTCGACTCTTGGTCGGCCGGCCGGTTCATGGCCGTGCGTCGTTCGGTTCGGGCGTGAGGGTCACCGATGTTCCCCCACATGGAAACGTATCTCGTTCTGCACCTCGGCCGGATAATTTATAGATTGACCGGCACGCTGCTCAGTCTGAACAGGCATGCGGCGATCGGTTCACGAAGGGTGTCTTCAGGCGCCCGCCGGTCGACAGCTACCAGCTGGCCAGCCCCACACCGTGAGGACCGCAGCGGGAACGGTCGCCGGGCAGGGGGCTCCGGGCCCTTCGTTTCCTGAGGCGTAGGCGGTCCAGGCCCCACCACTTTGTGGTTGCTGGAAGACGTAGTACGAACCGGTATCTTGAGACGAGACCTGGGCCTGAGTCGGCTGCGAGGGGTCTGTCGATGGGGCTGGAACCAATCTGGCCCCGGCCCAGTAGATGTTGGTTTGGTTGTCGAGGGCATAGTAGGTGAGACCGGGTGCGAGCCCCGTGTACTCCGAAGCAGGAATGTTGTTGAGGGCAGCAGCAGCAGCCACCAGTTGGCTCCGAATCTGATTGGTCACCGGCACATTGGTTGCGGGCCCAGTAGTTGTCGTGGTCGATGCTTGTGGCACCGAGCTGCTAGTCGTAGTAACCGTCGCATGTGAGCTCGAGCCGGACGTGGTGGACGTAGTGGTCGAGCTGGCAGTGCTCGACGTGGACGAACACCCGGTGACGGCGAGTGCTGCGACCACGCCCAGTGCAACGGCGATCCCGGTTCGTTTTCTCATCTGATCCCCTCGTCGTTGCAGTTCGGACACCGTCGCCATCTCGTCGACGCCGGTGTCCGAGAAAAAACTAGTGGAATGGACGAGCGGAACGGAGGAATAGCATGGTCATCGTGCAGGAAGTTCCGCCGCTGTGAACCTGAAGTGTCGGATGGGCTTTCACCGCTGGGAGCCGGCCCATACTCTCTCGGTGTGGCGGGCTGACCTCGGAAGGGCTGTTCGGATTCGAAGTCGAGCCTGCTATCGATGCGGGCGAACCGACGAACACGTCGTCCGCAAGAAGCAGACGCCACTCTTCGTCGCCGACGAAGACAATACGTAACGGCGATCGACGAGTTCTTAAGCGGGATCGCCGGCTTGCGTCGAGCCGGTGACGGCGCGACTCAGGTGGCAATGATGAACGGCATGGCCGCCTGTTCCGAGCAGACAGGAACATGAGGCCCGACATGTTCCGCGGGCAGGCAGCAGGTCATTCCGCTGCCCGTCTTGTCGCAGCGTGTCTCGTAGCCTCTCTGCGGGCGAAACCACTCTTTTCGCACATGCACGCCATCGTTCCAGGTGAATGTTCCTTCCCACTGTCCCGGATGGGGTTGCTCGGCGTGGTACGTGGACTCCGCCCATTGTTCATCATCCATTGTCCGCTCTCCTTTCAGGTGACAGACCTGACGATACGACGACGGCCGGTGTGCTGCTCGGATCCGCAGGACGATCGGGCAGGGAACGACCAGAGCCTTTGGCGACGACGGTCGCCTCAGCCGCCCGAATATCACTCATCTCGGTGGTCAGTGCATCGTGCTCGAGGCGCTCACCGAGGGTCGGGGACTCTCACCATGTGTCGATACAGTTCCTCTTCTTGCCGGCCCGCTCGGGCGCGTCCGGTGTGGAGCGGAGCGCTTCGATAACCCGTTGCCTCGATTGAGCCGGGTCGATGACGTCATCGATCTCGAACGCAGTGGCCACGTTGAGGGCCTGGCCGTGCTGGTAGGCACGCGCCACCATCTCTCGATACAGCGTGTCGCGCTCTGCTGGGTCACTGACCGCCTCGAGCTCTCGTCGGAACCCCAACTGAACGGCGCCCTCCAGTCCCATGCCTCCAAGTTCGCCGGTCGGCCACGCAACCGTAAAGATCGGTGAGCGGAAGCTTCCTCCGGCCATGGCCTGGGCCCCGAGCCCATAGCCCTTGCGAAGGATCATGGTGAAGAAGGGGACGGTGACGCTTGCTCCTGTAACAAAGAGTCGGCTGAAATGCCGTACCTGGGCTGTCTGCTCGGCGTCGGGACCCACCATGAAGCCTGGGGTGTCGCAGAGGAACAACACCGGAACGTCATGGGCATCGCACAGTTGGAGGAATCTGGCCGCCTTGTCGGCACCGTCGCTGTCGATGGCTCCTCCGAGGTGTGCAGGATTGTTGGCAATGATCCCGATCGGCCGTCCCTCCACCCGGGCCAGGGTGGTGATCATCCCGGGGGCGAACCCACGTCGGATCTCCAGCGCCGAGTCGGTGTCGACCAGCGTCGTGATGAGCCCCCTGATGTCATAGACCCTGAGGCGTTCTTCGGGGATGCTCTCTCGGAGCAGGCGCTGGTCGGCGCACGACCATTCCTCTGTCGAACCTTGGAAGTAGGACAGGTACTTCTTGGCCTGAAGGACTGCGTCCGCATCATCCTCGGCCACGAGATCGACCACACCGTTGGGGACTTGGACGGAGAGTGGGCCGATCTGTTCAGGTCGGTATGTTCCGAGGCCGCCGCCCTCGATCATTGCTGGACCTCCCATGCCGATTGATGCATCCGGGGTGGCGATGATCACGTCGCAACATCCGAGTAGCGCCGCGTTGCCCGCAAAGCACCATCCCGAGGCGATGCCTACCATCGGAACCAGCCCCGCTGAGTTTTCCGAACAGGGCGAACGCCGAGGTGTCCAACCCGGTGACGACTGCGTAGTCAGTGTCGCCGGGTCGTCCACCACCCCCTTCTGCAAACAGCACGACCGGCAGCCGGAGTCGCTCGACCAATTCGAAGACTCGGTCCTTTTTCCGGTGACTCTGTTGGCCCTGGGTCCCCGCCAGCACCGTGTAGTCATAGGAGAGCACAGCGCACGACGCACGTCGATCATCGAAGGTCTTACCGTTGACCCTGCCGATCCCGGCCACGAGTCCGTCGGCCGGAGTTCGCTCTATCAGTTCGTCCACGCTCTGCCGACTACGTTGTGCCGCGATGGCCAGCGCTCCGTACTCGGTAAAGGAGCCCGGATCGCAGAGGTCGTCGATGTTCTCCCGTGCATTGCGCCTTCCTCGTCGTGACGGTTGGCCACCACGTCAGACCTCCGGCGTCGAGCACTGCAGCTTGTCGGTTGAGGACCTCGGAAAGATCGGATCGGACCCGGTCGAGATCAACAGCCTTGAGGTTGAAGACCGGGCCCTCCCCACCGGCGCCCACCGCCACTACGAAAAGCAGATCGCCCGGTGCGATGACTGCTCCTACCTCGACGTCGATGGAGACGATTGTGCCAGCAACCGAGGCCGCGACTGAGTGCTCCATCTTCATCGATTCGATGATGATGACCGGAGAGTCGGAACTGACCAGTTTGCCAACGGCCGCCAAGACGGACACGACCGTACCTTGCAACGGTGCATGAGCCGAATGGGTCGATTGGGCAGGTTGGTCGATCGGGCTCATCTCCTCGGGGGCGGCAAAATTCTGTCGCCAGCTCGAGCTCGCGTCGGAATTCGATGGGCCAACACGGTCACTTGCCCGGTACAGCCCTCCGAGCGGCCTCCCATTCTCCCACCATGACTCCGAAACGCATCGGATTGTAGACGTCTTCCTCATATGACCACTTGCCGTCCCCAGCGTATTTGAGGAGCGTGAAGTTGTACTCCTGGTGGACGGAGCCATCCCCTGGGTCCTTCATCCGATTCCAGAACTGACACACGACCCAACCACGCTCCTCATCGATGATGTACCACTCGATAGGAAACTCGGGCATATCTCGACCTGGGTAGTCGGGCATGTAGGCACTGATCCAGTCGTAGATCGCCTCTCTGCCTGTGAAAGTGCCGTAGTGATGCTCGATGTAGATGGCATCGTCAGTGAACTGGTCGGCCCATTCCCGCCAGTCCGCCGTCGTTCCGGCTTCCGCCGCCTTTCGCTGGTACTTCACGAACGCGTTCTCGATCTCAGACCTTGACCACTGTGGCACGTCTCGGCTCCCCACCGGCCCCCCTTGGGCCACGCCTCAGTGTGGGCGGCCAGGACCCATCGGTCAACTGGCCAGAAACTCTTCGACTGCGGCGGGGCCTATGGCCAACCGGTCCGTCGACCTTCGAGAATCGAGCTGTTCGGTCGAGTGCATCCTCGACTCGCATCGGAAGTCGCTCAGGATGCCCGTAGCTGACTGAAACACCGGTCCAGTCCAGATGTCCGCCGGCTGCTCTTCGACATCGTGGGCAACGGTCCAACAGTGTCTTCCACTCATCCGATGCCGCCTCGGCAAAGTAGCTGGGGGTGATGAGGCGTGAGGGTGAGGCGAGCAGATGGGATCGCCGACCTCGCAGCTCGACAGACACTCAGAAGTCGATCACTAGTGACCGGTCGAAAACTGCCGAGCAGAGCCGACCCACTGAGGCAGTAAAGCCTCGAACTCCTGGAAAGGGTGATCCACCGAGGCTTTCACGCCCATTTGTTGATGAGAAACGTTGGTCCTTTAACGCGATCGGCGGCCAAATCCGACAATGCCAGGGTTGCCGTCGTGCATAAGGGTCACCTGACCTCCAGCAACGTCACCCGGATTGGCATGGATAGTCGTGTGAACCAGGATCGGATCAATCTTCGCCTCCGCTGTAGCGGACCGAATCATTCCGAACTCACCCGTGGTCGGCATACGACTCCCACCCATTGAGAAGACGAAGATCATTCCTTGGAAGGTAGACTTGGTCGAGGCGGAGTGAGTGGCGTTCCCAGTCGATACAAGAGTCTGGTGACGTTGGGTGCGGGAACGGGGGTTCGGATCTCGGAAGCACTCGGCCTCACCGTCGACAGGGTCGACTTCCTTCGGCGCAAGATGACCATCGACAGGCAACTATCAAGGGTCGTGGATGGACAGCCTGTATTTGGTCCCGTCAAAGATCGGAAGAATCGACCTCGGACCATTCCTCTTCCTGACGTAGTTCTGAGTGCCCTCGCTGAGCATCTACGGCAGTGGCCCGCATCTCCCGGTGAACTCATATTCACGAACGAGCGGAATGGCCCCATCCGGCGCACGACGTTCTCGGACATCTGGCGTAAGACCGTGACCCCACTTGGTGTTCCAATAGGCGACGGATTCCATCAACTTCGGCACTTCTACGCATCCCTACTCATCGGTCATGGCGAGTCGGTAATGGTGGTCCAAGAGAGGCTGGGCCACTCCTCGGCGCTCATGACACTGGACACCTATGCCCATCTCTGGCCTGACTCCGAGGATGCCACCCGAGCAGCGGTTGACTCGTCTTAGGTGCGTCTGATGTGTCAGAGATGTGTCATCTAGCTAGTTAGTAGCTCGATACCCCCTGGTCAAAGGGGTAGTGACGGTGAGCCGGCCTATAGGCGGGAAACGGCAAAGTGCGTTTAGGGCGTCACACCAAGTGACAAGGAACGCCGTGACCTGCATGTTCGCGTTTCGGCGTTAGGTCGTCCCCGCGAATCCTGTGCGATATTGAGTCACGATTGAGTCACGCGAGGCCGTTCGCGCCCGGTTCGCGTGGCCGGTTTATGGACCGACGAATCGGAGTCCGTGACTGCCGACCGGAGCCGGTGTCGTGTTCAGCCTCACAGTCGATGGCGTCGAGTGGTCTCGTGATGATCAACCGCCTTCCCGCCCTCCCGGCTCAAAGGCTGCAACCGGCCAACATCACCGCTCCCGCCTGGAAATCCGAACAGCCCTTCGCTGGAGGTAACTGTGGAACTTCGGAGCCGTGTACTCGTATTGGCCTTTCTGGACCCGGAAGACGACGCCCTGATCGGCGAGGCGTCCCATGAGGACGTTTACGTTGCCCTCGCTCTTGCCGACCTTGCCGTGGATGTCGGCGGTTTTGAGCGGCGGGTACGGGCACTCTGCCGTCGACATCAGAAGGTCCTGCTCCGCTGGAGTGAGAGATTCGACTCGGCCGTCGTAGAAATCGATGTCTAGACGCCTGTAGATATCCTGCTCGATTGAGTCGAGGAGCTCGACGTTGAAGCGGTCGATATCTGCGAGCTGGGCGGCCTCCCAGAGCTCCGCGCCCCACAGCTGAATGAAGAAGGGATATCCCTCGACTTCGTCGATGACCCGCTCGACAAGAGCATCCGTGACGGTCACTCCGGTTCCGTCGAGCGGCCGGACCAACGCCTCGACCGCCTCGCTACGGGCCAGACGACCGATCTCTTCACCTCGGAACATGCGTTCGGAGTAGGTCCTGGCCTTCAACAAGTTGGCACGCAAGGTGGGTAGGCCGCATAGCGTCAGGCCGATCGGGATCTCCTTCTCCTGGAGGCTGTTGATGGCGGCGATGAGTAGGGAAAGCGGGTGCTCACCATCTCGCTCCCGATCGTCGCGAATGACCTGTGCTTCGTCCAGCATCAGCAGGTAGCCGCTGTAGCCGTGGTGATCGGCCGTGAGGGCGACATCGAAGAGGGCTCTCGCGATGCTGTGATCGCGGTCAGTTCCGGCCACAGGCCCGAGAGACAGTTCGATGTCCTGCCAGGTCACGCGGATCAGCCCCCGGGCGGACGCGGTTACGCCCTTCATGGTCTCCCGAATGCGGGCTGTTCTCGAGACTTGGAGCTCGGCGTTGTGGCCTAGGCTCAGGATGAGTTCGGACAGGTCAGCTTCGGTGTTGTGGCGTGGCTCGACCTGGATCCGGCTGGTGAGCCAGCCCTCATCATCGATGGCGATCTCTTCCAGACGTTTCAACAGCACGCTCTTGCCTACGCCGCGAAGTCCGGTCAGCCGGACGTTGGTGGGCAGCTCAGGCGCTCCACGAAGCGACGCTCCGAAGCGGCGTATCTCTTGGTCGCGGCCGGCGAGGAACAGCGGGGTGACAGCGGCGCCTGGCCGGTATGGGTTGCGAGGTCTCGGATGCTCGAACATTACAGATAAGATGTTATAACAGTGCTTTATAAGAGTCAACCTGTCATGTGACGAATTCCGGGAGCTACGGCATCCGGGTGTCGCCACCTCCAGCCCGGTGTTGGCCGAAGCAACTGGGGTTGATGAATCACTCTGGTCCCTATAGGGAAGCCGACCAATCACAAAGCGGTCCGCGCGTCCTGTAACGATCCGTCGGCCCGTAACCACGCAGCCAGGTCTTCGTCGGGGATTCGGACGCAACGGCCAATGCGACGAGCTCGAAGGTTGCCATTCTTGGTCTCCTTGCGAAGTGTCCCTGACGAAATCGCGGCTTGCGTTGCTGCCTCGAGCACGGTGAGGACTCCAGGGAGCCGGGCGGACGCTCATGGCCGCAGCTCATGATCCCGCTCGGCGGCAACGACGATCATGAGCAGCCAGGGGCCCGTCGACGACGACCCGTGTTACTGATCGGCGACAGACCCCGGTCTCCCCTTGAACGCGCGAGCGGGCCCAAGGTGGGCTGATCCACGGGGCGGCGGCAGCGGCCGGAGCGGTGCACGCCGGCTCGGCCAATCCGTGGCTCCAAGGGTCACACCGAACGCCGGTTCGGCGTGCGCTGGGAGCCGGCGACGCGGCCACATGCGGCGTCATTATGTGTGGCTGCGTGTTGTGGGATAGCTCCGGACTTTTGGTCGCGTTCGGTCCGGCCGGAGACCGTCGATCTGGCATGCTCGGGCGCCGATCCCAGTTTGCGGCTCGACCGACCGGAGGTAGCGATCTGGACTGCTGGCTGGAGCAAGCAGGCGCTCCGGCGCCGTGCCAGATACCGATCCCCAAGCCGGCATTGTTGTGGGGCAGGGTCAGGAGTCATATCGCTCGCGCAATATGGGACACCCACGGGCCGGCGAACCAGCTAGTGATCCAGCGTGTGGTCGACGAAGTCCCTGAGGCTCGAGCGGATGGCACTGTGGCTCATTCCCTCTCCCTCGGTCACATGGCGAAGGAGGTCGGCCCGGACGGTCGCAAGGAGCACATGGGCGATCCAACCAGCGCGGCCCACTCCGAGCTCGGTAGCGACGAGGTCACGCAGGAGGCCGTGCACGCCCACGTAGTCGGC
>PLSY01000444.1 GCA_003164275.1 Acidimicrobiaceae bacterium | reverse complement strand
CTGATCGACGCGGCTATCCCGTACCACCGGGAGTGCGTCACACTTCACCGGGATGGAGACCCACCACCGTGGGATGATGAAGCCTGATGGATTCGGTCTCACAGACTGAGAAGTGCGACACCTGTGGCACCACTGTCGTCCGAAATGTTCACGCTGTGGGTGGTCCGGTGGAGTTATCTGAGCTGCAAGATGCCATGAGGACACGACCGAGGCGCCCTTGCCGTCGATGTGGCGGAAACTCATGGACCCAGACGGACGATGCTCCGGATGGGTGACGTCCGCTCGCTTGAGGCCTGACGGCCTATCCCCGAACGCCGGGTCGAGGTCGCTGGCCGAGTGCAGCTGATCAACACTTATGCCATACCCGGCCGACGCCGTTGCGACGACGTCAAACTCGACGATAAATCGTTTGCTGCGATACTGCGATGGTGACATCGGCGCTGCCAGGAACGACTATCACCTTCAGGGACAATCGACGCCTCAAGGTGCTTCGCTGGAAACTGCTGCTAGCGGTGTCCGTCTGCGGTGGAGCCGCCTGGCTCACTGTTCACAATCTCCGTGGTGGCCTGTCGGTGGCACTCGCCGGCATGGCCCTGTACTTCGCCTGGTTGCTCGTCTTCGCCGGACAGATCCGGACTGTAATCACCGAGGACGCCGTGGAGGTCCATACCAGCACAGGTCGAACATGGTCTTATGCGAAAATCGAAATCGTCGACATCGTGCCTGCTCGGATCGCCGGTTGGTGGTGCTGCAAGCTCGAAATGTCGGATGGCTCGACCGCCCAGTTGCCGGGGATCGCTCGCCGCAATAGTGACGAGTTTGGGAAACTGATCGATCAGGTCAAAGATGCCGTAGGACTCAACGACTCAACGAGATCTCTCGGGGCACCAGATCGGTAATGCAACCAGCATCTCAGCCACGGCCCCGACTCTCCGCGGCGTGGCTGCGCTTTGGCACCTTCCGCCCGCTGATCAGCACCATCCTGACGCACCTCTGTCCCCTGCCGGGAGGGGGCTATGCGAGCTACGGACTGAACACCGCCGCCAGCCCAGCCAGCAGCACACCAAATAGTGCGAGCAGGAACCACTGCCCTCGGTGGTCAGGGGCCTGGATGGTCGCATTCCCTGGGTTGAAGGGCGAGTAGTCAACGGCTACCGCAGTTCCGATTGGCTTTGGGTTGCAGAGTGGCCCGCCCGCCTGACTGCCGCCATAGCTTGTGAAGGTCCGGATCGAGATGTAGTAGGGCTCACCCCGGCCCAGATACTTTGCCGTGTCCTTGCAGGATGGCTTTCCACCGTTCGCCACCACCTTGGCGATCGCCGTAGCCGACTGGCCGGGGGGCCTTCCCGATCCGCCGAATACTGCGATCAAGAGGCAGACGACGAACAAAGTGAGACCACACAAGAACATGACCTGGCAGATCCGACGTGCCGTGTTCAGTGACCCGGCAGGATTTTGATGGCCCCGACCGGATTCCGCCACCCGGAGAGTCTTGCACCACTCGTGGTCCTCACGGGACACGCTCCTGCCCTCGAACACAGGCACCGGGCTAGGAGTTGCTGAGCCCCGCATGCCGAGCGGCGACAGCCAAATAGAGGGGATCCCCGGTCTCTCTCCATCGCGTATGTGCTGTGTAGATCAGTTTCGATACGTGCTCGTCGTCGCTCGAAGCGCCCACTGCCGCGACATCCGCAACGCTGGACCGATCAGCGCCCACGAACTCATCGAGTCGCGTCTGTGACCAGATCGGGGGCGCTCCTAGCGTGACGTATGCAGCAAGCAACGCCTGGACCGTGTACCGCTCAAGCGCCGCGACGCCTGCCACCCATGGACGAATGCTGGAGATCGCCGCTAGGCCGGTGACTCCGTGCAGAGAGGTGAAGTCGCCGGAAGCGGCGAAGAGGCGGACTGAAAACTCAGCGAGCTTGGACTCAGTGTCGTCGGTGACTTGTAGCGATCCAACGGCATCTTGGAACCGCTCATCACCAGCAACCAATCGCATCCGTTCTCCGATGTTCCACACCTTAGGAATTGAGAGCGGCGGATCGGACCTGCTCAGCACGTTGGCGATTTCTGAAACCCCGTCGGAACCTATGTGGCGATCAGGCAGCGGACCAAGGGCGGCTCCGACTTCAGCAAGATAGGCCAGTCCAGCTGCGATGCGTGCAGGAGACGAGGCGTCGAGGGCATAGGAGAGTCTGATGACTCCGTGAAACGCTCCGCCGCCGATTCCGGGCAGGAGTGCCGAGAGATGAGTTCGCAGCACGCCATCGACACCGTGCTCTGCAATCGATCGAGCGAAGTAGTGCCGGAGATCGGCAGTCGCGCCTCGTCGACCTATCGCTGTGGTCCAGTTCGACTCGTCAAGTCGACGTTCCGACACCTCCAGCGGTCGGAGCCTCCGTTGGTACTTGGCCTTGAAGCGGAGCAACTCGTCAACATCAGCGCCTAGCCGCCTCTTGGCGAGGAGGGCCATCGGGAGATGGTTGGTCAGCGTATCCGTCGTCGTCGGATCGAAGTGCAACTCATCGTAGAGCAAACCCGAGAGTGTCTGGTCGCCAGTGTCGCCCATCGATTTGATCGTAGTGAGAAGTCGTCGCACTCCCACGGGACACCCCCTATCCCACAACGCCGGTCAGTGGGCGTTTCTATTTCGGCCCGTAGTAGCGACCGTTCCACTTGAAGACGAGGACTGAGTGACCATCCTCCAAAGTCTGGAACTCGTCGGTGCGGAGGTACTGATGCTGCTGACCATCGGTCATGACCACGCAAAGCTGGTCTGTGTCGCCATCGACGGCTTGCCGATTCCCGTCCAGAGGACCACCATCGAGGACAGCTTCTTCCTGAAGATCGCTGCGGTGACCAGGAGCCATCTGGAAATCCTGACACCTTGCCCCCTGATCCTCAACGCCCTGTCCCCGAACACCGGGAGTGAGACATCTCTCGGGACCGGCTCTGCCTCGGTAGCCTGGGATTGTGGCCATCAAGGTAATGCAGCGGATCGGCTGGGTGATGATCGCGGTCGGGATCGTTCTGGCGGCCTTGTTCGTCAGCGGACTGTCGCATCCGGTCTCTGCACAGGTGCCCTCGACCGTTGCGTCCTATGACTCGCACCACCGATGGGTCGTCTCTGGATCCGTCGTATCGATAGTGGGTGCGGCGATTCTTCTGGTAACGGAGATGCTTCGTCGTAACCAGAAGGCTCAGACGACGCCGCCTTCGACTAGCCCAGTGGCCTAGCTCTCGATCGCCGGAGCAGGGTATCCCTTGCCACCGGAAGTGGGATGCAATGATGCCTTCGAGCCCGTCGAACCGCCCTTCAGGTGACACTTCACCATGGATGGATTCAGCAAAGCTTGGGTTCGTAAGGCGGGAGCGAGGTCGTCGTTGGTGATTGTGCGATTGGCGGACTGACGCCCGTCGACGCAGTACTAACTGCAGGTGTGGTGGTCGCCGGAGAAGTCGATGGAGTGGCAATCGGATCTCCGTACGCGTCGAGCGGGGGGGTGATGACCGGAGCGGCGGGCCCGTCGAGGAACTGTTGAATCGTGTCCTCGTAGTTCTCGCCCGGCGCCGTGCTCACGAGCTCGACGTCACCTGCCGGTGTTCCGGACTGCCCCACGGTAGGCAGCGTCCACGTCTCCAGGCTGGACGGCGAGAAGGCATGGTAGCGCTCGGCCAGGTCGTAGATCATGCCGAGGGTCAGATTCCTGTCGATGACGATCTTGCCCTTCAGGGAGCTGATCAGTGCCTGGAGTGTCAGCGGGTTGTACGTGACCTTCGCCTTGGCCACCATGGCCTCGATGATGGTGTTCTGGCGGGCAATGCGACTGAGGTCGGAGCCGGGGTCGATGTGCCACTCGCCATCCTCGTAGTACTGGTAGTTGCGCGAGCGGGAGAGTGACAGTGCGACATTGCCGTTGATGTTCTGACAGCCAGTGCTCGTGATCTGGAGACCGGATTCGTTGACACCGTAGTAGTTGTCCCTCACTGGGTAGTTGAAGGTGAGGTCGATGCCTCCCAGTGCTTTCACAGAGTCGATGACGCCTGTGAAGTCAATGACGATCCAGTGGCTGATGGGGATGCCGAACGTGTTCTGGATAGTCTCGATCAGTGCCTCGGGCCCGTTGTTGAACGCCGCGTTGATCTTCTCCGGTCCGGTCAAACCCGAGTCCGGGGCCAATCCCGAGGTCGTGACGTAGGTGTCGCGAGGGATGGACATGACCTTCGCCGTTCCCGCAGCAGGGTCGATGCGCAGGATCTTGATGGTGTCGCTGCGCTGACCGCCGACCGTGGATGCGCTCCCGAATGATGAGGCAGCTTGTCCGGTATCGCCGGCACGGGAGTCCGACCCGATGATCAGAATGTTGTACGGCTTCCCTGCAGCGACGTTCACACATGCACGGCACGGGAGCTTCGCAACCTGATCGAATTGGTATCTCACGTAGCCGTAGCTGGCGACAGCGAAGAGACCCACGAGTCCGATTGCCACGGTCAGCAGCGCCACGACCTTCCGCTTGATGCTCCACCGACGTCGTCCGCCTCGACGACTTCTCGCCTTTCGACCCCGGCCGCCCGATGCCGAGCCCATTCCGGAGGCGGTGATCTGGTCTCCGAGCGAGCGCAGACCCTCCTCGTTTGCGGTCAATCCGGAGCGCTCGTCGAGGGGCTTAGCCCGGCTGAGGCTGCCGACCCGTTTGTGAGGATCAAGGAGCCTCCATTAGGCACGAACGTCTGACCCGGAGCCGGAGCCGCCTGAGCAAAGGCGATACAGCTCCCTTCCAGTTCGCAAGAGACCGACGGCACATTCCCGACCTGGGCTGGGAGCGGCACCTGCTCCCACGTTGCGCCGCCGTCCACTGTGGCGATCATTCCGGGTCCGCCGAGAACGCAATCGGCGACAGACGTGCAACTGACGGACTGCCAGGCATCATTGGGTGGTCCCTGCGCCGTCTGAACGGAAGGCGTGGGAACGACGTCCCAGATGCTCCCACCGTTGGTCGAGCGCAAGACTCCGCTGCCGGTGGGTATCCAGCATTCACTCGCATCGGGGCAGGTGATCCCAGGGAATACCTGATGGATTCCTGGGATCTGTGTCTCCTCCCAGGACTTGCCGGCGTCGGCCGTCCGCCAGACATCGACGAATCCCTGGTTCGACAAGAACCCCGCAAGCACACTGACCACCACGCACTGGGATGCCGTAGGGCAGTCCATCGCGGCCCCATTTCCGTTCGGAACCTGGACCTCGAACCCGGACTCTGAGGTGGTCTCGGGCAGAACCGTCGATGTCCAGTTGGCCCCGCCGTCGGTTGTCCGAAGGAAGAGGACCGTGTCGGGGATGATGCCTGCGGACTGGTTGTTGTTGTTGAGGACGTGGGCCACGACGTTGCAGATACCTGGGGCGGTACAGGAGACCGCGTCCACGATGCCCGGCCAGGTTGTCGTCTCTGCCGGCAGGGAGCCGTAGGCGGGGAGCTGCTGGATGTCCGGCGCGATGGGGATGGCGTGCATGGACCACGTGGCCCCGGCGTCGTCCGTGGTCAGGAGTTCCGGATCTCTCATCTCCTTTTTCGCCGCGGGATCGCCGATCGACGGGTCGAGGAGACCACCTCCGGCCGCGCACCAGGTCGAGCTCACGCACGAGACCGACGTGGCCGCCGCTACGCCCCCCGGCAGGTTGGACGGGGTCCACGTGCGCCCTGCGTCGTGGGACACGTAGGTGGAGCCTGTGAGCGCTGTGTCGCCGCCCACGCCGTAGTACGTGGAGAGGAAGCACGTCGGTCCACCGCATCCCACTTCGGACACGCCGCCGCCTGGGTTGCCCGTGGAGAGCTGGTAGCTGGCACTCGAGAGCTGCGCAGCCAGCTGCCACGTTCCGCTCTTCTCGCCATGTCCCTTCTGTGCGGTGGCGTGGCGTGCGCCGCTCTGATGCGCAACGGCTACGAACGTGCCGAGGGCCAGGAGAGCGACGACTGCGGCGGCGATCGACACCGGACGGATTGCCATCCATCTCCGACCCTGTTTGACCGAGACATCGATGAGGGCCGGGGCGTCACTCGCGGTAGAACGCCCTGTGGTGACCTCATCGAAGCTGACGGGCCGCGCACTCCCGTCGATCAGTTGGCGGATCTCCTCAGAGAGTTCAGGCATCGCTTCCTACTTTCAGTGCCGCTCGCAGCTTCTTGAGGCCCCGGTCCAGGTGGTTCTGCACGCTCGTGACCTTGACGTCGGTGCACTCGGCCACCTCTCGCATCGTCCAGCCAAAGNNGAGCTTCTCCAGGGCCGGCGCGAGGCCCGGCTCGAACCATGGCTCCGGGTGCTCGGGACGGGCGAAGAGCGGTTGCTTCTGCCGTTCGCGCGTCTTGCTCTGACCAACTCGATACAGGTAGCCGGTGGCGTTCGACATGGTTTTCACGTGCTCCCAGTGCTCCCAGGCGTAGGCGAGGGCTTCCGCCGTTGCCTCCCGCCCGCGCTCAGCTCCGTAGGCGGCGATGAGGGCTCGACGGAGGCGCGGCTCCGCATGCTCCATGAACGAGCGAACCTCCGTGCTGACGTTGTCTGTCACTCGACTCCTGTGTGCATGCCTCTACTCGGGTAAACCGCCT
>PLSY01000132.1 GCA_003164275.1 Acidimicrobiaceae bacterium | reverse complement strand
GCAGGATTCGAACCTGCGCACACGGCTTCGGAGGCCGATGCTCTATCCCCTGAGCTACGTGGGCGTGCCACGATGAATTAACTCCGGCGGGCCGGACGTTTGCTTCATCGAGTTGCCAACTGTAGTGCCGTTGCCTACCTATGCACCTCGGGCCCTCTTCTGTAGGTGGTTCGCGACGGCGTATCCTCGCTGCAACATGTCGATCCGTGACCAACTCGCCGAAGCAGTAAGTGCCGCCATTGCCACCGTGGCTCAACAAGAGGGCCTAGATCTGGCCGTAGAAGCGCCCTCCGTCAACCTCGAACGGCCCGCCCGACGCGAGCATGGTGACTGGTCGACCAATGTCGCCATGGTCACGGCCAAGCGAGCGGGCACCAATCCGCGAGCCCTGGCCGTGTCGTTGGTTGGCGTTCTGAATGCCAAGCCTCCTGCTCATGTCGTCTCGATCGATGTTGCCGGGCCCGGATTCGTCAACTTCAAACTTGACGACGGATGGCTGCACGACGCTTTGGCCGAGCTCTTGGAGGCCGGCGAGGAACACTACGCCCGTCCTGACATCGGTCACGGTGAGCGTGTCCAAGTTGAGTTCATTTCGGCCAACCCCACAGGGCCGATCCATGTGGGCAACGGCTGGTGGGGGAGCTACGGCGATGCTCTGGCCCGGGTTCTGGCCCGCTCCGGCTACCAGGTGAGTAGGGAGTACTACGTCAACGACACCGGCGGCCAGATACGCGCTCTCGGCGAGAGTCTGCTTGCCCGGCATCACGGGGACGAAGTGCCCGAGGGCGGCTACCAGGGTGCGTACGTGACCGAACTTGCCGAGATATATGACGGGCCCGACGACGTCACGGCCGCCGGGAGGTGGGCAGCCGAGAGGATCCTCGAACGCATCAGGCTGACGCTTGCCTCCATCGGCATCGTGTTTGACGAGTGGTACAGCCAGGCCTCGATCGAGGAGAGCGGAGCGGTGGACGAGACGATCGACCTCCTCGATGCGCAAGGCCTGGTCTTCGAACAGGATGGGGCAACCTGGTTCAGGGCGACAGATCTCGGAGACACGCGCGACCGGGTACTGCGGAAATCGAACGGCGACGCCACCTATCTGGCCGGCGACCTCGCCTACCATCGCGACAAGTTCCTGGTGCGGGGATTCGACCGGGTTATCGATGTCTTCGGGGCCGACCACCACGGTCAAGTGGCGAGCCTGATGGCCGGTGTCGAGGCGCTCGGTGTCGAACCAGGCAGGCTCGAGGTGAAGCTCGGCCAGATGGTCTCCCTCATGGACGGTGACGAGTCAGTGAAGATGGGCAAGCGGGCCGGTAACGCTATCGATCTCGACACTCTGGTGGCCGACATCGGCCCCGACGCCACCCGGATACTGAGCTTGATGAGTTCACTGGATCAGGCCAGTACGTTCGATCTCGCCGTGGTCCGCGAGCAGTCGGTCGAGAATCCTGTGTTCTACGTGCAGATGGCCAGTGCTCGCATCGGTGGTGTGGGTCGCAAGGCCGTTGAACGGGGAGTGGTACGGGTGCCGCTCTCCGAGGTCGATCTTGGGCTCCTCACTCACGAGCGCGAGCTCGATGTGATCAGATGTCTTCAGGAGCTGCCCGAAGTGGTGGCCGACGCCGCTCTGGAGCGGAATCCGACCAAGGTCACCACATGGGTGCGTCGGCTGGCCGGCGCCTTCCATGGCTTCTACCACGACTGCCCGATCCTCGCCGACGATGTCGATCCGGCGTTGGCCCAGTCCCGGCTGTGGCTGGTCGAGGCCACCCGGATCGGATTGGCCATCGGGCTTGGCCTCCTTGGGGTCTCCTCGCCGGAGTCGTTGTGAGCGACGTAGCCGATTCTCGCCGGTCCGAAACGGCATCCGGACCCAGGGCGCCTGTGGCCCCCGGTTTGTTTCCCATGACTGCAAGTGTGGACGAGGCGGGCAGGCTGAGCGTCGGCGGTGTCGATCTGGTGGAACTCGCCGAGCAGTTTGGGACGCCATTGTTCGTCTATGACGAGGCCCATCTCCGGGTGCAGTGCCGGGAGGCGGTCGAGTCGTGGGGAGATGGGGTGGCCTATGCCACCAAGGCCTTTTTGTGCGTGGCCATGGCCAAGCTGGCCCACGACGAGGGTATGTGCCTTGACGTCTCAACCGGGGGGGAGCTGCACGTGGCCCTCACCGCCGGCGTCCCGGCAAGCCGTCTCGTCCTCCATGGGAACAACAAATCCGAAGAAGAGCTGGCTGCCGCACTGGCTGTGGGCGTCGGGCGGATCGTCATCGACTCCTTCGATGAGATCGACCGGATCGAGCGATTGCTGGACCGGCCAGAGGATTTCGAGGAGGTCGCCACGTACCCGTCCGGCGAACAAGCAGCCCCGCCGCGCCCTCGGGTGCTGGCCAGGATCACGCCGGGCGTCGAGGTCCACACCCACGAGTTCGTGCGCACGGGTCAAGAGGATTCCAAATTCGGATTCGGCCTCGCCTCCGGTGCGGCCAAGAGCGCAGTTGAACGACTGGCCGCGCTGCATGAGCGGGGAGTGGTCGAGTTCGTAGGGATCCACGCTCATTTGGGCAGCCAGGTCTTCGCCCTCGAGCCCTTTGCTCAGGCCATCGAGGTCCTGGCCGATTTCTTCGCCCCGCTCGGGCTTCCCGAGCTGGTGGTCGGTGGCGGGTTGGGCGTGGCCTACGTCAATGGAGAAGAGGCGCCACCCATGGCCCAGTGGGCCGCGTCGGTACGCCGGGCCTGCCGGAAGGCTGGCATCCCCGCGTCGGTTCGTGTCACAGCCGAGCCGGGCCGGTCGATCGTGGCCTCGGCGGCAATCACCCTGTATCGGGTAGGCACCGTAAAGGACGTCGCCGGACACCGAACATACGTCTCTGTTGACGGAGGCATGAGCGACAATCCCCGCCCAGTTCTCTACGGAAGCGGCTATGAGGCTTTTCTCCCCCGTGAAGCGAGGGCCGAGCGGCCGATGCCCATCCGTTTGGTCGGGAAGCACTGCGAGAGCGGCGATGTGGTCGTGGCAGAAGGATTCGTCCCCGAGGACCTCGTCGTTGGCGACATCCTGGCCACGCCGGTGACTGGCGCGTATGGGCACTCCATGGCTTCCAACTACAACAAGGTCCCGCGGCCTGCGGTTGTCTTCGTGGCCGATGGGGAGGCCCGAGTGGTGGTCAGGAGGGAGACCTTCGACGACCTGGTGCGCCTCGATCTCTGAGCGACGTTTGTCGACCTGGCCAGGCGCTAGCGTGACCGGGTGACCTTGGCCCCCATCACCGATCGTGTCCTGCGCATCGCCGTGCTCGGATGCGGGACGGTCGGATCGGCCCTCGTCGGGATTGTCCAGGACCGCGCCGATGCTCTCGCGGTTCAAAGCGGCGCCCAGCTCGAAATCGGCGGTATCGCCGTGCACGACATGAGCCGCCAACGATCACCCCACATCCCACTGGAGCTGCTCACTGACGACTCAGCGGGACTCGTGGCCGATCCATCCATCGACATCGTGGTTGAACTGATCGGTGGAATGGACCCGACCGAGGGGCTGGTCCGGGCCGCCCTCGAGTTGAAAAAACCGGTAATCACAGCCAACAAGGCGTTGTTGGCCTCCCCCGAAGGGGTGTCCCTGCGGGGTGTGGCGAAGGACAATGGCGTAGATCTCCTCTACGAGGCGGCCGTCGCCGGGGCCATCCCCCTCGTCCGAGCCCTTCGTGAGTCACTGACCGGCGAAAGGATCCAACGCGTGATGGGGATCGTCAACGGCACGACGAACTTCATCCTCACGAAGATGAGCGAGCAGGGGGCCGACTACGCCGACGTGCTGGCCGAGGCCCAAGACCTCGGCCTCGCCGAGCGGGACCCCACAGCCGATGTGGAGGGCTACGACGCCGCCGCCAAGGCCGCCATACTCGCCGGTGTGGCATTCGGTTACGACGTGGCTGCCGCCGACGTGATGCGGGAGGGAATCACCGGTATCCGGGCAGTCGACGTCGAGTTCGCCGAGCGACTCGGCTATGCAGTGAAGCTGCTGGCCATCGTCGAGCGCACGGGTGATGATGCCCTCTCGGTTCGGGTGCACCCGGCCATGGTCCCGAAGTCACATCCGCTGGCCGGCGTACGCGACGCCTTCAACGCCGTGTTCATCGAGGGCGAGGCCGCTGGCGAACTCATGCTGTACGGGCAGGGCGCCGGAGGACTGCCCACGGCCAGCGCCGTGGTCGGCGACCTCATCGATGCAGTTCGCAATCGGTTGGCAGGGACGACCGCTCCGACGCCGGACCGGCAACCCGCCCGATTGTTACCCGAGTCCGACCTGCTCACCCAGTGCTACATCAGTCTCGATGTGGCCGACCGTCCGGGAGTGCTGGGCACTGTCGCCACGGTGTTCGGGGACAACAACGTCTCCATTCGATCGATGGAGCAAGAGGGATATGCCGGAGAGGCCCGCCTTTTGTTCATCACGCACCTGGCGCGTGAAGGAGACATCCAGTCCACGCTTGTCTCGTTGGCCAAGCTCGATGCGGTAGAACGGATCGGAAGGGTAATGAGAATTGTAGGTGACGCCAAATGATGGTCCACGAGAGCGGATCCGCCTGGCGTGGGGTCATAGAGGAGTACCGGGAGTTCCTGCCCGTGTCGCAAGCGACCCCGGTCGTCACCCTCCTTGAAGGAGGGACCCCCCTCCTTCCTGCACCCAGGCTGTCCGCTCGGGTCGGGGCCCGGGTCCTTCTCAAGGTCGAGGGTGCAAATCCCACCGGTTCCTTCAAAGACCGGGGAATGACCGTTGCCATCTCGAAGGCCGCCGAAGAGGGGGCCAAGGCCGTGGTGTGTGCGTCGACCGGGAACACCTCGGCGTCGGCCGCCGCATTCGCCGCCCGTGCTGGTCTGACGTGCGCTGTGCTCATCCCCGAAGGTCATATCGCTCTCGGCAAGCTGGCTCAGGCGCTGATCCACGGAGCCCGGGTCCTCCAGGTGAGGGGGAACTTCGATCAGTCACTGACCATCGTCAGGGAGTTGGCGGAGCGTGCACCCGTCACGGTCGTGAACTCTGTCAACCCGTATCGGATCGAGGGCCAGAAGTCGGGCGCCTTCGAAATCGTGGACGAACTGGGTGATGCCCCCGACGTCCACTGCATCCCGGTGGGCAACGCCGGGAACATCACTGCGTACTGGAAGGGATATCTCGAATTCAAAGAGGCCGGACGTTCGACCAGGCTGCCCCGCATGTTGGGGTTTCAAGCGGCCGGTGCGGCACCGATCGTGGAGGGTCATCCAATCGAGCACCCCGAGACAGTCGCCACCGCCATCCGCATCGGCAANNGCCACCGAGGAGTCGGTGTTCTGTGAGCCGGCCTCGGCTGCTTCTGTCGCCGGGCTCTTGAAGGTGGGACTGCCCGACGGGATGGGCCCGGGATCGACCGTCATCTGCGTGCTCACCGGCCACGGTCTGAAGGACCCCGACATCGCCATCAGCCAGATCTCGGTGCCGACGGTCGTCGATGCCGACCTCGGAGCTGTCCTCGAGGAGCTGTCCCTGTAGCTGTCAAGGCGACGTCCGAGCACCTGATGGAATGCCCTGGGCGACGGGAATTGACCGTTGACCTGAGGGTTGTTGCCGCGAGGGCCAACCGCCTGTAGTATGGCTACACCTTCGCTTCCACAACTTGCCCATTCGGGCTTGTGGGCGGGACCTACTGGCTCGCAACGTTTTGTCGCGACCAGCCCCGTTTCCGGCGTTGGGGGGAGTAGCAATCGAGAGTCGATCTCGAGCACCGCAACTCTCCACCCCTGATTCCCTGGTAGCTGGAGTCAATCCACCTGCCAACGAGGACATTCGAAACGAGGAAGCCGATGACTGCCGAACAGCAGCTCGAGCGCTCGGTGTTGGAGGGCAAGGAGCGAGATGAGCTCCATGCCATCGCACAGGCCCTGTCTGTGAAGACCAACACCAGAACGAAAAAAGCCGACATGATCGATGGCATTCTGAAAGCCACCGGAGTCTCAGTTGACGACGGCGCAACCGGCACCGGAGCCAGCACTGGCAACCGGGCGGCCGCGTCGGAGGGAAGCTCCAGCGGAGCTGCGCCACGGCGGACGAGCCGGTCTGGCCGAGCCACGGCCACTCTCGATGATGCATCCGGGTCGGCTGCCAGCAGTGGTGGCACCCCTGTTGCCAGCGACGGGGACGGGGAGATGCCGAGTGGCCGGCGCCCGCGGCGCAAGCCAGTCGTCCAGTCCTTCGGACCAGCTGATGAAGTCGATCAGTCGGCACGGGTCGACCTTGACGAGGACTTCCCTGTGGCAACGTCAGCCAATGGCAGCGACAACGGATCGAGCTCCGACAATGGCTCGAGTACGGATCATGGATCCGACAATGGCTCGGTTCGCACCGAGACTGCCGACCGAAGCTCGGAGGCGAGCGGTCCCGTGCAGGCCGGCTCCAACCCGGGCACTGACGGAGGCCGCCAGAGCGGGCAGTTCAGTGGCAACGGCCAAGGGGGCAACGGTCAGCAGAACGCCCAAAGCGGACAGAACCGCAACAACCGCAACAACAACCAGAACAACCGCAACAACCAAGGCAACAGCCAAGGCAACAGCCAAGGCAACAGCCAAGGCAACAGCAACCAGAACAACAACCGCAACAACCAGGGCAACCGCAACAACCAGGGAAACCAGGGCGGTGGGAACGACGACCTAGGCAACCGCCGCTCCAATCGGCGGAGGCGCGGTCGTGACCGCCAGGGTGTCGAGGGCGATCTCCAAGGTGCCGGCGGTGGCCAGGAGCAGCAGTATCAAGGTGAGCTTCTTCCGGTGAGCGGCCTCCTTGACCTGCGCGACGAGGGCTATGGTTTCCTCCGATGCGAGGGCTATCTGGCCTCGTCGAAGGACGTCTACGTATCGATTAGCCAGGCCCGACGGTTCGCCCTGCGCAAGGGCGACAGGATCGAAGGCTTCTGTCGCCCGGCGGGCAGTACTGAGAAATTTCCTGCTCTCCTTCAGATCGACACCGTCTCCGGACTCGACCCCGAGGTGGCCCGCAACCGGCCACGATTCGAGGATCTCACCCCCCTCTTTCCCGATGAGAAGCTCCATCTGGAGATGCCTGACGAGAAAGAGAACATGACCGCCCGCATCGTCGATCTGCTGTCGCCGATCGGAAAGGGCCAGCGTGGGCTCATCGTTTCTCCTCCCAAGGCGGGAAAGACCACAGTCATGAAGCACATCGCCCACTCCATCGAGGCGAACAACGCTGACGTGCACCTGATGGTGCTGCTGGTCGACG
>PLSY01000412.1 GCA_003164275.1 Acidimicrobiaceae bacterium | reverse complement strand
TCCATCAGACCCAGGCCGGTTCACGGAGATCTTCAGTGGGGTGAGTTCCTAACGGGAGTCAAGCCCTTCAGGCGACCCGTTCGGTAGCTTCTCCACTGGGCGGGTTGTTGGCCGGAACGTCCTTCGTGGTCGACCGGTGACCCTTACTGCGCGCGCCACGGTACTTGGGGCACTCGCCGCGTCATCAGGGAACTACTGGCACCTCCTCCGTCCCAATTCTTCGATGAATGAGTGGATCGCCATTCTTTGCGTCGTGCGGTTGGCGCCGGATCATCGGTCTTCCCAAGGTCCGGACCACTGTCGCAGTCAGCCCGGGGGCTGAGTATTGGCCCCGGTCGGACTCTGGGGCTGCCCCCCGTGACTCATGGTTGGGATTCCCCTCCATACATCTCTTCCACCACGGCTCGGTGCTTGTCGATCACGACATTCCGCTTGACTTTGAGCGTCTGGGTCATCTCCCCGGAGTCAATGGAGAATTCGTGATCGAGGACTCGATATGCCCGTACATTCTCGACCCGGGACCGCTTGGCGTTGACTTCCTCGACGATCTGATCGATGGCGTCACCGAGGTCAGGGTCGACGGTCAGTGTTTGGGGTGCAATCGGCTTTCCTCGCTCACGGCCCCACTTGACCAGCGCTTCGATGTCCAGGGTGAGCAGTGCGGTGAGATAACGCCGCCCGTCGCCAATGACGACTGCTTCCGACAGGAGCTCGTGGTTGCGCAGATCCGACTCGATGTCTTGTGGGGCGACATTCTGGCCGGCGGCCGTGATGATCAGGTCCTTCTTCCGCCCGGTGATGCGGAGATAGCCATCGTCATCGAGGACTCCCATATCACCCGAGTGCATCCAACCGTCCGTGTCGATGAGTTCGGCGGTGCCTTCGGGATCGAGGAAGTATCCACTGCATACGTTGCCGCCCTGCACCAAAATCTCGCCGTCGTCGGCGATGCGCAGTCTTACGCCGGGGAGGGGCCGACCGACCGTTCCCACCCTGTTGTCCTCCGGTGGGTTGGCGGTGGTCGGACCGCAGGTCTCCGTCTGACCGTACAACTCGAGCACGGGCAGACCGATGGCTCCGAGCCAGCGGAGGAGCTTTGGATGGATCGGCGCCGCCGATGAGACCATGGTGCGGGCTTGGTCGAGGCCGAGCTCGCGGCGGATCAATTCGCCGACAGTTATGTCGAGCGCCTTGTGGAGTAGTGCCGCCCAGTCGGGTGCGCGTCTTCCGACCGCTTGTCGCTCCGCAACGTGCTCGTTCAGCTCCACAAAGCGGTCGACCGCCAGCCGTTGCCATACCCGGCTCCCATCCAGCTTGTAGAGGATCGCATCACGGAGCTTCTCCCAGATCCGCGGCACAGCGAAGAAGACCGTTGGGCGGCAGTCCCGCAGATCCTTGCCCACAGTGCCGAGGCTCTGTGCGAACCACGTCTCGCCACCAAGAGCAGTCGAGGCGAACTCGCTGATCATCCGCTCTGCAATGTGGCTCAGCGGAAGAAACGAAAGAAACCGTTCGCCATCCCTCAGGTCGAAGACCGAGACGGCGCTTCGAAGAGTCCACATGACATTGGCGTGGGTGATCATTGCCCCCTTGGGGAGGCCGGTTGTGCCGCTGGTGTAGACGAGCGTCGCCAGCTGTTCCGGCACAACGGCGGCCGCCCGGACTTCGAAGAGGTCCGGCTCACGGCCCAAGCGGCGCACCCCGACGGAGCGGAGTTCGGCGAGCCTCATCACAAGAGGATCATCGAACTGCAGACCGTCGGCCAAGACGACGACCTGATCAAGCTTCGGAAGTTGGTCTCGGGACTTCAGAACCTTTGTCAACTGCTCTTGGTTCTCGACGAAGCAGAGGCGTGCCTCGGAATGCCCCAGGATGTGTGCCACCTGCTCGGGTGAACTCGTCGGGTAAAGCGGCACGGTCACTGCTCCACTACCAAGCACGCCGAAATCGGCCAAGTGCCACTCCAGCCGGTTGCCGGACAGGATGGCCACCCGGTCGCCCGGAGCGACCCCGATCTCGGCTAGGCCGGCGGCGACCTCGGCCGCCGCTCGGCCATATTCGGACCACGTCAATGTCAGCCAGGCGTTGGCACTGTTCCAGCGCAGCGCCGCACGATCGGGGATGGTCCGGACATTGTGACGGAACGCATCGACGATCGTGGCGCCTTGAATTGACACTGATGCTCTATCGTCCATTCGAACCCCCCAGGGCACGATCGTAAGGATACGCCACCTACACGAACTTGCATCCGTGGGTGCCAAGGATCTGGAGAGCACACGGCCGAACCCACAGCCATCGACATTGCGGACGAGGTCATGGTCGCGAACAAGGCAACTTGGTCACGGCCGGTCACCCGGTCGAGCCAGACAAGCGATGGGCTTACATCACCGTGGAGCCGATCAAGATTGAGAGGAATGTGTGGATCGGAACTGCTGCCAGGTCTTGCCCGGAGTGACCATCGACGCTGATTCCGTCGTCGAAGTCGAGGCAGTCGTGACGCACGACGTCACCCGGCAACCCTTGTGGCGGGTGTGTCAGCGATTGTCATTGGGCGGCTGTAGCAGAGCAAAGCGAGTGGGCCAGATCCGTGGGCGGCACACACCCTGTCCGGGAATCGGAAGAACCGAGTGGTCGAAATAGCTATCATCGTTCCGGTGCTTGCGCTGAGCCATCAAACAGGCGTCACGCTCGCTGAGGTCGGCTTTTTGTTGATCCTGTTCGCTGGCGTCTGGCTCGTCGCCGCTCAAATCCCAGTCTTCAAGATCCCTGTCGCGAGAACGATCGTCGCAGGCATCGCACTCGCTCTCGCTGGCGTGCTTCTAATCGTCGCCACGCACTGGGGCCACTTCGGCTGACATGCCGGTACGTGCTGGACAGGATGTCCCACAACAATGACAATGGTCTTCAGGGTCCACCGCTTGAAAGCTGGTCCTGAAGAGCTTCGGGAGCACTGGATTCGCGCCAAGTCTTTTGCTCCGTAGTGCCGAGGACCGCCATTGGCGGCCACTCGACCAAGTCCACGGGCAATGGCCGACGTCGATTCGCCCAGAGACAGTCCGATCAGAATCTATTCTCGTTCATCGGCGCTGAGATGACCTGGGGCGGGTGTCCACTCATCTGCCGGAGAATGGCGCCGGTAGCCACCCGACAGGGCGACCTCGATTGCCTTCAATGAGTAGTTCAGGTCTCGAGCGATCGCCTTATGGCTCGTCCCCCGGGCATCCAGCCGACAGGCCGTCTGCTCTTGTTCTTGGGTCATGTGCACGACCATCGGCAACCTCCTTGGTCAGAGCAACGAACCGTTGCCTCTCCTCGGCAAAGATGGGCAATACTGCTCGTATGGGTCGGCGGGTCCTCGTGTGCGGGCTAATCGGGGGAAGCCTCATGTCACTGTCTGCCTGCGGATCGGCAACAACTACGTCCCCCTCTCCAGTAGACGCCTGCTCCCTCATGTCGAAGGTTGAGGCGTCGGCGATCTTTCAGACCGGGAGCTACGCCTTGCACCACCACCCATCGACGAACGACCAGACCGTCTGCGTCTATCCAGGCTCGGCCAAAGGCGTGTCACTCATCACCAGCGTGTCGTGGTCGAAGAGCGAGGTCGCCAACTTCGACAAGGTGCACAGTGGTACGTACGCCTCGACTACCTCGACGGCTCCTTCCGGACAATCGCTTCGGTTACCGCACTTCACCGAGATCAGAGTCAATGGAAATACCGTGTACTGGGCTGTGCATCAGCCTTTACCGATTAGCGGGACCCACACCTATCCCTCGTTGATGACCGCAGAGAAGAACGGCTATGTCGTGGCGCTCTCGGCGACTGGTCTCTCCGAGACACAGAACGAAGAGGTGTTAAACACGATGTTGCGGACATTGTGACCGCGTCCATTCCAGATCGCCCTTATACGTGTGATCGTCGTCGCCTTTCACACCAGAGAGCTGGATGCGATGGCCCGTATGATCAGCCGTTCTACGTACCCGAAGGGCGAAGCAATCTCTGACTACACGCACGACGCCGGGAAGGGGTGCGAGTGCATGCGCTTGCCGAAAATACGAAACGGCACCTGACCGCAGAACCTTTGTCAGTGGTGCCCAGATTGTGCGGCTGCGGCCTGGGCTTCTGCTCGGGCGGATTCAACTTGCTCTTGGGCCTGTGCAATCTTCGCGAACTGTGCGGCAACTGCGCTCTGCACCGCGCTCTGCGCTGCCGTCGGCTCCTCGGACCTATTGGCTTCGATGACATCGCCTGTAATTGGATTGAGCACGACCAGCTTCGATGGTGGCAGCATTGTTGGGAGCTTTTCGCGTTCCGCCTGAGGTGTGTTCCATTTCGACGAGGAATGGCCTGAAGGTGTTGCGACCACCGCACCCCGTCTCCCCATGTCACTCAAGTTGAGTCCAACGATTAGGCCGCCAATCACGATGGGAGTAACCAGGGCCGCTGCGACCATCTGGCGGCGCCGATGCTGATGGCGTTTTGCCTCATTGATCAGGCTATGCCGCAATACCTCCGGCCCGTCCGGAGGCTGTCGGTCAGCTGGGGCCGTCATCATGCGACCTGCTGGATGATCTGAACAAGTTCATCAGTCCGATATCCGTGATGTCGGGCAAAAGTCACAAGTTCGCGAGCTCTTTCGAGCACCGCGTTGCGATTGTCGGCTCCGCCACAGACGGTGATGCCGCGGCCCCTCCGGAATTCCACGAGTCCTTCGTCTCTGAGGGATCGCAGCGCTCTCAGTACGGTGTTGTTGTTCACGCCCAGCACTGCGGCCAGGTCGCGAGCAGCTGGAAGACGTTCGCCAGGTTTTGCGTCTCCCTCTCCGATCGCACGGCGAATCTCTGCGGCAACCTGCTCATGGAGGGGAGTTTGATCTGAGTGGTCGATTCGAGGACCTTCCATGATGCTATTTAAGCTAGTCCTATAAGTTCCTAATGTCTAGATCTACTTCGCCTCAGTGATCCCTCGGCATCGGGCCGGATCGGGCTGGTTGCCTCACATCGCCAGGTCGATGACTCACTCCGGCATCTCCGGGCCTCGGATAACTCCGACGCTAAGACTCAGAACCGCCAGAAGCGGAGCGAGGGTGCGGCAGTAGGCCCGACAGGGACCCACCGCTGCCCGGCATGTGTTGCGTAATATCCCGGGGATGCATTCGCCCGAGCAGGTCCAGGCATCCGCAGACGCCCTCACATGGTTTCACTCGATCGACCTGGGTCACGGGGTAGTCACTCATGGAGCCTCGGACCCGGCCATCCCCGACCGCTGCTTCCCGGACTTCAACGGGCGAAGCGTGCTCGATATTGGAGCGTGGGACGGGTACTACTCGTTCATGGCGGAGCGGGAGGGTGCAGCCCGGGTCGTGGCCCTCGACCACTACGCCTGGGGCGTCGACTTCGAAGCTCGTGGTTCCTACTGGAATGAATGCTTTGCTCAGGGGAGCTTGCCCGATCACTCCCTCGACCTGACCGAGTTCTGGAGAGCTGACCTCCCTGGACGCAAAGGGTTCGAGTTTGCCGCCACTGCCCTCGGGTCGTCAGTAGTCCCTGTCGTTGCCGACTTCGCCACTACCGACCTGGCGGTCCTCGGTACGTTTGACGTGGTGCTCTACCTGGGCGTTCTGTATCACATGAAGGAGCCCCTGACCTGCCTCGAGCGGCTACGGTCAGTCACCGGTGGTGTGGCGGTGATTGAGACCGAGGCGGTCCACTTTCAGCACCTTGAGCATGAGAGCCTTGCTCAGTTCTACGCCGGTGGCGACCTCCACGCAGACTTTGGGAACTGGTTCATTCCCACGCTGACCGGCCTGCACTCACTCTGCCGGGCCGCCGGGTTCTCATCGGTGCGCACTGTAATGGGACCGCCCGCCCGCCCGGCCCCCCCCGAGCCGTTTCGAACCAGACTGGGCCGATGGGTGGGAGGCGTCGAACGCCGTGACCACCTGTCAGCACCGAGCTGCCGTTACCGAGCAGTGGTGCACGCCTCCGCCTAGGTCCATATTTCGTCAGCGCCGAAGGTCAGTCCCTTCCAAGGTGCTGGGCCTCGGAGAGGGCCTCGGCGCAGTGCTCCATGGGGTAACGGTAGATCGGGGGAGTGACGCGACGGTGCGTCAATCACCCGTGTAACAACACATCAGGGTCACCCTTCCTCGTTTGCCGCCGAACAGATGAGGCACTCGTAAAGCTTGAATGACAGTCCGTAAGGAGATCGCACTCCCGACTCACTGGCGCGATCTAAGGCGGGCAGGTACGGGATGGACTGTGCTGGAACGGCCGTCAACACGAGATGGCCGACTCGGCGGCCTACGAATCGATCGCCTCGTCTGACCTGAACACCTC
>PLSY01000408.1 GCA_003164275.1 Acidimicrobiaceae bacterium | reverse complement strand
TACTACACCCGCACCACCTTCGAGTTCTCGTCCCAGGCGCTGGAGGCAGCGCAGAACGGCATCGGCGGGGGAGGGCGCTACGACGGCCTGGTCGAGATGCTGGGCGGCCCTCCCACTCCCGGGATCGGTTTCGGCATCGGCATCGAGCGCCTCTTGCTGGCCTGCGACGCCGAGGGCGTCTACCCGGTGGACCCGGTGGGCCTTGATGCCTTTGTCGTCGACGTCGCCGGAGGGGAGTGGGCCCGCGACATCACAGCCGCGCTCCGACGGGCCGGACTACGGGCCGATCGGGCCTTTGACGGCCGGTCGATGAAGTCACAGCTCAAGTCGGCAGACCGGTCCGGGGCCACAGTGGCCGTGATCATCGGCCCCGACGAGGTGGCCTCCGGCCAGGTCATCATCCGTCCACTCCGCTGGTCGGGGAGCCAGGTGACCATCGCTCTCGGCGAGGTGGTCGACGCGGTGGCAGCGGCCGGTCGTGGTGAGGGTGCTCCGCCCTCTACTGTGTCCGAGGTCCCGTGATCGGGGCCGACCCGAAAGGAAACCCCCTGTGACCGCCACCCCCTCATCCTTCGAGGCCACCGCCATGCGCACCAAGCTGTGCGGATCGTTGGGCACTGAAGACGTCGGCACGACGGTCGTCGTGTGCGGATGGGTGGCGAAGCGCCGGGAGCACGGCGAGCACCTGGCCTTTTTGGACCTGAGGGACCATACCGGCATCGTCCAGTGCGTCATCCCCGGGACAGTCGATGTAAGAAGTGAGTACGTGATCTCGGTGGAGGGAGTGGTGAGGCCCCGACCCGCCGGCACGATCAATCCCGAGCTTCCGACCGGCGAGGTGGAGATCGGCGACTGCACGGTGGTGGTGCTCAACCCGGCCGAGCCGCCTCCGTTCCCGGTCGCCGATCGGGTCGATGCGGACGAGTCCATTCGCTTGAAGTATCGCTTCGTCGACCTCCGTCGCCCTCGCATGCAGGCCAACCTGCGGATGCGGGCCAAGGTCAACGGTGCCCTGCGGGCCACCATGGACCGTCAGGGCTTCGTGGAGGTGGAGACCCCGTTGCTGTGGGCCCCGACGCCTGAGGGGGCGAGGGAGTTCACCGTCCCGAGCCGGCTCAATCCGGGGTCCTGTTACGTGCTACCCCAGAGTCCCCAGCTGGCCAAGCAGCTGTTGATGGTGGCCGGGGTCGACCGGTACTACCAGATCGCCCGCTGCCTGCGCGACGAAGACCTGCGGGCCGACCGGCAGTTCGAGTTCAGCCAGCTGGACGTCGAGGCCTCCTTCGTCAGCCAAGAGGACGTGTTCTCGTTCGTCTCGGAGGCCGTGCTCGATGCCGCCGAGGCGGCGACGGGCGAGCGCCCCAACGCCATCCCGAGGATGACCTGGGCCGAGGCCATCGACCGCTACGGCTCGGACAAGCCCGACGTGCGCTTCGGCATGGAGCTCATCGACCTGTCCGCCGTCTTCGAGGGAACCGAGGTGAAGGCCTTCGCCTCGCCGTGTGTGAAGGCCATCGTCCTGTCCGGAGGCGCCACCCTCACCCGGTCGAAGCTGGACAACTTGACCGACCGGGTGAGGAAGCTCGGGGCAAAGGGGCTGGCCTGGTTCCGGGTGGCCGTTGGGGAGGACGGGACGGGCCTGGCCCTCGACTCGCCCCTCGACCGGTTCCTCTCCGACGAGGAGCGCGCCGGCCTCTTGCGGGCAACCGGTGCGTCCGCCGGAGACCTGGTGTTGGTGGTTGCCGACCAGTACCGGCTGGCCTGCACGGTGCTCGGACAGCTCCGCTTGGACCTCGGGGCCCGGCCGGTCAGTGAGGGTCCTTATCGCTACTTGTGGGTGATCGACTTCCCGATGTTCGACGGGGTGGACGACGACGGCCATCCGGTGGCTGCCCACCACCCGTTCACCATGCCCCATCCCGATGACCTCGAGCGCTTGGAGTCCGACCCGGCGTCGGTCCGCTCGCAGGCCTACGACCTCGTGCTGAACGGCTGGGAGCTCGGCTCGGGCAGTGTCAGGATCCACCGTGGGGACATCCAGAGTCGGGTCTTTTCCGTCCTCGGCATCACCGACGAGGAGGCCCAGTCCCGCTTCGGGTTCCTGCTCGGCGCCTTCCGCTACGGCGCCCCTCCCCACGCCGGCTTCGCCGTCGGCATCGACCGACTGGTGGCCATCTTCGCCGGGGAGGACAGCATCAGAGAGGTGATCGCCTTCCCGAAGACCCAGTCGGGCTCTGATCCGATGACCGGCGCACCCAAGCCGCTCGCCCCGGGGGTCCTGGCCGACCTCGGATTACAGCCTCTGCCGCCGAAGGGCTGATCGATGCCCGTGGCCGGCGACGACCTGTTCTCCGGCGCGGCCAACGAGCGCATCGCCCAGCGGGCACCGCTGGCCGCCCGACTGCGGCCACACACCCTCGATGAGATCATCGGCCAGCACCACCTCGTCGGGCCCGGGGCCCCGCTGCGGGCCCTGATCGAGGCCGACCGGCTGACCTCGGCGATCCTGTGGGGACCTCCAGGCACGGGCAAGACCACGTTGGCCTCGGTGGTGGCGACGGCCACGGCCAAGCACTTCGTGCCGCTGTCGGCGGTGAC
>PLSY01000379.1 GCA_003164275.1 Acidimicrobiaceae bacterium | reverse complement strand
TCCAGGAAACCCAGGCCGGTTCACTTACACGACTGGGACACCCTTGGTCGTCGCTGAGGATATGTAGATTGACGTAGACCTGGCGGAAAGGACACGCAGTGGCGAGATCATCGTGGCAGCGAATTTTGGTCCGGATAGTAGGCGCCTTTGTGGCAGTCGCCGCATTGCTCTTCGCGGTGTGGGTGGGCCCCGCATCCGCTCACGAGCCTGCCGGGGGGGCCGGTATCCCGACCTTCGCAAGACCCCACACAGCAAGGCCTCGGACTACCTCAGGACAGCACGGCTATTGGTTGGTGGGGTCCGATGGTGGAGTCTTCTCCTTCGGATCCGCTCCGTTCTTTGGTTCAGCGGCCACCTTGCACCTCCAATCGCCCGTCGTTGGCATCGCTCCTACGCCTGATCGTGACGGGTATTGGTTCGTAGCGTCGGATGGCGGCGTCTTCTCCTTCGGAGATGCGAACTACTACGGTTCGATTCCCGGTCTGGGAATCGCACCCGATGACTCGACCCTCCGGCCCAGCTTGGACGCCCCTATTGTGGGCATAGTTCCTTCCTATGACGGACGTGGCTACTTCCTTCTCGCCAACGATGGCGGCGTCTTCGCATTCGGGGACGCAAAGTTCGAGGGCTCCTGCCCAGGCATCGGTGGTTGCCCAGGCGGTGGCATCGCCGACGTGATGACGGACAGCACTGGCAACGGCTACTGGGTCGTAAGCTACGCCGGCAATGTTCAAGCCTTTGGTGATGCCATCAACTACGGAGGAGCAGCCAAGTACCTGAACGGAGGCAATGGCGAGGTCATCTCCGCTGCGAGCACCACGAGTGGACACGGCTATTGGATTCTCCTTTTGAACGGAGCGGTCTATACGTTCGGCGATGCGGGCTATTTCGGAGGCCCATCTGGACAGATTCTGTTCTCGAATCCCGCGTCAGCGATCTTCTCCACCCCAGACGGCGGTGGGTACTGGGTAACGGCAACCAGCGGGGCGGTCTACGCCTACGGTGACGCTCCGTACTATGGCGGCGTGTCCACCCTTCACCTCAACGGGCCGATCGTCGCAGCAACCGGCTCGTAAGTGGGCGGTCCACGCCCGCCATTTGCGGGGGACCTGGGCAATCCTGAGCGGAGTCCCAACGTTCTAGCGGTAGCCTCGACTCGTCGGGTCCGTCGAGCGGAGGTCCACCACCCGAGCTCCGGATCCGGCTACCTGAGATTGTCGGCAGTCGGTAGCGCCCCTGGGCAGGGGGGTGTGCCGGCTGATCAGGGTCCCCGGGATAGTTGGCGGTACAAACTACGGTCGAATTGCTGGGTCGGGGTGTAGCGAACTGCCCCTCGTCGCCTCCGACCCGGCCTTTACCTGATCCACTGAACGGCGATCAGGTCGGCCCTGTGCCCGTTGCAAGCCTCGACCGTGTGCCACTTGCCGGTCCCGTCCTGGAACCGACCTCGCCACTCGATCGGGTATGGACAGTGCTGGGCGTGCCCGGTGCCGTCCTCGGCCTGGATCATTCGAAAGCAACACCCGGAGGCGAGGTAGAACGCCTCGGCGTAGTGGTCCATCGGCTCACGGTAGAGCGGGGGAGTGACGCCTCGTGTGTCCTATCGGTGTCCTGACCTCAGAATTGCAACCGCCTGACCCACATAATCGCAGGTCAGGCGGTTGAACTTCGAGTGGAGGTGGCGGGAATCGAACCCGCGTCCTCCGGCTTCTCAATGGGTCTTCTCCGAGCGCAGCCAGCTTTAGATTGTCGGGATTGACACCGTTGCCGGCAGCAATGTCATTCCGTATCCGACTGAGTTGTCCCTGATGATCCGTCGGCGCAAACGATCAGGTAAGTCCCACTAGATGGCGCCCGGTTCCGGCCCGTAGGACTGAGACCGGTCGGACGTCGCAGTTNNGTTCAGGTGAGCCCCACTAGATGGCGCCCTGTTCTGACCCGTGGGGCTTAGACCAGGAGGACGTCGCAGTTTCTAGGCTGCGAGCGCGAGCTGAGGCTCGGCGTTTGTTTTTGGTTCCGGCTCTTTAACGTGGCTCCGGAGACCACGGCTCGCTTCTCCTACATCGACGACCAGAGTCGAAGCCTGTCACCCCCTGGGTGTGAGTATTTGCCTAGACGGGCTGTCTAAGCGAACACCACACTACCGGCCAGCGAGGAGCCGGGGCACAGGCCAGAGTGCCCGAAGACTCAGCGGTGGGTGCCCTTGGCGGCGGCTCGAGCCTCCCGTGCCGCTTCCCGGCTGGCATCCCGCGTGGCTATGGCGTGGCGCTTGTCGTACTGACGTCGACCCTTGGCCAGTCCGAGATCCACCTTCGCCCGGCCCTCTTTGAAATAGATCGACAACGGCACCATGGTGAGGGACTGTTGCTGGGAGCGGCCCATCCACTCATCGATCTGACGCCGATGAAGGAGAAGCTTCCGCCTCCGATCTGGGTCGTGGGCACCGAATCCATTGGCTTGGGCGTAGGGCGGTACATGGACTCCGAAGAGCCACATCTCGCCATCGATAATCCGGGCGTAGGAGTCCTGCAGAGCAATGCGGCCAGCTCTGAGGGACTTGACCTCTGACCCCTGCAGGACGATGCCACACTCAGTGGTGTCGAGGATCTCATAGTCATGGCGGGCGCGTCGGTTGGAGGCCACAACTCGATTGGCCTCCGGTCCTGCTTTGTTCCCGCCCGCGGGGATGGTCTTCTTCTTTGCTGCAGCCATGTCTCCATCGAAAGTAGTCGCCCAATCCGGGGCGGGATTCCTCTAGCGTGCAAGCGTCATGTTGTCGCTACCAAAATTGGTCCACGACCAGATGGTCGCCCACTGCCTCACCGGACTTCCCGACGAAGCATGCGGGCTGCTCGGAGGCAGTCTTGAGACCGGTCGAGCCGTCACGTGCTACCCGACCCGCAATCTGGCCGCCTCGGCCAAGCTCTACACGGTCGACCCGAAGGAGCACCTCCGGGCCGACCGCGACGCCGAGAGCACTGGAAATTCGATCATCGCCGTCTTCCACTCCCATACCCACACTGACGCGTACCCGTCGCCGACGGATATCGCCCAGGCGCCAGATCCGGACTGGCATTACGTCCTGGTCTCCCTCCGCGACATCGTGCCCGTGGTCCGCAGTTACCGGATAGTGGAGGGCGTGGCGACTGAAGAACCGGTGAGGCTGCTGCCCCGGTAGAATCCCCAGTGAGGTAGTCAACTTTTGCCTTGGATGCCGGATCGAAGGGAACGTGGTCACTAGCCCGAGAAGGGAAGGGACCACATCTCGGTCGGCCGGCTGAAGATCAACCAGCTAATTGCGACCGTCACCTAGAGGAGAGCCCGTGCCCGTCCAAGTCAATCTGCCCACCGTGCTGCGGTCGCATGCCGGAGGGTCCAAGACGGTTTCGGCCGAAGGTTCAACCGTGGGCGAAGTGCTCGCCTCCCTGGTCAAGGACTACCCGGGTCTCTCCGGCCAGGTTGTGAACGACGACGGAACTCTCCACAAGTTCGTCAACGTCTACCTGAACGACGACGACGTGCGCTATCTGTCCTCCCTCGATACGCCCGTCGGCGCATCAGATGACATCTCGATATTGCCGGCCGTGGCCGGTGGGGCGGTCGACGTCAGGGTGCATCGGTTCCAATGACCGTTGCTGGCTCCGTATTGGAGTTGATCGGCAACACCCCGCTGGTGGACATCACCGCGCTGAGTCCCAATCCTGACGTCAGGATCCTGATCAAGCTGGAGGGGCAAAACCCTGGAGGATCGGTCAAGGACCGCATCGCCCTGTCGATGATCGAAGACGCCGAGGCGAAGGGCCTGCTCAAGCCGGGTCAGACCCTCATCGAGCCGTCCTCGGGGAACACGGGCATCGGCATGGCCCTGATCTGCAAGCTGAAGGGCTACCGATTGAAGGTGGTGCTCGCCACCAACGTGTCCCGCGAGAGGCGCGAGCTGCTCGAAGTCTGGGGAGCGGAGATAATCGAATCGCCGGGCGCCGAGGGCTCCAATGGTGCTGTGCGTCGGGCACGAGCGCTTGCCGATGAGCATCCCGAATGGGCCTTCCTCTACCAGTACGCAAACCCGGCCAACCCGAAGGCGCACTACGAGGGCACTGGACCCGAGATCTGGCGAGACTGCCCGGAGGTAACCCATTTTGTCGCCGGTTTGGGCACATCGGGCACGCTGCTCGGAGTGGGCCGCTACCTGAAAGAGCAGAATCCCGGTATCAAAGTGCTTGCCATCGAGCCACCGGCCGGTGAACTGGTCGACGGGCTCCGGAACCTGGACGATGGCTATATCCCGCCGATCTTCATCGACAACGGTGGCGCCGAATTGCTGGACGGGAAGCGGATCGTAAGGCCCCGGGAGTCGATCGAGTGGACCCGTCGGCTAGTCGATGTCGGTATCTTCGCCGGCATCTCCTCAGGTGCAGCGCTCGCCGGAGCGGCGAAGACGGCGGCAACTCTCGAGTCCGGGACCATCGTGGTGGTCGCCGCCGACGGGGGATGGAAATACCTCTCGACCGGAGCGTGGACGGACGACCTCGACGTGGTCGAGAAGCGGGCCAGCGAGATCACCTACTTTTGAGGTGACCATCACAGGCTGCCGCAATGCCAGCCCGTACCCTTCGACAGCCACGCGGATACGTTCGTTGGCATACGAGATGGTGAATCCACACGAGCTGTGGGTGAAAGGAATCTGAACGTGACTGAGGGAACGGTTGCCCGTCAAATGACGGTCAGGGCTGATGGCCGAGCCACCGACGAACTGCGGGAGGCCTCGTTCGAACGCGATTTCACCGTGTTCGCCCCCGGCTCGGTGCTGGTGTCGATGGGGAGGACGAGGGTCCTGTGCACGGCCTCGGTAGAGGAGCGGGTCCCGCCGTGGATGCNNNCATGGTGGCCCTCGGCGAGATCCAGATCACCGTCGACTGCGATGTACTGCAAGCTGATGGAGGGACGAGGACGGCATCGATCTGTGGGGCCTATGTCGCCCTCCACGATGCTTTGACCCGCCTGGTGCAAAAGGGGACGTTGCGGGTCAACCCCCTCACCGAGGCAGTTGCCGCCGTCTCGGTCGGAGTCGTCGACGGTGTCTGCATGCTCGATTTGCCCTACGAAGAGGACAGCCGAGCCGAGGTGGACATGAACGTGGTCATGACATCGTCGGGTCGCTTCATCGAGGTCCAAGGGACGGCCGAAGGCATGCCTTTTACCAAGAGCGAGCTGGACGAGATGCTGAGTTTGGCCGAGCACGGCATCGCCCACCTGCTCGACCTCCAGGTCGAGACGTTGGCACAACCGCCGTCCCCACGCTGACGTGTCCGACCTCCAGCTCGTGCTGGCCAGCGCCAATTCGGACAAGGCGGCCGAGATCACGGAGATCCTCGGAACCGTACCGGGGCTGGTCATCCACCCGAGGCCCCCGTCTGTGGGCGACGTGGAGGAGACCGGGGACACTCTTGTCGAGAACGCCCGACTGAAGGCCTTCGCGTTGGTTGAGGCAACCGGCATGGCGGCCGTTGCCGACGACACCGGACTCGAGGTGGAGGCATTGGGCGGCGAGCCGGGGGTGTATTCGGCCCGTTACTCAGGAGAGCACGCCACCTACGAGGAGAACGTCGCCAAGCTCCTAGAGGAGTTGGCCAATGCTGGGGCCACGACGCCCGAGTCCCGTCGGGCAGCCTTTCGCTCTGTTGCCTTCGTCGGGTTCCCGGACGGTACCGAAGTGTGGGCCGAAGGAGAGGTGCTCGGTGCCATCACGACCGAGGCCAAGGGGGGCGGTGGCTTCGGCTATGACCCGGTCTTCGCCCCCGATGAGTGTTCCGGTCGGACATTTGCTCAGATGGACCCCGACGAGAAGCACCGGATCTCTCACCGTGGCCGGGCATTTCGAGCCCTGGCCGAGCGGCTGGCGGGGCCTGCGATTACCCGGTAGGTCCGCATGCCACGGCTAGCGTTGGCCCACCGGCCACCAGAGAGGGCAGCTCGTGAGTGATGTTTCGCAGGGACCAGGGTGGTGGCTCGCCTCGGACGGAAAGTGGTATTCACCCGACCGGACCCCCGGCTATGCCTTCGAACCGTCGGCGTCCGAGCACGGTTCCACTTCCGCCCAAGGTGCCCCGACGTCCGTCACGCCGCAGCAAGGCCCCGAGTACGGAGTGCCTCCTGTCCCCACCAACTTCGCCGAGCCGCCTGCCTACCAGGCATATGGACCGCCGCCGGGCCCACCTGGCTACCCACCTGGCTACCCGCCTGGCTACGGCTACCCGTCGCCTGGGGGGCAGCCCTACGGGTATGTGCCCGTGCGGAAGACCAACGGCTTGGCCATTGCCTCCTTGGTTTGCTCCTTTTTCTTCTGGCTCTACGGCCTCGGTGCGGTGCTGGCCATCATCTTCGGCTTCATCGCCCGATCCCAGATCAAAAAGTCAGGGAATACCCAACAGGGTGGCGGCATGGCGCTCGCCGGAATCATCATCGGGTTCGCAGGCTTGGTCATAGGCGCTGCCATCATCATCGTGGTCATCAATGTCGTCCATCACTGCCAGCAGGACTCGAACTGCACGTTCAACACAACGGGCAGCTGACTAGGACGACCCGGGGACGGTCCGCGAGGTGCCTCTCAGGCCACGCCGTTGTCGCTGGAGCCGTTGGCCCCGGCCAGCGTCGACCATGGATCAGTGGCTGGTGGGGGCGGGGCTTCCCCGGTGAATTCCACCGGCCCAGCCGTGTAAGGGTCGTCCGAGAGCTGATCGACGCGCAATTCGTCTGCGGGGGTCGTTCCGGCGTGGCCCGTTGTCGTCAACGGCGTGATGTCGGCGATCCCGTCAGGTGTCGATCCCGCTCGATGGTTGCTGGCCAACGCCGTCTCCGCTGGTGCTTGGACAGTGATGAGTCCCGACACGTGGAGGTCGCGCAGGGCCCGAAGGGCGACGATCTGGTCACCGCCTCCCGTTTCGATCACCTGCTCGACAGTCTTGTCCCCGGCTCCGATGTGGGTGAGCAAGCGCCATTGGTCGCTTCGAATCTTCACGTCATGGTCGGGCGGGTTCGGGCACAGGGCAACGGTGGCGCCGGCGGGGATCACCCGGCGCATGGCACGCCACTCCTCCACATTGGCACTGACCTCGGCCAGGATTCCGGCGACGGGGACTAGCGCCTCGCCGCTCGATGACACGGGACCTTCGGTGTACTGGAACGTTCCGTCGTCGATGCGGGCGAGTTCGAACACGGCCTGGCCGATGGTGTTCGCCGTCCCCACCTGTGCGTTCGACAGCTGTCCCTGCATGAGCCAGATGCGCCCCTCACCTTGACGACCCTCAATGCGCAGCTCGCCAGTCTGCGCGCCGGAGGCAAGCCACGACAGGACGCGAGAAAGGTCGAAGACCGAGAGCGATCCGACCAGGGAAGGGACGGGCCCTCCGGCCGAGGGGCTGATGTGGCTCACGGTGGGCTCCTTCCCGACCGGCGTGGCGCCGAGTGGGGTGCGGTCGGGACCTTGTGGAGAGCCCCCGAGAGCGGTGACAGCCGTCGGGGAGGTCTCGCCGCCCGATGGTGTGGTCACTACCCGTGCCGAGTTGCGGCGTCTCCTGGCCATGGTCTCCTGCTTCTTGGATTGGTCATTTTCAGGATAGACCCCGCAGAGTGACTAATGCCACACGCTAAGTGAGATAAAACGAAGGCGTCGTGGCGCCGGTGGGGGGCCTGCGAGGTGACTATCCGAGGCGGCACCGGCGCCGGCCTGGCCGTGAGGGTCGGGACACGGCGGGCCGGCAGCAAGGTGAGGTGGAGGGTTGGTAGAACGTGCCTCGTCACACCCGTGAAGCGCAGTCTCAGGCATGGCGCCAGCGGCCGACGGAGAGCACTACGTCACCGGCGGCATGATCCTGACGCTTGATCCCAGCCCGGCTCACGAGCGCCCGTAGAGCTCGCAACGCACCGAAACATCACGCATCAAGAGGCAGCACGTCGCGGGGCGACGACCAGGGACGAGAAACGCTGGCCCGAGACAGAAGAAGACCACCGGGGATTACGGCTCCTCGACAGCTGGCGCCTGAGGGCAGAACCACGCGGAACGTCCCTTGGTCGTCCGGTCGAGGAAGCTTGTCAGACGAGGACGGGCGCTGGCAACGGTGCCCGTCCTCGTCTGAAGAGGTCCGGTTTCTACCAACCCATATCCTCACAGTGCTGGCGAACTTAGGAGACGGTGACCAGCGTTCCGATCGGCNNTTGAAGTAGCTGACCCAGGGGATGCCGGGGTCAGAGTATTTCGAGCCGTCGGGATTGGTACCGGTCATGGTCGTGACCTTGTAGCGCAGGTACACCGGGAAGGTGCCGTCTGCGGTCGGCGCAGCCGCCACCCCCGTGTTGGCGCGACTGGAATAGACCGCCGCACCATTGCTATAGATCGTCGCCGTCTCGGGGAGCGTCTTTGTTACGTAGACGTAGTTGTAAGCATTGGGGTCCATGGTTCCAGCCGACGCGTCGGCCAGGAGCTGCTCCCACACGGCGGGGCCGGCCACGCCGTCTGTCTTCATGTTGTGCTGCGACTCGTAATCCATGACTGCACCCTTGGTGATCACGTTGAGGGTGCCCACGGTCCACAGGCTCTCAAGCGAGGTCGGCATGTTCCAGCGCCAGTTGAACGACCCCTCCTGGGCCTGGGCCGCCTCCTGGGAAGCGGTCAGCGGACCGGCCGGCGTGAAGCTCACGGGCAGGTACCCCAGTTGGGCCAAGAGTTGCTGGAGCCGCAGGGTCGACCCTTCGGCCACGCTGAACTGGACGGTCGAGGTCTGGTCGAGGTGCTTGCCCGCTGCGCTGAGCACTCCCGACGATCCGCCGGGGATGGTGATCGTCTCGGCGCTGGACGGGACAAACGGCGCCGAGGCGACAAACGTGAACGTGTCGGGCGTCACGATCTGCCAAGTGCCAGCGACGGCCGGGCTGAGCGTCGGTGTGGGGGAGTGGGGATCGAGCGGGACGGAGAACTGGACGGAGACCGTGGCATCGCTCGGGACATCGGTGCTGGCATCGGTGGGCGTCACCGTGACGACGGTCAGAGGCCCGTCATCAGCAGCAGTCCCAGCGGCACTGGCAGGAGAGGTGGTGGGGGAGGCAACAGCACGTCCGCTCGAGCCGTGGACGGTGAATGCGGTCACCCCAACGGCGACGATGGCCACGGTCACCAAGGCGATGGCAATGGGCCAGCCCCGTCGCCCCTTGCGGGCCGACTGAGGGCGCGAAGCACTCGAATGTTTGTGTGCAGCCTGCATACCTCTCCCTTACTAAACAAAATCTATCAGTACATCGGCGCGTTACGGCGCCACTCTGAGTGATTGTTGCCCTGTAAGGGGGATTTTCTCCGGCTAGCCCGCCGACCCTTCGGGATGGCCCTCTTTGACTCGCTCCTTCACGGTCCTCTCGAGGGCGGCGATGGACTGGGCGTCGGTGACCTTGCTGCCGTTCGGGCCGCGCACGTAGAAGGCATCGACCACGGCGGCCCCGAACGTCGACACCTTGGCCGAGATCACATCCAGCCGGCAGTCCACGAGGGCCTGGGTGATCCGGTGGAGCTGTCCAACGACGTCCTCGGCCCGCACCTCGACCACGGTGGCCGTGGCCGAGGCATTGTTATCCACCGTTACCTGCGTTGACACCAGGTTGGGACGGGTGAACTTCCGCTCACGCTGATAGGTGCGAGCCCGTTCGGCCAGCTGGGCGTCGATGGATAGCTTCCCGGCCATGATCGCGGCCAGATCGTCCGAGAGTCGGGCCACTTTCGGCCACCGTCCCCTCGCCGGCTCAACGGTAAAGATCTCAACCGCCATCTCGTCCTCGCCCGACACCGTGGCCGACTTGACGTTGAGCCCGTGGAGGGCAAGCACACCCGTGACCTCTGAGAGGAGCCCTGAGTGGTCGGTCGCCACCACGGTGACGATGGGGTCCTCGATCGACAGAGCGGGCTCACCATGGTGGCGGACCGAGTCCATGATGACCCGCAGTTCGTCGGTCACCCAGGGGGTGGGTTCTATGGCCGGCTCGCCGGCCAGCAATCGATTGGTGCGTTCGACCAACTCGGCCACCAAGCCGGCCTTCCAAGCTCCCCAGGCCGAGGGCCCGGTGGCCAGGCTGTCCGCCTCGACCAGGGCGGCCAGTAGCTCGAGGGTGGAGCGGTTGCCCACCTCTTTTGCCACCCGCTCGGCTGTGGCCGGGTCGTCGAGGTCCCGCTTAGTCGCCGAGTCCGGCAGTAGGAGGTGGAGGCGGACCATGGTGACCAGGGTCTCGACATCCGGCTCGGGCAGGCCGATCCTCCGGCCGATCTCGCCCACCAGGGTGATCCCGACGTCGGTGTGGTCCCCTGGGAACCCCTTCCCGATGTCGTGAAGAAATGTGCCGATCAACAACAGGTCGGCACGGTGGACGCGATGGGCGAGTGTGGCCGCATTGGCTGTGGCCTCGAGGAGGTGCCTGTCGACGGTGAAGCGGTGGTAAGGGTTGCGCTGAGGCTTGTTCCTGACCGACGCCCATTCGGGGACGTAGCGCTCGAGGAGCCTGCGCTGATCGAGCGCCTCCAGGGCGGCGATGGCCGGTGGGCCGGTGGCGAGCACCCGCACCAGGGTCCCTCGGAGTTCGTCTGACCAGGGGACAGGCGGGGGTGGGGCCTTTCGGCCCAGGACATTGAGGGCGTCTCTCGAGATGGGGAGATTCTTCTCTGCCGCCACGGCGGCCAAGCGCAGGGCCAGCGACGGGTCCCCGGTGATGTCGGCGGCATCGGTGAGGATCACCTCATCTTCGGTCACCCCAATGTCGGGATCGGAGGGGACTGACGTGTGGGCTGGCGCCCCTTCGGCGGATTTTTCTCGATTCCCCCGACGTCGCCCACGACCCGAACCCTGCAGCCGTGACCAGGCTCCTCGACGCCGCCATGCGTCGTCGCCCTCCCATGCGATCGTGCGGCCCGCCGCGGCGACTGCCCGCAGCATTGCGTCGGTACTCGACGAATCGAGGGCCTCGGCCACCTGGTCTTGTTCCTGCATCAGCAGCTTGTTCTGCTCTCGGCCAGCCCGACGGTGCAGCTCGACTCTGACCGAGGTCAGCATGGCCCGGGCGCCATCGATGGCCTTCATGTCGACATAGTCAGCCAGCACCGGGACGGCTTCCATCATTGCCACCAGGGCGGCGACGTCACGGAGACCGCCATGCGACTCCTTTAGGTCCGGCTCAATGAGAAAGCCGACATCCCCGTAGGAGCGGTGACGCTCGGAGACCAGGTCGGCCAACACGCCGAGCCAGGCCGGCTTCTGCTTTGCCCACTTTTCCTTCGCTCCTTCGAGGACGGGCCCGGCCACCTTCGGATCGCCGCAGATGACACGGGCATCGAGCAGGCCCAGAGCTACCCGCAGGTCCTCATTTGCCATCTCCAGGGCATCGCTCGGACGACGGACGCTGTGGTCGAGCGAGATCCCCTCGTCCCAGACCGGGTACCAGATCTTGTCGGCAATGGCCGATACGTTTCTCCGGCCACGATGGATAAGGACCACATCGAGATCGCTGAACGGGCACAGCTCAGCCCTGCCGTAACCGCCGACGGCCACCAGGGCCATTCCCCGGCTCTCGCCCTGGGTGGCCTCGTTGAACAGACCCGTCAACCACTGGTCGGCAGCGCCCGAATAAGCCCGGCAGAATGCGTCTCCACGGAGGTCACGGCTACTGATCAGCGTTTCTCTCTGGGCGCGCAGGGACACGGCCGGACCGTACCACCGGCCACCGTCTCATTGGTCCATGATGCGGGCAGGTACCCTCCTGACCGCTCACCAGGGGGCTGGAGGGTTAGCCTGTCGGCATGGAACAAGAGGATCGCTCGGGCCTCAGCGTCTTTGATGGCGTGCTCATTGTGGGCGGTGGGCTCATCGCTCTGTTCGTCGCCTTCGCCCTGCTCAGCTTCGTGGCCGGGATCATTTGGTTCTTCGTGAAGGTCGTAGTCGTCTTGGTCCTGATCGCCCTCGTAGCCAAGCTGGTCTTTCGCCGGCGCTCCTGAGCGCCGCTGCGTACAGCAGCCAGTCAGCCGACCATCGACTCGAATAGCTCGATGTGCTCGGCCACCATGCGGGTGGTTGAAAAGTAACCCTCTACGGCAAGTCGGCAGTCGCTTCGCTTGATCTCGCCGATCCGCCCGATGGCTGCGATCATGGCCTCCTCATCTTCGCAGAGGAACCCTGTGCGGCCGTCGTCGACGACCTCGGGGGCGGCTCCTTCCGGAAAGGCCAGCACGGGCGTCCCACAGGCCATCGCCTCGATCATGACCATGCCGAAGGGCTCGTTCCAGCGAATGGGGAACAGAAGGGCGGACGCCCCGGCCAGTAGCTCGAGCTTGCGCTCGTGGGACACCTCGCCGAGGTAGATGGCGTCGCTGCCGAGTAGCGGTTGCACCTGAGTGGCGAAGTACTCCATCTCCCAGGGCTCCCGCATCTTGGCGGCCAACAGGATGCGGACACCTGCTTTGCGGGCGATGGCGATTGCGCGGTGGGCCCCTTTATCGGCGGCCATCCGACCCAAGAACAGGACGAACGGTCCATCTTGGTCGCCTTCGCCGGACCCGATGGGGAAGTGGGAGGCATCGACGCCGTGGTGGATGACGCGGGCGATCGGTATGTCACCGGCCGATCGCCGCTGGGCGTGGGAGATGGCGATGATGGGGACCCGGTCGGCATTGACCCGGTAGATGTCACTGAGCTCATCGTTGAACGGGCCATGGATGGTGGTGGCCACCGGGAGCTGCGGGTAGTGCTCGGAGTGGAACGGGCCCATCACGGTGTGATCATGGACGACATCGCAGTCCCGAACGGCCTCATAGGCATGGATGACGTGGCGGATCTCGGGAACGACCATGCCAATGCGCTCGCCCTCGGCTTGCGGCAGTACCCACTGGCGGGGAACCGGACAGGTGGAATCGCCGGTGGCGAAGAGCAACACCTCGTGTCCAGCCTGCTGGAGGCCCCGAGCCAGTTGCTCGACCACCAGTTCGATCCCGCCGTAGAGAAGCGGCGGGATGGGAGTCCACGGCGGAGCGATGATTCCTATCCTCATGGTGAGATTCAAGCATCCCGAAGGGGAGGGTAGGATCCTGCGGCGTCCTGGCGGCGTGGCCGAGTGGTTTAGGCAGGGGCCTGCAAAGCCCCGTACGGCGGTTCGATTCCGCCCGCCGCCTCCAGTTGCGGCAGTGAGGGTCACTGCCGGCTTCCTTGCGCCGATTGCCCCGGCACTGCTTTCTGGTTTCCGGCGCCAGCATTTGGGCATAAGAGAACAACCCTGGCGGGACTGGCGTGATGGCATGCCTCTCCCGGCTCCACCACTCGGTCCGTCGGGGTGCAGGTGAACTCCCCATGCCTACCGACCGCGAGCAAACCACACAGGCTTCGTCGCCACGTCGGTGGACGTGGGCGCAACGGGACAGAATCGTCCCTCGGACTCGCCAACTTTCACGATCCAGCCGCTGGCTCCATCACGTCGACCACTACAGCTCGCTGCCCCTCACCTCCTTCGTCTTGGCCGCTCTCTTGCTCGGCGCCATCGTCACCGGGGCCATCCTCCGGTTCTCTTCGGGGTGGCTCACCGGTTTCGAAGTCGCGTCGGCCACGGTGACCTTGATGATGGTGTTCGTTATCCAACACACCCAGGGACGGGAGCAGTCCGCTACCCAGCGGAAGCTCGATGAGCTGTTGCGAGCTCTTCCTGAGGCGGAGAGCGGCCTCATGATGTTGGAGGAGGCATCCGACGAGCGGATGCGGGACGTCGAACTCGACCAACGAGAGTCGAAGGAACACCATAGGGAAGCGGACGAGCAGTCTTCGGCGGCACAGCCAAAGCCTTGAGGTCTGCACCCGATGCGCAGTGCTCAGAGGATGACGGGACTGGTCTCGTGACCTCGCCAGAGACCGATGAGCGCAGTGGACCGGTCTCCGGCGCAGGTTCTGCGCGGCCCGGAGCCTATCCTTCGAAGGTGCCCGCCAGGAAGAAGAAGCGGCCCCAGAATCGCTACGAGCTGTTTACGTGCGCGTGGAAGGGCCACGCCCTCGTGGGCGTCGACGCAGCCAAGGTAACCGAAGAGGATGCCCTCGTAGCCAGGGAGCACGATGGGGTGCGGTGGTATCGCTGTCTTCGTTGCGACGCGTGGATCCCGATGCCCCTGCCTGACGCGCCGACAATCAGTCGTGTGCCCACGAGAGAGGCGATCGAGATCCCGGCGCGGGGTCCGGCACTTCGTGACCGCTATGTGCTCCGCCTCATCGCTTTGGATCGAGCCATCCATGTGTTCATCTTGTCCATCTTGGCCGTTGTGCTCTTCACCTTCGCTCATCACGACGCCTCCCTTCACCATGACTACATCAACATCATGAACGAATTGAATGGCGGCAGCCCTGGCGAATCTCAGGTGCGAGGCGTCCTCGGTTATCTTCGCAAGGCGTTCACCTATTCACCGAGGCGGCTGATCCAACTGGGTCTGGTGGTCACCGCCTATGCCGCGCTCGAAGCTACCGAGATGGTGGGGCTGTGGTTCGCAAAGCGGTGGGCGGAATACCTGACGCTCCTCGCCACGACTCTCCTCGTCCCCTTTGAGGTTTACGAGATCATCCTCAAAGTCAGCATCTTCAAGGTCATCACCCTGGTGATCAATGTGGCCATCGTGATCTATCTGCTGCTGGCCAAGCGCCTGTTCGGGCTCAGGGGTGGCCACAAGGCGGAAATGGCAAGACGCGGAGAGTCGGCTGGGTGGGGCGCCATCGAGCGGGCGACACCGAAGGGCGATGGGGCCGGAGTGGAATGCGGCACGGCCATGGCAGATCCGGTGAGCCACCTGCCCTGTTGATCGGGGCACCGTCTCGCTATTCGACCACCACACGGGAACACCGGTGGTAACGTGATCGCCCTTGGGCCGTTGGCGCAGTTGGTAGCGCACTTGCATGACACGCAAGGGGTCGTGGGTTCAAGTCCCGCACGGCCCACTGAGAAATACCAGGTGAATGGCACAGTATGTGCAAGGGGTACGTCGCCAGATGTAGGATTGTAGCCAGACGTGTAGCCACCGGAAATCCGACACGGCTACAGACTGGCTACAGGAGATGGCGTCGATGGCACGGATCCGACAGAACGGCGAAGGCTCCGTCTATCAACGGGCGAGCGATGGACGGTGGATCGGTTCGGTCACGCTCGGTTGGGATGACGGCAAGCGGGTACGCAAGACGGTCTCGGCCAAGACCGCGGCGGAGGTTCGGGAAAAGCTTCGTGCGGTACGAAACAAGCTCGATTCCGGGCTTCCGATGGATGACGACAACATCACCGTCGACCAGCTTCTCGATCGGTGGTTCAAGGACGTGATGCGTCACCAGGTCGCATCACCGGCGCTCTCGAACTACGAGACCATCGCCAAGGTTCATCTGCGTCCCACCCTCGGCAAGAAGAAGGTTTCGAAGCTGAAGCCTTCTGAGATCGACTCGCTCTTGTCGGAGAAGCTCGATAGCGGTCTGTCCGTCTCCACCGTTCGCCGTATGCGTTCCGTACTCGCCCAGGCGCTCACGCAGGCCCAACGTTGGGAGATGGTGGGCCGGAACGCCGCCTCGTTGAGTCGTCCCCCAAGGGCGCCGCGGAGTGAGGGGCGTTCATTGTCGCCTGAACAAGTCGGCGAGCTGGTCAACGCGATGGACGATGACCGCATGGCGGGGTTGTTCCTCACGATGTTGGGCACGGGCCTTCGCCGTGGTGAGGCCCTCGCTCTCCAGTGGAATGATCTCGATCTCAAACACGCCGTTCTGACTGTGCGGAAGCAACTGCGACGAGAGCCCGGTCGCGTAGACCCGGAGACCGGCGAGCGTTCCGGTGCCGCCCTTGTACTTGTAGATCCGAAAACGTCCTCCAGCAAGAGAAGCGTGCCGCTCTCGGACTGGGTGGTAGATGCCCTGAAGACCCACAAGGCTCGGCAATCGGCGGAGCGCCGCACGATGGGCGCAGCGTGGAAGGACACCGGCTTCGTGTTCACGACCACGATCGGGACACCCGTCGATCCCCGGAACGCGAGCCGGGCATTTGCGGACCTCGCCAAGGATGCTGGGCTCGGCGCGTGGCACATTCACGAACTGCGACACTCGGCTGCGAGCACATCGCTCGCTCAGGGCGTACCGGTAGAGGTGGTGAGCGCCTTCCTCGGTCACTCTTCGATCGGGATGACCGTGGATACCTACGGCCATATCGGCGACGCGCAAGTCCGGACCGCGGCGGATGCGATGGATGCCGCCCTGGGAAAAGCTGTGGCGTCGGGGTCGAGATCGTCGTCTTCGGTTTCTAGAAAGAGAAGTACCAAAACCTCTTGACCCCTGGCGCCCGACCACATTGCGGATGGACCGGGAGTCCTTCAGCGCGAGAACCGATTAAGGCATACCAGGGACACCCCTGAAAGCGAAAAGCAGTAGTTGGGTCACCACTGCTTCCCTGAGTCTGGCCTGATTTCTCCGAGGAACTCTTGGAATTGCTCGGGCCAGGTCATCCCGATCTCCTCGGCCGCTAACAGCTCCCCCCAAGTGCAATCAGTGGGCTCGCACTCGGCAACGACCACCATGCGGACCGAGGAGCCGAGTGCAACGAACGCCTGGCGGTAGCGCAGCAGCTGGCCCAGCGCAGCACGAAGTTGATTCTCCTCGTTCGCTGGTGTGAGCGACTTCACTTCGCCGATCCACACGGTCTCGCCTACCTGCCACCCAATGTCATAGGGCGGCTCCCCGGCACCGGGCGATCGAGGTGTCAGTCCTGCTTCTTCAAGACTGCCGGCCATGGCATTTTGCGTCGCGTTGTGAGCCCTCAAGCCGCGTCCTGCGGAATCAGGATCGCGTACCCGTGCCTCGGGGGCCATGGCCAGCTCGACGTGCTCATTAGCCGTGCGGTAGGCCGACCCGAATCCAAGTAGTCGGACCTCGTAGTCCTTCTTAACCTCGCCCAGGGCTGGGTTCCCTCGACGTTGGGACGCCCACCACCATTGCCCTGTGTAGCGACCGAAGAGCGGCGCGCTGTCGGTGTAGCGCTTGAAGTGGCCTCGACACATGTGCACCGCATGCTCTAGGCCTTCGCTTGATGCCGACCCCTCTGACTCAAGGACCTTGCGCATCGGCTCAATCTTGAGCACGTGGTACCTGGAGAGGGGCCTGCCTGTCCGTCGGCGGTAGCTACGGGAAAGTGTGTTGGGTGGCTTGACCGGCTCGGCCGTCACGTTCCTTGAGTGCAAGAGAGAGATAGTGAAGAGGGCCGGCACGATGAGCTCCCATAGGGCACTCTCCATTTCCTGGGTGAACGTGTCCGGGCGATCATTCACGAACCACGGCGGGTCACACCGAACCCACTTATGGCTCCCACTGGCCTTGCCCTCGGACGACTCGCGTTCGAGTGTGCCGTCCGCTGCGGCGAAGACGAAGCTTCGGGCGAGAGGACCGCAGATATATCCCTTGCGCGGCTCGAAGACGACCTGGAGTTCGATGCCCCACCGCGAACCCTCGACATCCCAGCCCCGCTCTTCGAAATCGACCTCTGCGACTGAGACGCCCCAGGAGTAAAGGCCGTGGCGCTCCTTGTAACGCCCGGTACAGGCGAACTCGATGAACATTCTGGGGAACGGCGGTGCGACGTTGGTAATGATGTCGAAGGTGCGCACTTCGTCCATGTGCTGGTCGAGGTAGCGGACCACGTCGTCAGCGACGAGCACAAACGTGTCGTTGAGCTCGGTGACGTCGAACTTCTCGAGTGCCATCGGGAATCGCGCACCGTCTGGTAGCGCCTCGTCAGGATTATTCGCTTGGCGATGTGGCCAATCCGCAAAGACCCAGGGGCGACAGCCTTCCGACCGAATGCGGTCGTACAGTCTGCTCATCGGTGCACTCCCTGCGCTTTGGAGAACTCCCCCAGTTCGAGGTTCGCCCGGAGTTCGTTCACGAGATCGGCATCAAGCCCACTGGTCCGGCCGGGGTCCAAAGCTACAGTTGCCGGCCTGGCCCGCGTGAATGGAGGCGGCCACAGCAGCGTGGAAGAAGTTGGCGGCCTTGGAGATGTCACCGTCGGTGGTGGCGATGGTCGAGTTGATCGCTGAGGTGGCTGCGCCGACGGCCGCACCGATTCCGACGGTCCGTCATTGCTGGCCTTCCGGATCCGTAGTGCTGGTGCGGTCGATGTGGGGTTCGACGTTTCTGCGCGAGCGTTCGGGCCCGTTGTCGCGCTCAATCAGGGCTTGATCGAGCTGGGGGAGGACCAGCTGGTCCTTGGGACGATTCGCGAGCCTCTTGGATGCAACGACGTCGGCCAGGTCCGCGACCGGAATTTCGACCCCGCGGACATTCACCAGGTGCGCGTGGCGGGCGAGATAGTCGTAGCTCCCGCCGGCCGGTTCAAATGCGATATCGAAGGCACCGAGGGGGCATTGGAGATTCCACATCTTGGTCCGACCGAGGGAGACCGCATCGTGGGCGAAGGGGAGGCCCTCGGGGACAGATTCGGTGCGGATGCGAGCACTCAATTCGGTGAGAGCGGCCGAGAGCCGTTCCAGGTTGTCGGGGTCGGTCGCAGGGGTGAAATCGACGTCCTCGGTCACGTAGCTTTCGACATAGGCCTGCGCCACCCACCCGCCGATCACAACGTAGCGGACGCCATGACGATTGAGCACCTCGACGACCGCGGGGACATCTGGGATGCCCGGGGGCAATCGGTCGGACGAGGCGCTCACCGAGGGGTGAGGGGCCGACTGTGGCTCATCGCCTCACGTAGCTCACCACCGAAGTCGCGCATGGCAGCCTTCCGCTTTCGGCGAGTCTCGGGGTCGAGGCGAGTGTCGAGCGCCTTGAGTACGTCGTCGTGGTCATCGTGGGGGGCGAGGTGCGTGAGGAGGTCGAACCCAGCAGCGACGAGGATCTTTTGGAGCCCCTCAAGACCCGGGTCCCGTTTCCCATGCTCGATGGCGCTGATGGCGCTGCGAGACGTGCCTGCTCGCTCGGCCAGCTGTACCTGGGTGAGTCCGGTCAACTGGCGGGCTTGAACGACGAGTGCGGACGCGAGGGTCGGCATCCGCCGGCCGATGCCGGCACTCTTCTCGTCGTCGCGAGCAATGTCACCGAGATAGGGATGGATTCGGGCCACATCTCTAGTGTACCGGATCCGAGACGCGAGGTCCCCGGAGCATCTTGTTGGCCGGAAGCCGCCAGACCCTGTCGACCGAGGTTGCAAACGTTGGAGATCTGGTCCAACGGGGCGCAGTTTCTCGAGCGCCCAGTCGCGTGTAGTGGTCCGAGCGCCCCACGTAGGCACTACGCGGAGTCCTGCTCAAGGAGCAACGTCTGGACGAAGTCGAAGAGGCTGCTCCGAACCACGAGGCGCCGCCGCCCCACTTTGACGCTCTGGATTCTCTTGGTCATCACCAGCTCGTAGGTCCTTGTTCGGCCGAGCCGGAGCACGTCGGCAGCTTCTTCTACCGAGAGCAGCAGTTGGATGTCCGTGGTCATCGTGTCTCCTTCATCATCGGCGAGGGTCGGACTTTCGACTTCGCTCTCATGGTGGATGGTTCAGTTCGTGAGTCCATGGCGACCACGATGACGACCGGGGTTCATCAAAACCCTCATCAAATGCCTCATCACTCG
>PLSY01000334.1 GCA_003164275.1 Acidimicrobiaceae bacterium | reverse complement strand
GCCCCGCCATAGACCAGCCCCAGCCCGGCTGCGGCAATGGTTGCGCCCAGCGCCCGCGCTTCGGCGAGAAATGCAGGGTCGGTTCCATTGGCTGATCCGCAGTAAACGGCCACGCGGCGAATAGGTTTAGTTGGCAAAGTCATTGTGTCTTCAGGATAACTTGGCCGGCGGCGGAGCCTATTGCAAATCCAAATAGGCCGCAGGCGTGAGAATCGCAATTCCGCGAAAGAGATTGAGCGCCAACAGGTCAGCATCGCCGGTTACGATTGCATCGGCTCGCCCATGCACGGCAACTTCAAGGAACTTGTCGTCTCTGGGATCGCGGCAGGCGTGTATGGGGGTGGGGATAGGAACGAGAGTGCAGAGCCGCGAATATTCCTGCACCAATCCCTCTCTAAACATGCGATCCACGCCGCGGTCAAATTTTTCCCGCAGCAATACCTCGCGAAATTCCGCAAGTGTCTCATCGGAGGCCAGGAGCCGAGCTTCCATGCGGGCTTTGAGCAGCGTGCGTTGCGGAAGAGAGCCGTTTCGAAGAGCCGCGCTGACCAGAACATTCGTATCCAGTACCAACCTTCGCAGTTGGGTCATCGCTCAGCGAGAATCTCTTGAAGCTTTTCTTCCGTGAGGCCGTTGGCCTTCGCTTGCGCGGATGCCAGCGCCGACAAACGGTCGAACTCCCTCCATCGCTCTCTCACCATCTGCTCGTATTCCTCGGCAGACACCAGCACGGCCACATCCCGCTCGTGGCGCTGAATCCGCACCGGCTCGCGCTGCGACTGGTCGAGGATGGCGGCGAAGTTCTGCTTGGCGTGTGTAGCTGAAACAGTGGGCATAACAGCAGTATACATAAAATGTACAATTTGTACAAATTAGACATATTGTACAAATTGTACGTTTTTAGTCTTCCATCGCCGTTGCTCAGCCACACCCCAGCCGCCAATTCGCGGCCCAATCCGTCCATCCGCCGTGAACGGTACACTGGAGGAAGGAACCTTTCCCGCCCGGACGCCTCTTGCCGCCTCTGATCGACAATCTGAATCCCGAACAACGTGCCGCCGTCGAGGCCAGCGAGGGCCCGCTGCTCATTCTGGCCGGAGCCGGCTCGGGCAAAACTCGCGTCATCACCAGCCGCATTGCATGGCTTATCCGCGAAAAAGGCATCGCCCCCGACTCGATCCTCGCCGTCACCTTTACCAATAAGGCTGCCAGCGAGATGGGCGAGCGCGTCAACCGGCTGCTGGGCCACACTTCACTGGCCAAGCCGCTGATCTCCACATTCCATTCGCTTTGCGTGCGCCTGCTGCGGCGCGACATCGAGGCTCTCAAGGTGGGCAATGAGGGGCTCACCCGCTCCTTTGCCATTTACGACGAGAATGACCAGCAGGGCATCGTGAAGCAGATCATGCGCCGCATGGGGCTGGACACCAAGCAACTCACCCCGCGCACGGTGCTGGGCCGCATCTCCTGGGCCAAAAATCACATGGTCGACCCGCAGGATTATTTTCTGGGCTCCAAAGATCCGAACAGCGAGCGGATTGCGCACATCTTCAAGGCCTACCAGGACGAGCTGCGCAAAAACAATGCCATGGACTTCGACGACCTGTTGCTCAACACCGTCCGGCTCTTCCGCCTCCACCCTGACATCCTCGAGCACTACCGCACCCGGTTCACCCACGTCCTCATCGACGAGTACCAGGACACCAACGGCGTCCAGAACGCCCTGGCCGTCCAGCTGGCCGGCGGCCACCGCAACATCGTGGTGGTGGGGGACAGCGACCAGTCGGTGTACAAGTTCCGGGGCGCGGACATCTCCAACATCCTGGACTTCGAAAAGGAGTTCCCCGACGCCACCGTCGTCACCCTGGACCAGAACTTCCGGTCCACCCAGACCATCCTCGACGCCGCCAATGCGGTGATCACCAACAACGTGTCGCGCAAGCCCAAGACATTGTGGACAGAGCAGGGAGCGGGGGCCCAGATCGTCCGCTACCGGGCCGAGGACGAGTACGACGAGGCGGCCTGGGTGGCCCACGAGGTCACCCGGCTCCATGCCGACGAGGGCCTCACCTGGGGTGACTTCGCCATCTTCTACCGGACGAACGCTCAGAGCCGGGCACTGGAAGAGGCCATGGTCAGGGGCGAGGTGCCCTACAAGGTGGTCGGCGGCACGAAATTCTACGATCGCAAAGAGGTCAAAGACGTCCTCGCCTACCTGCGGGTCCTGGTCAACCCCGACGACGAGGTGAGCTGGCGCCGGATCGTGAACGTGCCGAAGCGCGGGGTGGGGGAGACATCGGTGGCCAAGCTGGCCGGGTGGGCCGGGCGGATGGGCACCTCGTTCGGTGAGGCCGTGGCCAACGCCCACGATGCCGGCGTCTCGGGCCGGGCCGGGCTGTCGCTCATCGAGCTGGCCGAGCTGTTGGCGGGGCTACGGGCCATGATGGCCGTCCCTGACCTGGTCGACGAGAACGGGGATGCCATCGCTCCCGAGGCGTTGAGCGAGAGCCCGGCGGTACTCCCGGGCGAGCGGCCGTCGGTCGCCCTGCCTCGTGCGGTCGAGGTGGCCGGCCCCGTTGCCGATCCCGATGTAGATGACGGGGCGCCCGCCCCCGTCATCCTCGGCCCCGGCGAGCTGGTCATGGCCATCGTGGAACAGACCGGGTACCGGCATGAGCTGCTGTCGGAGGGCACTATTGAAGCGCTCGGCCGGGTGGAGAACATCGACGAGCTGGTGGGGGTGGCCGGCGAGTACCGGAGCCTGTCCGAATTCCTGGAGGCGGCCTCCCTGGTCGCCGACTCCGACCAGCTGGACGGGGACGGCACCCGGGTCTCGCTCATGACCATGCACATCGCCAAGGGCCTCGAGTTCCCCGCCGTGTTCCTCGTCGGACTGGAGGACGGGATTTTCCCCCACACCCGCTCCCTCGGCGACCCGGTGGAGCTCGAAGAGGAGCGCCGGCTCTGCTACGTCGGCATCACTCGGGCCGAGCGCCACCTCTATCTCTCGCACGCCTGGTCGAGGATGATCTTCGGCAACACCAGCTCGGGAATCCCGAGCCGCTTCATGAACGAGATCCCCGACGAGTTGATCAAAGACGTCGGCCAGTCGAGGATGTCCGGCACCGGCTCGGCCATGTCCATCGGGCGCTCGCCCCTTCTGCGTCGCACCGACGACGACAGTGGGGGCACCCCGGGCCGCAGCGTCTTCGGCCGAGGCGTTCCGGCCGGCGAGTCGGACTTCGATGCCAACGGGCGCAGGCGCAAGGCGCCGGCCACGACCGGTGCCGAGCTCTTGGGCCTCGAGGTGGGCGACCATGTCGTGCACGGCACGTGGGGCGAGGGTCTCGTCCTCGGGATGAGCGGTGAGGGTGAGGACGCAGTCGCCGTGGTCAAGTTCGAGAGCGTCGGCAGGAAGAAGCTGCTCTTGAAGATGGCCCCTTTGAAACGGACCTGAGACTCGCCGCCAGCGACGACCCCTGTGCTCGGTCCTCGGCCGACACTCGTCACCCGCTGCTTCGACATGGGCGAGACTGGGCCCATAAGGGGACACCGTGGACGTGCGAGCACCCGAGGGGGAGTGGCGATGGCCGGCAAGATCTCGAAGCACCACTATGAACGCGAGATGTTGAGGCTGCAGGCAGAGCTCACCACGCTCAGCGAGTGGCTCCAGCAGAGCGGCGCCCGGCTGATCGTGGTCTTCGAGGGTCGCGACGCCGCCGGNNACTTCCAGCGCTACGTGGCCCATCTCCCGTCAGCCGGAGAGATGACCCTGTTCGACCGCAGTTGGTACAACCGGGCCGGGATCGAGCGGGTGATGGGGTTCTGCACCGACGACGAGTACGAACGGTTCCTCCGGCAGTGCCCGGCCTTCGAGCGCCAGTTGATCGATGACGGCATCATCTTGATCAAGTACTGGTTCTCGGTCAGTGACGACGAGCAGGAGCGCCGCTTCCAGAGCCGCCTGGACGACCCCCTCCGCCGCTGGAAGCTGAGCCCGATGGACCTGGCGGCCCGACAGCGCTGGGTCGACTACTCACGGGCGAAGGACGCCATGTTCGAGCGCACCGACACACCCGAGTCGCCGTGGTTCGTGGTGGAGGGCGACGACAAGCTTCGGGCCAGGATCAACTGCATCTCCCACCTCTTGTCCCAGGTGTCCTACCAGCCGGTCGACGAGACCCGCCTCAAGCTCCCGAAACGAGTGAAGGCCGACGGCTATGCCCGACCGTCCCGCCAGTTGGAGACCTTCGTGCCCGACGTCGCCAAGCGACTCGAGTCCTAGGGCTCGAACAGGGTCATCCCATCGCCCTCAGCCCGGCATGCGACGCCACACGGCCCGGGGAAGGTGGCGCATGACAGCGAACACCCAGCGGAGAATGGGGGGGGCGTAGACCACCGAGGCGCCCGTCTCGATGCCCCGCACCACGGCGTCGGCCACGGCCTCGGGGGTGGTGGAGAACGGGGCGGCGGTCATCCCCTCGGTCATCCTGCCGACCACGAAGCCGGGCCGGACGATCGTCACCCCGACGCCCGACCCCTCGAGGGAGTCACCGAGGCCCTGGGCGAAGGCGTCCAGCCCGGACTTCGACGAACCGTAGATGAAGTTGGCCTTTCTGGCCCGCTCGCCGGCCACCGAGGACAGCACGACGATGCGGCCGTGCCCCTGGCTGCGCAAACGGCCGGTGACGGCCAGGATGGCGGCGGCCAGGCCCGAGAAGTTGGTGGTGAGCACCGAGGCGGCAGCCACTGGGTCGAGCTCGTCTGTGGCCTGGTCGCCGAGCACACCGGCGGCCACGATCACGAGGTCGATGTCCCCGAAGCGGTCGAAGACCTGATCGGCGAAGATCTGGTGTCCGATGACGTGGGTGGCGTCGAAGGGCACCGACTCGACCACCTCGGCCCCGGCCGCCTTGGCCCCGGCGACCGCCTCATCCAGCCGGGCGCCCTCCCGGCCCGCCAGGACGACAGTCTTGGCCCGGGCGGGTACGACCTTGGCCACGATGGCCCGGGCGATCTCAGAAGAGCCTCCGAGCACGAGTACTGACTGTGGGCGGCCGATGGCGTCGATCATGGTGCCTTCCATTCTGGTTGGGGGGCGGTGCCGCCTGGTTGACGGCCACAGAGGCCGAGACGGCGCCCGAGGTCCGACTGCAGCACCCTTTCGGGGTCCACCCGGTCCCGCACGGCGTCGAACCGCCCCACCTGCGGGTACATGGCGGCGAATGCCTCGGGCGACAGGCGTGAGTCCTTGGCCAGGTAGACGCGGCCGCCAGCCCCGATGACCAGGGCGTCGAGCTCGTCGAGCAGCCCGTCGAGGGCGTGATAGCCGACCGGCAGGTCGAGGGCCAGGGTCCAGCCCGGCATCGGGAACGACAGTGGACCGGGATCGCCCGGCCCGAACCGCTTCAAGACGGCGAGGAAGCTGGCCAGTTTCAAGGTGGCGAGCCGCTCGATCACCCGGCGGACCGTCTCTGTGCTCTCGTCGGGCACCACGAACTGGTACTGGAGGAAACCCCGTCGGCCATAGAGGCGATTCCAGCTCCCGACCCCGTCCAAGGGGTGGAAGAACCCGGTCATGTGGTGGGCCTTGGCCACCTGGTGGACGGGTGCCTTGCGGAACCAGAACTCGTTGAAGGCGCCGACTGTCACCGGGTTGAGCAGGCCGGACGGCGGGGTGAGCGGAACCCGCACGAGAGTGCGGGGCACGAAGGCCCGTGCCCCGTCCGGGTTCCGACGGAGCCGTTCGGGCAGGTCCTCCATGCGGGCGTGGTCACCTCGGGTCAGGACCGACCGGCCGAGACGACTGCCCGTCGACTGGCAGTCGATCCAGGCCACGGAGTAACGGTAGGCGGCATCCCCGGTGAGCATCTTGTCCATGACGTCGTCGAGGTCGGTGGCCCGCTCGGTGTCGACCAGCATGTAGCTGGTCTCGACCGGGATCATCTGCAAGGTGGCCTCGGTGATGATGCCGGTGAGCCCCATGCCCCCGGCCGTGGCCCAGAACAGCGCCGGGTCGGAGGCGGCCGACAGCGCGTGGGTCCCGCTCGGCGTGACCAAGGTCATCTCTTTGACGTGGGAGCAGAAGCTGCCGTCGATGTGGTGGTTCTTCCCGTGGATGTCTGCCGCGATGGCCCCGCCGACGGTGACGAGCCGGGTGCCCGGAGTCACCGGGACGAACCACCCCAGGGGGACGAATCGCTCCATCAGGGTCTGGAGGCTCACCCCGGCGCCGACGGTGACGGTGCCGGCTGCTAAGTCGACCGCACGGATGGCGTCGAGCCAGGTGCCGTCGAGCACCGTCCCTCCGGCATTCTGGGCGGCGTCCCCGTAGCTGCGCCCGAGTCCCCGGGCGATGAGGCCCCGTCCGGCCGGGTCGGCCGCCGACCGGGCCACCGCTTCGTCCACGACATCGGGGTGGACGGCGTGGACCACGTCGGCGGCAGTCGCCGCAGTCCGCCCCCATCCGGTCAGGAGGGCCCTCACGCCTCTCGGCCCGGGGACTTGGTGGGTGCTCACGCGGCGTAGACCCCGATGGCGAACAGGGCGATCCACGCCGCCCCGTAGATCTGGAGGCGGTGGTCCCTGAGGATGAGGTCCTCGGGGGCCGCGCCGGCCCCGGCATCGAGCAGCCGCAGGACGTGGAGGAGGGCGATGGTGAACGGCACGATGGTCAACTGGAACCAGACCGGGTCGTGGCCGGGGTGGAGGCGGGCTGCCCGCTCGAAAGCCCACAGGCAGTAGGCCGTCACTGTCACGGCCGCCGACAGGGTGCGCACGGAGCGGAGGAACGAGGGGGAGTAGAGCCGGAGGGTCTGCCTCGTCGCACCCTCGGTGCCGTCATGGTCGGCGAGCAGGGTCTTCTCCCCCGAGCGCTTCCCGGTCACGATGAGCAGGGAGCCGAACGAGGTGACGATGAGGAACCAGTTGGAGAGGGAAACGCCGGTCGCCACCCCGCCGGCGATGGCCCGCAACACGAAGCCGGCGCTGACGGCGGCCAGGTCGAGGATGGGCTCGTTCTTGAGCCCAAGGGAGTAGGCCACGTTGATCAGCGCGTAGATGGCCATGACCACGGCCAGGTGCCAGCCGGCGAGCAGGGCACCGAGGCCGACGGCGACGAGGAGCAGACCGATGCCGATGCCGATGGCCATGGGCACGGGCACGAGTCCGGCGGCCACCGGGCGAGAGAACTTGGTCGGGTGGTAGCGGTCGGCCGGGGCGTCGATGGCGTCGTTCAGGAAGTAGGTGCCCGAGGCGGCCACCGAGAAGATGAGGAAGGCGAGGACGCCGTGCCAGAGCACGGTCCAGTGCAAGAGCACGCCGGCGGCGGCCGGGGCCACGAAGACCAGCACGTTCTTGATCCACTGCTTGGGTCGGGCCAGGCGCAAGAGGGCCAGCCCCAGGGCTCGACTGGTCGGCGTGTCGGGCTGCGGGTTGTAGGGGTCGGGTCTGTCCACGGCTTCAACCGAATCGATCAAGGCGTCATGTACGAGGTCTGGGAGGTGCCGCGGGCGCCGAGGGAAAAGTACCACGGACACCCGGGATCGGTGCCTGATCAGGGTCTATCCGGGTGTTGCACGGGCCGTCCGGGTCGGCCTCCGACCGCCCGGATGGGCCGGGGCGCCACCGAGTGCTTAGAATCTGCCTCCGTGAAACGCACCGTCCCGCCCGTGGCGGCCATCGTTGCCCGGTTTGGACAGGTGCTTGACGCACGCGAGAGTGGTGAGGTGGCCTGAGCTAGCCGAATACCCCATGGGCCGACCGCTACCATGCACCCACCGGGCGTGGCCGGACCGGGCCTCCTGGCGGCGGGCAAGCGCCCGGGAGCGCCGGGGTGGCCCACATCGTTGTTCATTTTCGCCGGCCGAGGCTCGGGCCGGCGACCCGTCCCCGTCAGTTGTAACCAATCCAGTCGAGACAAGACACAGAGAGGAAGGGATCCGGTGGATCTTTTCGAGTATCAGGGTAAGCAGTACTTCGCCCGGTTCGGCAT
>PLSY01000121.1 GCA_003164275.1 Acidimicrobiaceae bacterium | reverse complement strand
GGTTCGAATCCTGCCGAGCGCGCCACATAAGTCCAGTTCAGAGGCAAATCGTGCGAACGAGAGGCCAGCTGACCCATCGCTGTGAGAACATTCTGAGAACAACCGGGTTTACCGACTGTTCTCACGGAGGTTCCTGCGATGCCAACGAAGCCCAGCGGCGTCTACGCCGACGGTCGCGGTTGGTACTTCAAAGTCCGGCTGCCAGCAGATCCCGCAACGGGTCGACGCGAGCAGGTGACCAAGCGGGGCTTCCGGACTGCGTCTGAGGCCGGCAAGGCGCGTCGAGAGCTGCTCGCTCAGATCGAGACCGGCCGTATCAAGTCGACACGGGCGGGTCTCACAGTCGACAAGCTGCTCGACATCTACCTCGACGGACTCGACGCTGACGACGCGCTGTCGGCGAAGACCCGCTACGACTACCGCCACTACGCCGAGGACTACGTTCGACCGCACCTTGGTTCCCTACGAGTACGTGACGTCACGCCCGAGGTCGTTTTGTCGTGGCAGCGGAAGTTGGCAAAGGAGGGCGGAACCAAGCGACCGATGGCCGAAGACGGCACGTTGTTACCGGGCAAGCCGCTCGCTCCAAACACGATCAGGCTGGCCCGGTCACCACTGTCTGGGGCCTTCAAGCTGGCAGTCGAAAGTGGCATGGTTGCTGTCGATCCGACGGCCAAGGTGCCTCGTCCCCAACGAAAGCGTTCAGTCCCCAAACATTGGACACCCGAACAGGCGAGGGAGTTCCTGTCGTTGATGGAAGGGGATCGAACGTGGAACGTTTGGGCCTTCCTCCTCGGTTCAGGTTTGAGGATTGGCGAGCTTGTTTGGTTGCGGTGGCCGAACGTCGACCTCCGTCAGCGGAATGTTCGGATCGTTGAATTTGCCTCAACCCTCGGGCACGACCTGGTGCCTTCTGCGGGGAAGAGCCATGACGCAGTCCGAACGATCGAAGTGGATGATGGCCTAGTCAAGGTTCTTAAGGCCCAGCGCAAGCTTCTGGCAGAGGAGGGGCTTTCATCTGAACGTTACGAAGCGAGCGACTACGTGTTCACCAAGAAGGATGGCGGTTCGTATCACCCGCAGCGCCTGTCACGAATGCTCGGTATGTACAGCCAAGAGCTCGGGTTGCCTCGCCTGACCGCACATGGATTGCGGCATACGAGCGCGACGCTCATGCTGGCCGGCGGAGTTCCCCCGAAGGTGGCCGCCGAACGGTTGGGACATTCGGATCCGACGTTGTTCACAAACCTGTACTCCCATGTCACACCGACGATGCAGCGAGATGCTGCAGATCGGATCGGAGAGCTGCTGTTCGGCACGGCCGATTAGTGACGCTGAGGAAGGCTTCTGATCGGACGAACTGCCCACCACCCCCGTGAACACACCATGCCGTGGCGCTGTCGTCGGGTGGGAACCACCCCGGGAATCTTGGAGGCTCTGGCCTAATGAGCTCAGGCTTCCTGACCCGTGAGCCGATGATCTGATGAAGCTTGATCACCGTAGGGGCGGAAGCAGGACGACGATGAGCGACACATCGCAAGGGCCGGGCTGGTGGCAGACACGTGATGGCAAATGGTACGCGCCCGAGCGCCACCCTGACTATGTACCTCCGCCCACTCCTTCTCCGTCCGATCCACCGAATCGCCCAGATTCGGGTACGACAACCCCGTCGCCTGAACCATCGAAGGTGACCTGGTTCGACACGATGACGACCCGTAGCCAGAGCGCAACTGTGCCAATGGATTTCACTCCATCTCAATCCGATCCAGCCATTCCGTCAGACCCGGGTTCGACAACCCCTTCTCCTGAACTACCGAAAGCGGTTCCGTCAATCCTCGGCCCTGCGGAGGATGCACGCCTCTTTCGTTCTGATGTTCAACCAAAGACGCCGATCTACAAGAAGCCATGGGCTTGGGTAGCCGGAGCCGTGGCCCTATTGCTCATTATCGGGCTGGCGATTGGCGGGCTGCAATCAAACAACTCGTCGGCATCTGGCAACTCCGGCAACTCCGGCAACACGGGCAACACTGGTAGCGCCAGCAATACGGGAACCACTGGCAATTCGGGAAGCGCAACAACCACATCATCCTCGGCAACTTCGCCGTCGACAACGCAAGCCCCCCAACAGACGCCCGCTCAGTACGAGGCCTCAGCTGCTCAGATTGGAATCTCTCAGTTGGTGAATGATCCCAGCGCCTACAACGGTCAAGTGGTCGCGTTCAGCGGGACGATTGCCAACTTCCTCCAAGATGACTCGGGCAATACAACGGCAATGAATCTTTATGACGGCACTGATCCCACTTCTGTGGTGTACGTCCAGCTCGCAAACTCTGCGGACGTTACTCAGATGAGCAAGGGCGACAACGTAGAGGTATTTGGAGTGGGCGAAGGGTCTGTCTCTGGGAAGAATTCCTTCGGTGGCACCGTGAACCAAGCCGCCGTCACGGAGGTGTACATCAACGACCTGACAAATGGCTACTCAGTACCGAGCACCCTGCCACCTCCACCGACCACGACTACCACCGCTCCCCCGATCATCGCTGCCAACTATGTCGGAATGAGTCAACAGGACGCAGAGAGTGCGATTACGGCACAAGGTCTCTTCTTCACATTGACTCCCAACGCAAACTGCTCATCGGACCAACTAGGCACGATCCTTTCCCAAGACCCGCCACCAGGTACAAACATGATGAGTTCATGGGCGAGCGCCTCCTCGGCTACGGCAAATCTGACTTATAACCTCACCTACTGCCTGGGCTGAGCTGTCGGCGATCGTGCTCAGGTCAGCAAGGTTCTGACAGGCGAATTGGCTCGGAGTGTTCGGTCTCGCTGAGCGGGCCCCGATGACTGGTCAACTACCGGGGGATCAGCTCATCGCCACCGCTCCCATACTCTTCTTCAAGGTGCACCTCAGTGTGATCTGGGATACTCGCCCGATGGGACTTCGATCCACGCGCAACCTTCAACGCAACTACATGAAGCAAGTTATCTGTGCCCGGGTCTGCTGCACGGTGAGGTGA
>PLSY01000268.1 GCA_003164275.1 Acidimicrobiaceae bacterium | reverse complement strand
TCGAGACCACCAACCGAAGGTTGGCCTCGATAAGCGCTTCTTTGGCGGCCTGACCCCGCCTGACCACGACCCGGTCGGCCACCCGGGTCGGATAGGTCTCGTCGCTGCCGCTCTCGAACTCGGTGAGCCGCTCCAGTGCCTCGTTGCCGGCCACGATCCGCTCGGCCAGCTCCACCTCGAGGGCGGCGTCGAGCAGCTTTACCTTGCCGATCTCCTTCAGATACATGTGCACCGGATCGGCTGCCGAACCCCTGAATCCGTCGCCGTCCGAGTAGCCGTCCGAGGGCGCCTTGCGTGGTGCACGCTGCTTCTTCGCCGGCACTCGGGCGGAGCTCGCGGCTTCGGCACCTCTGGCCGGGCCCAACTCGTCGGCCGTCCCCGCCGGCTTGGGCTCGAGCGCCACGATTTTGGCCCCTCCCGACCCAGTGGTCGGCTCCACGGCCACAGGGGCGTCGGACAGGACCGGGAACTCGTCCCGGAGGCGTCCGGACAGGGCGTCGGCGGTCGCCTCGGACATGGGGACGACCGTGGTCTCACCGGTGTCGTACGTGAACTCGATGCCCGAAGCCTGGATCCGGTCGACGACCTCTGAGATGAGCTCAGCGCTCAGCTCCACCGTCCGGAGGACGGTCATCACGTCGTCCTGGGTCAGGCCACCTCGTACCCGCCCCATGCGGATCAGGGCCTCGAACTGATCGAGAGGCAGCACATCGAGCGCTACCGGGGTCTGAGGGGTGACCACGGCGCTTTTGGAGACAAGACGCGGTCCAGGGCCGGAGGTCACGCGGTCTGCTCCGAATCGCTCGTCTGCGCCCTCACTACGAGCCAGGCTACCAATCTCGCCGTCGCCGCGATCGAGGCCTTCGGATCGTCCAGCTCCTGGACCCAACCGGCCACCTTGAGGGCCTCCATCACTGCGGCCGGAGAGGTGCGGGCCTCGGTGGTCATCAGGCTCAGCTCGTGGCGGGCGGCGTCCCGTACCAACTGGAGGACGACCTCGTCGGGCAGACTGACAGGCTCTTCCACCGTCAGTCGGACGAGGAGCGCCCTCACCGCCGGCGCCGCTGAGTCGATGGCCTCGTGCAGGTCCTCGTGGTCGACGAGGGCTTCGAAGGCCGCCCTTTGGAGGTCGTCACGGAAGAGGGCGGGCTCGAGCCGGTCACCGACCTCTTCGGGCCTGTGGATGGCCAGCCGCAACGCCTCCAGTCCGGGGCGGAACTCACGGGCCGTTGGCTGGGCCGGGCGCCTCCGATGGTTCGAGGCATCGCCAGCATGGTCGTCGCCCTGCCAGATGCCCCCGCCGTCGAAGCCGTCGGCGTCCCAGCCGTCGTCGTCGGGCTCTCTCACCCAGGGCTCGCCAGGTTCGCCCGTCGTCGAGCGCCGAGAGGCCCCCGGCGCCGAAGACCCGCCCGGCCTCTTCGATGCCCCGGTGGCCTGAGTGGAACGAGGGCCCTCTTGACGGACCTCCTCCAGCCTTTGGCGCAACAGCAGGGGCTCCAGTCGGCAGTGCTCGGCCACCTGCATCACGTACTGGTCCCTGACCAGGTTGTCCGGATGCTCGGCCACGGCCACGAGGGCGGCGTCAGCGGTCTTCGCCCGACCCTCGGGGGTGCCCAGGTCGCCGGCACGGAAGATCCTCTCCAGTCGGAACTGCAGGAAGGGCTTCGCCCCCTCGATCGCCGCCCGGAGGCCGTCGGGGTCGCTCCTCGCCATCTCCCCGGGGTCGGATCCGGGAGGGAGGGCGGCCACGGCCACGTCGATCTCCAGTCTTCGCTCCCACTCATAGAAGCGTCCGGCGGCCGACTGGCCGGCACCATCGGCGTCGAAGGCCAGCACGACCCGCGTGGCGAAGTTGCGCAGCAGCTTCACGTGCTCCTCGGCCAATGCCGTCCCGCAGGTGGCCACGGCCCGCTCCACGCCCGCCTCGAACAGGCCGATCACGTCGGTGTAGCCCTCGCACACCACCACCTCCCCTGACTTGATGATGTCGTGCTTCGCCCAGTTGAGGGCGTACAGCGTGCGGCGCTTGGAGTAGATGGGAGTCTCTGTCGAGTTCTTGTACTTGGCCGGATCGGAGCTGCCCGGAAGGATTCGCCCGCCAAGGGCGACAGGGTGCCCCGATGGGTCACAGATGGGGAACAGGACCCGGGCACGGAAGGCGTCCTGCAGCCGCCCGCGCCGGTTCACGAACCCGAGGCCCGCGCCGACGGCGATCTCCTCACTGAGCCCGAGCCCCACGCACAAGGCGTCCCAGCCGTCGGGTGCCCACCCCAATCGGAAGCGACGCACCACCGCGCCGTCATAGCCACGGCTGCGCAGGTAGTCACGCGCCTGGCCGGCGTCGGCCCCGGTGAGCAGGCGCTGGTGATACCACTCGGTGGCCCGTTCCATGGCGTCGAGGAACACCTTGCGCTTTTGGCTGTCCCGCCCGGAGTTGGCGTCCTCGTGGATGGTGATCCCTGCCTTGTCGGCAAGTCTGCGGACGGCGTCGACGAAGTCGAGATGCTCGATGGCCCGCACGAAGCTGATGGCATCGCCTTTGGCCTGGCATCCGAAGCAGTAGTAGAAGCCCTCGTCGGCGTTGACGCTGAACGACGGCGACTTTTCGGCATGGAAGGGGCACAGACCCACCCAGCGCTGTCCCTGGCGCTTCAGCGCCGCGTGCTCACCGATCAGGGCGACGATGTCTGTGGCCGTCCGGACCCGGGCGATGTCCTCATCGGGAATGCCCATAGGGGACGACGGTACCTCACGGTGCGGCGGCCTCGTCCGGGGAACGGGCCGCCGCCGCGTGCTACCGCTTGGCGCGAGCCTTGGTCACCGCTTTGGCCACCTTCGCCACCTTGGTGGCCTTGGTCTGCGGCGCCGCCGGCATGAGCCCGGCGAGCACCGCCTGGGCGGCAGCCAGCCGGGCGATCGGGACTCGGAACGGAGAGCAGCTGACATAGTCGAGGCCGGCCGCGGCGAAGGTGGCGATCGACTCGGGGTCGCCCCCGTGCTCTCCGCAGACGCCGATCTTGAGGTCGGGGCGTGTCGCCCTGCCGCGCTTGACCCCAAGCCTGACCAACTCGCCCACGCCGTCGGGGTCGACCACCTCGAACGGGTTTCGCTTCAACAGGCCCTGCTCCAGATAGGCCGACATCATCCGGCCCTCGACGTCGTCNNGAACTCGGCTTCCTCGGCGATCTCGCCGGCCAACAGGGCAGCCCTCGGAGTCTCGATCATGGTTCCGATCAGCACCTCCAGCTTGCCCGCCTTGGCCTTGGACTTGGCGCGACCGGTCGGGGGGGCAACGGACTCGGCCTCGATGGCCCCTTCGACCCAGGAGCGGGCGAGGGCCAGCTCCTCTCGGGACACGGTGAGGGGGATCATGATCTCGA
>PLSY01000005.1 GCA_003164275.1 Acidimicrobiaceae bacterium | reverse complement strand
TGGATCAAGGGTTTAATCGCAAGTTCAGTGTGCGGCAGTGAACTACCGGAACATCCACTGGACTTGTCTGCGCCCTCCCTCAATGAGCGCAGGGGCCTCCTAGCCAAGAAGGTCAAGGGAGTCCCGGTCATTGTTATCCTCGCTGTCGCAGTGTTCACGATGTTGGGATTGTCGGTGGCGGCATTCGGTGGGTCAAGCTCAACGGCCTCGCCGTCCTCGGCTAGCAACAACAGCAACACGCCGAGCACGACCGCTCCGGCGTCCACCCCTCAACAGAAGTTCCTCGCTGACGTGCAGGCCAATGACACCACTGGTGATTGGGCGAAGGTCTCGTCAAGCAACATTGTTACTTTGGGAGAGGGAACCTGCACTGCACTGACGAACGGAGACTCTCCGGAGACCGTCTGGGACGACGGGCTGGCTGGTGAAGCAAAGGGAAACCCGAGTTTCTCGCAGACTGAGGCTCAGGCCGATGTGGCTGTCGTGTTCACAGATTCCATCACGGATCTGTGTCCGCAGTTTCTTTCGAAGACCCAGGCGTGGATTCAGTCCGTTCCTACTACCACCACAACCCCACTGTCGCCAGCAACGACTACTCCGACCGTGTCACCACCGACATCGGCTTCCAACCTGGGCAACATATCAGCACCATGGTTCAATGGACTTTCCACGGTGAAGATAGATGTATATACAGTGACCTCAGATGTCGAGTTGGGCAATGTCGCTCAAGTCACTGACGATGCCCAAGGGTTGACCACCAGTGTGCAAGCGGTTCAAAACCTGGGTCCGGTCCCCGGTGCGCCTGCGTCTGCGAACGCCGACCTAAGCACATGCTTGACGGATTACGAGACTGGTGGCCAGTCGATGGTGGCGGGAGTGAATGACAATGACGCAAATGGAGAGATCGAGCAGGGCAATGCCGATTTTGCCAATGCCGCAACGGCGGCGGCTGCTTTCCTGACCGCTGTCGGTGCCTGACCGACTTACAAGGGCCGCTTCACCTTCGGGTGGGGCGGCGTGGGGCGGCGTGGGGCGCCGAGCCATAGGACGAAACGTCGAGGCCGGTGGAGCATCGTTGGCAGACGTTCACAAACGACCGTCTGCGTGACAGGCCTCGGTGCAGGCCATGCCAGGCGTGACTGCGGTGTCATCTTTCCGTCCAAGAATCTCTGTCACGTAAAGGAGAGACTTGTGTTACACTGAGCCGCATGGCGATCCTGGGGTACGCACGAGTGTCGACTAACGACCAGTCTCTCGACCGGCAGACGGACGAACTGAGCGCAGCGGGAGCCGAGATGATCTACGCCGAAGTCGGGTCGGGCAAGAAGGGTGCCCCTCGACCTCAGTGGGACGAACTCCTGCGTTCCTTGCGGCAGGGAGACACTCTCATGGTCACCGAGCTATCTCGGCTTGGCCGGTCCACATCGCAACTATCCGCACTGGCTGATGATCTGTCCGAGCGGAAGGTCAGTCTCAAGATCCTGAATCTCGGCATCGATACCGGGACCCCAGCCGGGAAGCTCGTGTACTCGATCGTCAGCGCCGTGGCGGAGATGGAGCGAGACCTACTCATCGAGCGCACCAACTCCGGCCTGGCTGCTAGCCGTGCTCGTGGCCGCAAGGGTGGTCGGAAGCGTGAGTTCAGCCCCGCAGCGGTTAGGAAGGCCCAGGAGCAGTACGACAAGGGCGACTTGTCCGTCACCGAGATCGCCCGTCTGGCAGGAGTCAGCCGTCAGACTTTGTACAGATACTTGACGATCACGGGGGGCGAGTCTTCAAGGTCGGCTGCATAGCAGGACTTGAGTCCCGGTGACACGGGGCGGCCCACGCCAGCACACCGGCGAGCGTTCGGCGTAGAGGCCTACGACACCACAGGGGTGCCGACCATGTACGGTCCGATTCCCATTGGATGGATTCGAACGAATCGGTCGAAGTTCCGCTGGTAGGTCTCGGAGTCCATGACTTCCTGCTGCCACATTCGAGCACCATCGACGATGTCCTTGCAGAAGATTGGGATGTCGAGGTTGAGCGCATCGTCGAGCACGTTGTTGTGAAAGACATTCCCATGGTTGCTGCGTGGAACGAAGAGGATGCGTCTGTATCTACTCGTTGGATGCTGCGTAGTCCCTTGATGAAGCATGGAGCAGCGGAACTGGTAGGCGTCCTGTCCAGTCAGAGTCACTCGTCCACCGACCAAGTACCTCGGCGTCACCCACTTGCTGAACCAAGCCTGGTACTGCAAACCGGAGGTGAATCCGTCTTCGGCCTCTAGTCCTGAGCAGATGTCTGGAACTGTCAAAGCCCCGAAGAGAGCGAGATAGTAGGCACCGCTAGTTGCAGCGCTCAAGATCTGATCGAAGAGTTCGTTCATGGCACGAGTGTAGAAGCCTGGAAAGCTCAGCCTCGGACAAGCAGGGGCCTACATTGGGTAGATGCCCATAGGGGAGAATCCGACACGTCGACCACTATCGATGGCAGAGAAGAAGCTCCTGAATGAAGCTGTGAAGCTTGCTCTTCTCGATCCACCGCAACGACTGGTTCTGCTTGAACAGATTCGATCATGGCCATGGGTGGGCTACTGGATGGAGGCGCTTATCCTCCGCACGGTCAAGAAGCATCGCCTGGCAGGCCAATCACGGGACTCTGATGTCCGTCTCCTCGAAGAGAAACTCAACCGGGTGCGCCAACCGCACCACTGCTCTGCTCACAGAATGGCAGAGGAGATCGAAGACCTCATGGGTTCGGCATCGGGGATCTACTACTCAGATCCTCGTCCTTGGTACTCCGACAGCAAACTGATCTTCTTGGCAGAAGTTGAATACTGCCTTCTTGCTCTCGTTGGGCTTTCCGATGTGCCGGTGAACCTAGAGATTGTCCTAGACGAGGTGAGGATTCCGGTAGAACCGAGAGCCTCTGAGGGTCGGGAGCCGCATTCGAGTTCAGACTCGCTCAGGGAAGAGTTGAGAGAAGAGCGTGTCCGGGATCTAGGGATCAGCAGCGAAGGCGACCAAAGCTAGTCGGCCACTGATCGATCATTACGAACCTCAACACACCAGTGGGCCGAATAGGTGACGTAGCTCCTCCCTGGCCATGCCGTGATGAGCCATTCCGAACGGTACGCTGACCCGATGGCGAGATCGGATCGGCGGAAGACATGAACGTAGCTGCGTTCATCGTGGCCATCGTGGCGGCGCTCGCATCAGGAGCCGCCGTTTTATTCGCTCGTAAGGCAGCCAACGCCTCCCAGGCAAGTGCTGAAGAGGCTCGCAAAGCTCGACTAGAGACGAGCGGGCCTTTTGTCACAGCCGTCCGTCCGGTGCCATTGTCGTCGTGACCGGCACGGTTGTCTGAGCGGCATGAGGCTTGATGGTCGATGTTGTGCTGCGATTCGATGAGTTCGAAGTGATCAGAGCCGTGATTCCGACTGTGGCCAGTGCCACGATGCCCACGATGGCGACGACCATCCAACCCGTGAGCGGACGCTGGGATTGCCGCTTGACTCCGTCATCGTCCGCCATTGCCCGTCCTTTGGAATCGCCAGCCCTCGGTCCCGCTGCTCGGCGTCGTCCCTTGTCTACGCCACGTCTGCGTTCTGGCGCACGGTGTCGAGTACCTGGTCCAGTTCTTCGATCTGCTCGGGTGTGAACAACTGCTGAGGACCTGTCGGGCTGATGTTGGTATACGGGGCGTCGTAGAACCGATCAGCCGTGATCACGCCATTTTGGGCCAGGTCGCTGATGATCAGGTCCACGAATGTGATCTGGTTGGCGTTGTAGTTCTGCTTGGCAAGGAACTGGCCGAATGCCTCCTTGGCCGCAGCACGATCCAGGCCGACCAGCGAGCGGACGAACAGCCCGAAGCTGCCCGCCTGCTCCTTGGCTTGGTCGAAGTCCTCCTCGGTGCCCACTCCACTCTCGACCAAGATGCGCTGAAGCTCAGCCATGTCGTCGAGCGTGATCGGCCAGTTCTGATGGACCTTCCTGACCGCCGCCTCGCCTTGATGCTCCTTCAGGAAGGACAGCGCCTTCTTGCGGAACTGCTCGAAGTTGGAGTGCGGAGGGGTCTTGCCATGTGGCATCACGACCACAGCACCCAACTCGTCGGTGAAGTCGGTGTAGACCACCTTCTTCTTGGCCTTCTCGATGAACGGAACAAGCAGCCGGACCCGCTTGCGCACATCCTCCAACATCTGAAGGGTGACACCTTCCCACCACTCGTCTGTCTGAAGATCGGCGAGTAGCGCCAGTTCCTTCTTCACTGCGGGGATCGTCGGGTAGTCCTCAAGGAGGCTAGCGATGGCCTTCACCTGGTCACGGAGCTTGGCGAACACCGGATCGCTCTTCAGCAGGGCCAACTGAAGATTCAGCACCGTGAGGTCGAACCGGCGTGTCTCTTCTGGCTCGCCCTCAAGTTCAGTGGGGAGTCCAGCAACCTCTTCCACCAGTCCAGTGGCATCGTCGTCGTTGATGTCCATCCAGGACCCGGCCTGCCCGAACTTCTGCACCATCTTGCGGTGCGGTCGGACGACGAAGTTATCCACGTTCATCGACGCCACTTCCTCGTGGAGAAGCTTGGCCAGGTCGCCTGTCAGGTCCCCGTCCTCGGCGGCATCGAGCGAACGAAGTAGCTCCAAGCGGGCTACGAACCGGCGCTCGTTGATGGACCGGATGACGGCACCTTCGGTGACGGGCGGGTCCTGGCCGAAGTATTCGAAGTTGCCGCAGAAGTCGAAGACCTCGAAGTGCGTCTTGTCCTCACCTGGTCCGAAGAGATCGGGACAGAGGCGAGTGCCACGTCCGAGCATCTGCCAGAACTTGGTCTTGGAACGAATCGGCTTGAAGAAGACAAGGTTGACGACCTCGGGCACGTCGATCCCTGTGTCGAGCATGTCCACCGAAATGGCGATCTGCGGATCACTGCCCTTGACGGAGAAGGCGTCGATGAGACTCTGAGCGTAGGTGGTCTGGTAGGTGATGACCCGAGCGAAGGCACCCTTGTAGTGGGGGTAGTTGGCATTGAACCGATTGTCGATGAACTGTGCGTGATCTTGGCCCTTGGCGAAGATGATGGTCTTGCCCAGGCGATCACCGCCGTCGACCTTGATCCCCTTCGTCATCAGGGTCTCCAAGACCTTGTCCACCGTGTCGGCGTTGAACAGCCACTTGTTGAGGGCTGCGGCATCAACGTGATCGGGGATGTCGGACTCCTCGCCCCAGTCCGCTTCGTCCCACGCCTCCTTCTCGTCCGGTGAGAGGTCGTCGTAGTGGATGCCCTTCTGCTGGAACTTCGTGGACACCGACACGGCGTTGAAGGGCACGAGGTAGCCGTCCTGGACAGCCTCCTCCAAGGGGTAGGCGTCTGTTGGATGGCCCGTCTCCAAGTTGAACAGGCTGTAGGTGTTCTTGTTGACCTCGTCCTTAGGCGTGGCGGTCAGTCCAACCAACAGCGAGTCGAAGTAGTCGAAGATGGCCTTGAACTTCTTGAACACCGAACGGTGGGCCTCGTCGATGACGACCAGGTCGAAGTAGCCCACACCGAAGCGCCGCTCGCCACCGGCGTCATCGTTGATGAGTCCCATCATGGTCTGGTACGTCGAGACGAAGACTCGACCCTCAGTGTTCTTCTCGGTCACCAGGTTCACCGGTGCCGAGTCAGGCAGGAACGCCTTGAAGGCGTTGACCGCCTGGTTGACCAATGCCGTCCGGTCGGCCAAGAAGAGGACCCGCTTGGCCCAGTTCGCTCGGATGAGGAGGTCGGACAGGGCGATCACTGTCCGGGTCTTCCCGGCCCCGGTTGCCATCACCACTAGCGCCTTGCGATGGTGCCCCTCAAACGCCGCACTGATGTTCTGGATGCACCGCTGCTGGTAGTAGCGCTCCACGATCACAGGACTGATGGCGACATCGGCCAGGGCGACCTTCGACGTGCGCCGCTGAACCAGAAGCTCCAACTCATCCTTCGTGTAGAAGCCCTGGACCGACCGGGGTGGGTACGAGCAGTCGTCCCATATCCAGTGCTCGAACCCGTTGGTGTAGAAGATGACGGGGCGCTGGTCGTATTGGGCCTCTAGGCAGTCGGCGTAGAGCTTGGCCTGCTGCTTGCCCACCTCGGCATCCTTGCGGGTCTTCTTCGCCTCAACCACCGCCAAGGGCTGGCCATCATCTCCCCACAGGACGTAGTCGACGTAGCCCTTGCCCTCGTTGTTGGGCATACCGGTGACTTCGACCTCAACGTCCTTGCCATCAACCGGAGCGTCGTTCTCGCCGAACGGCCAGCCCGCCTCGGCCAGCAGGAGGTCGATGAAGTAGTCCCGTGTCTCCGCCTCTGAGTAGTCATGGTCGTCGGACGTGGCGGCAGCGGCCTTCTTCGCCTCGGCGATCTCGGCCTTCAACTTCTCTACCTGAGCTTCCAAGGCGGACCGGTCAGCCACGGCTTCGAGCGCCTGCTGGCGCTCCTGCTCACTTCGTTCCAGTGCCGCCTCAAGCTCGGCGACCTGTTCGACTGATGCCTCCGTAACCTTCTTGGGGGAGGGTAGGTGCCGAGGGTCGAACCGGAGATCGGCGGCAGGCTTGTCGCCACGGCAGTAAGTGCGTGCGAACCAGTACGTGAACTGGAACAGCGCCGACAGGGACGTGATCGAGTCCCGCTGGGTCACACGGGCGGCCTCGTGGACGGCACGGTTCCCCTGGCGGACCACACCTCGGGCGAACTGGAACACCGTGTCGCCCATCTGGCGCTTGAACACGGAGTCGTTCAGCAGATCGCTGAGCGTGTCACCGTAGGCCATGGAGAGTGCGGGGTCGGCATTGAAGGCCCACCGGACTACCTGTTCAACGACCCGCCGTGAGTAGAAGCACGACGTGCGGGGGTCAGGCAGCGCTGCGTTGACCGACTTCTCGGCCTCGTCGTAGATCTGGGGAAACTCAGCGGCAAGGAAGTCGAAGGCGCTCACAGTGTTCCCTGGAAGGCATTGGTCTGCAACGCTGTGTGCAGATCATGAATCATGGCTTGAGATTTCGCCGCTGAAATGCTGCAGGCCTTCACTGCATCGATCCTCTCCTCGTATTTATACTGAATCTCCGGTGGAGGATATAGAATCGAAACATTGTTTAGCAATGCCAGTGTAAGATACTTTGTGTTAGTCCCTTTGGAAATCCTTTTGAGGTGCTGTAGAGATTGTTGGAGCGCCATACGGATGTACTCGTAAGAATCTGACTCAGATTTGAGAGTGATGACATATGTGCGCTGGTAGGCATTGAATCTCCCATTGTAGTGTTTCACTGAATAGTCACCGGTGGCGTTATTGCCAGCCAGGAGCAACGCTTCACAATCAAAGGCGTATTCATCTATCAATAGAGTGTCCTTTGCGCAAGTAAAGAAAGGATACTTGCCACCCTCAACTGCAGCATTAGAATCTAACTTTCCCGTGCAAAAGTGCATTAGCTCATCGAGTGTCTTTGTTGGCCATTGATGAGTATTGGAGATGGGATCCCCAATGATGTCGTGGAAGATCGCCTGGCTCAGGTAATCCAGAGTCTTCAGCGAACCTTGTCGCTCGGCTCGAACCTCATCAGCCTTGTCCAGGATGGCTGCGATGCGTCGTTGCTCGCCAAGAGGAGGAAGTGGAATCTGCAGTTTGCGAATACCAGTGTTCGTTATGGCTTGCTGCGTAGCTCCGTGGCTAAAAGAGTCCTTCTGCCGCTGGAAATCGTCAGATCGAAGGACGTGCAATAAGAATCGTCCGTCCAAGAGCGCAGGGTCGGGTCGGACAATGGCGAATCCCGTGGACAGGATGCAGTCCTCCTCCCCGGAGTGGAACAGGCGCACCTTTCTGGTCTCCTTCATCCGAGCAAAGCAAAGATCGCCAATCTGGACCTCAAGATCCGCACGAGTTGGCCGTTCATCCCAGGTAACCAATGCGGGATCCAAACTCCCATCATCTGCCACTGAGCCGGTTGCCAGATATCGCCGCTCACCAACGAATGGGCCGACACGTTCGTTTATGAGTTTGGCTACGGAGATAAGCGGGACGGTCATCCCAACATCGCATCTAGGTCAGCGAGTCCCTGGCGGATCTCGTCTTCCAGCACAATCAGGTCGGCGATGATCTCGCTAGGTGCCCGATAGAGGACCTCCTCGTGCACGACTTCCTTGTAGCGGTTGATGCTGAGGTCGTAGTCGTTGGCCACGATGTTCGCTTTGGGCACACAGAAACTCTGGTCAGTGTGTGCTCGGCTCCGCTCTGTGCTTCCCCTCTCGTGCCATCGGGCCAGCACGTCGGGCAGGTTGTTCTTGACGTGCTCGTTCTCGTTCAGGGACACCACGGGAGCCACGCCGAGCCGGTCAGCATCCAGAAGCGCTGTCCGCTTGTCGTCCAAGCTGAACCCGTCAGCCTGAAGGTCGTAGAACCAAACGTCATCGGTCCCACCCGAGTTGGTCTTGGTGAAGAACAGGATGGCTGTCGACACCCCTGCGTAGGGTCGGAACACCCCACTGGGCAGCGACACGATGCCTTGAAGCTGCTGGTCCTCCACGAGGATGCGTCGTAGCTCCTTGTGAGCCTTGGACGAACCGAAGAGCACGCCGTCCGGGACGATCACCGCTGCTCGTCCGCCCGGCTTCAGCACCCTCAGAAAGAGTGCGAGAAACAGCAACTCAGTCTTCTTGGTCCTCACCACTTGGAGGAGATCCTTGGCCGTGTTCTCGTAGTCCAGCGATCCGGCGAACGGAGGGTTAGCAAGGACCAGCGAGTACATCTCTTCTTCATCGGCGTGAAGTTGGGAGAGCGAGTCCTTGTACCGAACATCGGGGTTCTCGACCCCGTGCAGGAGCATGTTCATCGACCCGATGCGGAGCATCGTATTGTCGAAGTCGTAGCCGTAGAACATGCCGTGGTTGAAGTGCTCCCGCAGCCCAGCGTCGAGGAGCGCTTCTGGGTGATGAGTCATGACGTACCGGGCAGCCCCAACGAGGAACCCACAGGTGCCACAGGCGGGGTCGAGCACGGTGTCCGAGGGCGTTGGCTCTTGCATGGCCACCATGAGGCTGATGATGTGCCGAGGGGTTCGGAACTGGCCGTTCTGACCGGCTGAAGCGATCTTGGCCAGCATGTACTCGTAGATGTCGCCCTTGGTGTCCAGGTCGTTCATCGGGATGTCGCTGATCCCGTCCACGGCCTTGGCCAAGAGGCTCGCCGTTGGGATGGTGAACGTCGCATCCTGCATGTGGGTGGAGTAGGTCGAACCCTCTCCGCCGAGCGATCGGAGGAACGGGAAGACGTGTTCGGACATCACCTTGAACATCTCGGCAGGGGCCAAGTTCTTGAGCCGGGACCAGCGCATATCGGCGTAGGCGCAGCCCTTGTCGTCGTCGCCCTCGGGGAAGATGGGATTCTCGATGGGCTTACCCAACTGGGTGGCCTTGTTCTCCGCCAAGGTCTGAAGGTCGTCCAGTCGCTTGAGGAAGAGCAGGTAGGTGATCTGCTCGATGACCTCAAGCGGGTTCGAGATGCCGCCCGACCAGAAGGCGTTCCACAAGGCATCGACCTTCGACCGGAGTCCACCAGCCAGTGTCGAGCTTCCCTGGACTGGGCCATCGTCAGACTGCTTCGGAAGGGACTCCACTGGGCCTCGCTTGTCTGTCGTCGGCGGACAGGTTGGTCGCCATCCTCACCGTCCGCCTTGATGCTGGTCTTCGATCACTTGGCCTGCTTCTCCAAGCACCCGTCGCCTTGATCAGAGGCGAATCGTAGACGGCCTTGCCGTCATCGAAGCGGGATCAGCGGCCTCGCTTGTGGCATCGGCCCACTTCTTCGAGAACGCCATGGCGTGATCTCGGATCGCTTGCTTTGACATCTCGATGTGGTCTGGTAGAGCGGCCATGGCCCACAGCCTGCACTAGGAGCGCCACGGTCGCCAGCATCCATCCAAGGCCAGCAGATTGGCTACCGGCGCCGAAGCTGCCGCTCCTTCAGGACCAGGTTGGGATGGTCGATGAACCATTCCGTGAAGAACCGACCCGGCGAACATGCACGGCTGATGCTTCGGGAGGCTCAGATCCGCACCATCCGCAAGAACGCTCTCGTGTGGGCTTGCCTAATCCTGATCGCAGTCGTTCTCACCGAGGTCATCGTGGTGGAGCCGATCCCAGCGACATTCCGGGCGTTTCTTCTCGGGTTCCTGGCGGCATCCACGTTGGCCTGCTTCGGCTGGATGGTCTTCGTCATGTCCGGGTCCTATGGAAGGAGCATGGGCAAGCTAGGTGAAGAGGCAACTGCCGAAGCTGTCACGAGTTGGAGACGGCGCCGGAAGGGCTGGCGGATCGTCAACGGCCTCTACTTGGCGACCCACGGAGATATCGACCACGTTCTCGTCGGCCCCGGTGGCGTCTTCGCCATCGAGTCGAAGTGGACCACCAATGACTGCGAGATCAAGCACGGAGTCGTCGCCGGAATCCTCGGGCGGGAGCCTATCGGCCAAGCTCGCACAGGTGCTCGGAAGATCGAGGGGATGCTTCGCTCTCCCCCTCAGCGCCTAGAAGTGAAGGTCACGCCGATCGTCGTGGTGTGGGGACCAGGAGGTCTCCGGCTCGACCAGGGATGGGAAGAGGTTGGAGGCGTTCTCGTCTGCGAGGGTCGAAAGGAGAAGTTGTGGTTGCCGCAACTCGGCGGCTCACAGTTGGACGATGCGACCATCGAGCGAGTCACCGAGGTGCTGGCCAGCCAGCTATCTCGTCAGATCGACCAGTCGGTCCACACCAACTCTCGCTAGTCCCGGCTACTCGTTGCCCTTCGACCTATTGGCCAGCCATACGCACAGCGGGATCATCCAAGCCAGCACAGTCAGAAGCTCGAACACGCTGTTGATCTCCGGGTATCGAGAGTTCAACCTGTCAAGCGCATCGATGGATTCCAGAGTCCCGACACCGGCCTTCGCAATCAACGTTCCCACGAGAGTCAGAAGGTAGAGGATGACGAGGGCGTCTCTGAGTGGATGACTCGAATAGCAGGGTTGCCCGCCCTTCAACGCATCGCCCCGAAGTGCATCGTCATCAAGCTCGGTGCGGGCTAGCCGCTCAACGACACCCGAGGCGTCGGCCAGGGTTCTAGTCCACAGGCTTCCCAGGTCGGGCAGCAGCCCGGCCAGCGTCTCCGACATGTCGA
>PLSY01000186.1 GCA_003164275.1 Acidimicrobiaceae bacterium | reverse complement strand
GTCCGCATAGCGGACGAGGCGGTAGGTGGGAAGGCCCTTGAGCCGACGTTGTTGGCGCTTGGCCGAGCTTCCTCCGAAGCTCTTCCAGGCCTCGGCGAAGTGTTCGTCGAGGACCGAGAGAGCGACATTGGAGAGCAGCGGCGAGAGAATGCCACCTTGGGGCGTGCCGGCGACCGTGTCCCTTTCGACGCCATCCTCAGAGAGAATGCCGGCGTGGAGGAACGCCTTCACCAAGGCGAGGACACGCTTATCTCCGATCCGACGTCGCACCCGGTCCATGAGGGCCGTGTGGTCGATCTCGTCGAAGCACGCCGTGATGTCACCTTCGAGCACCCACTCATAGGAGCGGGAGCAGAGGAAGTGGATCTCGGCGATGGCGTCCTGCGCTCGGCGCTTCGGGCGGAAGCCGTAGCTGCACGGCTTGAAGTCCGCCTCGAAGATCGGTTCGAGCACCAGCTTGAGGGCGGCTTGCACCACCCGATCCCGGACGGTNNCGTCGAGAAATGCCTCGACGCCCCGCTCGATCTCGACGTAGTAGGCACTCTGGCCGTCCACGCCCGCCGAGCGGCTGCCCCTGTTGCCCCGGACCGGGCGCCATGCCTCAGAGAGGACGGCCGGATCACACACGAGGTTGTAGAGGTCACAGAACCGACGGTTCGGGGCGTCGGCAGCCCACTGGTGCAGCTTGGTCTGGATTCCCAGTACCTGCGACCAGGCCATTGAAGGCTCTGGCCACAGTGCGTCGGTGTTCACCGGCGACCTCCTGGCTTGCCAGTTCCGTTACTGCGGTCTCGCTGTCCTCCTTCGCCATGTAGCCGGCTTTCCCGACCTCGGACTACTACGAGGACTCCGTCCCACCTCGGGGCCAACAGCTGACGACGAGCCTGCCCGCCTCCGACCTGGCTGGTCGGCGGGAAGGGCAGCCCCGAGGTGGTTCCCACGTTCACCGCTGACCGGTCGACGGGGTTGGTGCCCAGCTTTTCCCCTGCAGCCCATCCACGAGTACGCCGCAGGCTTTCCTCGTGGCCCCGACGCCGACAACTATCTTGCCGATGCCAGTCCGCTCGCCCGGTCACCTCGGGCTCCCGGTCTGCTGCTGTCCGGCCCAGATCTGCCAGGTTTGAGCCGGTATCTCTCGCTTGAGGGGGTTCCACCACTGGTTCATACGTATTACACCTTTCCGTCTTGCTTGCCGGACCCGGACCGTCTGGCAGTGCCGATCCGTTCCGTCGTCGTCGAGGCTGCTCCCACCTTCTCCTGCGTCTCCAGGGTCGGGCTGCCTCCAGCTTCAGCGGCCTGCTGCGACAGGCCGCAGGTGGGTCCTTTCCTCCCACCCGGTCAGTTGGCGCCTCGTGGCGCACGGTCGCATCCAGGTACACGTAAGGGAAGGCCACGTGGTCGAGTCTCCGCTCCCGGAACGAGTCGACCACCTCGTCCAGCCCGGCACAGATCCGTGACACCTCGGAGCGGGAGATGCCCGAGCCCACTCCGAGGGCGGCCATCAGCTCGTCGACGGCCCTGGTCGACACCCCGTGCACGTAGGCCTCCATGACCACGGCGTAGAGGGCCTGGTCGATCCGGCGTCGGGGCTCGAGGATGGAGGGGAAGAAGCTTCCCTTCCTGAGCTTCGGGATGGCCAGCTCGACATCGCCGGCTTTGGTTGAGAGCACCCGGGGACGGTGCCCGTTTCGCTCGTTGCTCCGGGTGCCGGTCCGCTCATAGCGATCGGCTCCGATCTGGGCGGTGAGCTCGACCTCGATCAGCTCCTGGCAGACCAGGGCGGCTGCTTCTTTGATGAGGTCGAGTCCCTCACCGGTTCGGAATGCGTCGAGTAGTTCGGACAGGACAGACTTATCCAGGGCCATCGGTGGTGTCTCCTTTGGTGGGTTCGGCTAGGAACACACCGAGGATCACGCCGATGGCCCCACCTATTGGTGGATGCCCCGGCTACTCAAAGCCCACCACTCGAGGGGACGCCACCCGGGCCGTTCGGCTTCGATAAACCGCTGCCCTCACTGCTAACCGCCGCCAACCGGCGTGCGGTGACATCCCCACCCGGAATGTTGGCCGCGTCGCCGATGGGGCACTTTTCGCCCTCCAGACCCGGTGATCGAGCCAACTCAAGAACTGCTCCCAGGTCCTTTGAGCCCTTTCGACCGCCCACTGGAGTGAGCGCGATCTCCGGAACTTCCAAGAAGGGTGACGTGTACCAGGCCTTGTTGGGTGGAACAAATTGTTCTTTAGAGTCCTTCGACCCTGTCCGCGGGGACCCGCTCGCAATAGCGTCAGGATTAGGCGGAGCATGTGCGATGCCGCCAAGAGGGGGTCGGCCATGGTTACGCCTGACTGCGAGGGCTGTGTTCCCCACCCGGCGGTGAGCCAGCTGCTGGACGCGGGAGGATCTGTCGACGAGGTCGTCGAGCCGGCCGAAGAGGAGCCGGCCGAGCGGCACCACGCGCATGCCGACCATCTCTTTATCGGCCGCGTGGTGACCATGGACGAGGGGAGGCCCCACGCCCGTGCGGTGGCCATCAAGCACGGTCGCATCGTTGGCGTCGGGACCGTGGCGGAGCTTCAGGAGCACGTGGGATCCCTCACCAAGACCATCGAGCTGGACGACGCCGTCCTCTACCCGGGGCTAGTCGAGCCGCACATGCATCTGTGGGTCACTGCGCTGATCTACCGCTGGATTGACTGCAGCCCACTCACCCATGATTCGCTGGAGGACGTCCTCGACGAGCTGAAGGCCGCCGCCTCGTCAGCCAAGCCGGGTGCGTGGATCCTCGGCAGCGGCTTCGACCCCTCCCTCTTCCCCGGGTTCCCCGAGCTCGGCCGTGAGGAACTCGACGCGGTGTCGGGAGAGCACCCGGTCGCCATCATGAACGCGTCTATGCACTTCTCCTACGTGAACTCGAGGGCCCTTGAGCTCGCCGGTATCACCGACGACGCCCCGGACCCCCCGGGCGGGCATTTCGGCCGTGACGCCAACGGGCGGGTCAATGGAGTCTTGGGCGAGATGGGTGCGGTGGCAATCCTGCTCAAGTACGTCGACAGGCTGAGCCTGCGAGGCCTGGTGGACAACATCCACGCCATCACCGACGACGCTGCCCGGGTCGGAGTCACCACCATGCGCGAGGCCGCCACCGGAGCCCTCATGGGCGAGAAGGAGATCGCCCTGCTCCGGGCACTCTCCACCCTGGGTCGCCTGCGCACCCGGATCAGCCTGGCCGTGCTCGACGACAAGGCCACCGAGTGGGACAGCAAGAACGTCCACCCCGGGGCCGGCAATGACCGGGTGTGGATCGGGGCCCGCAAGATCGTGGGCGACGGGTCCAACCAGGGCCGGAGCGGCTACCTCCACGAGCCCTACCTCGGAACCACCGAGAGGGGGGCCATGAACATCGAGCCTTCAGTGCTGGTCGAACGGATCGCCTGGTGCGAGGAGCACGGGTGGCAACTCATGGTGCACGCCAATGGCGATGCCACCACCCAGCTGGTGGCCGAGGCGTATGTGAAGGCCCTCGGCGGCCAGCACGGGAAGGGCCTGCGCCACCGCATCGAGCACTGC
>PLSY01000166.1:862-7974 GCA_003164275.1 Acidimicrobiaceae bacterium | reverse complement strand
ACTGAGCGGGCCGGTCCCACCCGGGCCGAGGTCCGAAACGACGCATCCCACCGTTACAGTCAGCTGAACCGGCGATCGCTCGAGGCCCCTTCGGCCTCCTGCGAGCCGCCTAAGAAGGAAGGCCACCCATGCCCATCGACACCGCCACCCACGACCGTCTGGCCAGAGAGCTCTTCTCCTCCCACTACCTGCTGATCGGCGAGGACAGGGTCGCAACGACCACCTCTGACCGGTTCGAGCACGTCAACCCGGCGACGGGCAAGGTCCAAGCCGAGGTGGTGATGGCCGGCCTCGACGAGGTGGACAGGGCGGTGGCTAGCGCGGTGGCGGCCCAGAAGATCTGGTGGGCGTGGCGACCCGACGAACGCCGCAACGCCTTGAACCGCCTGGCCGCCCTCATCCGGGGGGACGGCGACGAGGTGGCGAAGATCCTGTCCCTCGAGGCCGGCATCCCGATGACCACCGCGCTCGGGTTGCCGCGACGGGCCGGTGACTACCTGGAGTACTACGCCGGGTACGCCGACAAGATCGAGGGCCAGGTCATCCCGATCTTCCCGGAGCAGGCCTTCGACTACACCCTGCCCGAGCCCTACGGCGTGGTGGCGGCCATCTCCACGTGGAACGGCGGCATCAGCTCATTGAGCCGCAAGGGCGGGGCGGCCCTGGCCGCAGGGAACGCCGTGGTGGTCAAGGCCATGGAGCTCGCCCCGTTCTCGGCTGTGCGCTTCGGCGAGCTGGCCTTGCGAGCCGGGCTGCCGCCCGGGCTGGTGAACGTGATCGTCGGGGGCCCTGAGGCCGGAGCGGCCCTCGTCCGCCATCGGGATGTCGGCAAGGTCAGCTTCACCGGTGGGGTCGAGACGGCGAGGAAGATCCTTGTCACCGCGGCTGAGTCGATCACCCCGGTCGTGCTCGAGCTGGGTGGCAAGTCGGGGAGCATCGTGTTCGCCGACGCCGACCTCGATGCCGCCGGGCAGTTCTCGGGGGCCATGCCCATGGGCATGGCCGGACAGGCCTGCGTGTCGCCCTCGAGGATGATCGTCCACGAGTCCGTCCACGACCAGGTGCTGGAGCGGGCGGCGGCGACCGCTCGTGCTCTGCCCCTCGGAGATCCGCTCGACATGGTGACTGTCATTGGCCCGGTGGTCTCAGAGGGCCAGTACGACCGCATCCTCGGCATGATCGACCGGGCCCGCCAGAGTGGCAAGGGCGAGCTCATCACCGGAGGTGCCGCCAGCGAGGGGGACTTGTCTGCGGGCTTCTTCATCGAGCCGACCATCTTCGACGGTCTGGACAGCGCCGACTACATCGCCCAAGAAGAGGTCTTCGGCCCGGTGCTGTCGGTGATCACCTTCTCCGACGAGGACGAGGCCGTCGCCCTCGCCAACGACACCGCCTACGGCCTGGCCGGCTATGTCCATACCACCGACCTGAAGCGGGCCCACCGGGTGGCGGCCAAGCTGGATGCCGGCTACATCTCGGTCAACGGCTTCGCCGCCCTGCCGGCGTCAGCGCCCTTCGGCGGCCACAAGCTGAGTGGCATGGGCAAAGAGGGCGGTCGGGCCGGCCTCGACGAGTTCCTCCGCACGAAGAACGTCTACATTCCGCTGTAGGCGGGCATACGGATCCGCTCGCCCGAGGGCTCAGATGACCCCGCGCTCGGCCAGTCCGTCTACCTCGTCCGGGCTCAGCCCCAACAGGTCCGACAAGACGGCCCGGGTGCTCGCCCCGAGCGTCTCGGCCGGCTCGGGGGCGGCCGGGTAGCCGGACAGGCGCATGGGCAGCACCGCCCCTAAGTACCCGCTCGGCCGGTCGGGGCTGGCCGGGTGGACGAGGTCGGCCAGCGTCCCCCGGGCCTGGGCGTGGGGGTCGTGACGGAGGTCGATGGCGTCGACCACCGAGGCGCTCGGGATGCCGACCTCCTGCAGGGAGGCGGCCAAGGCAACTGAGTCCTGGCCGCGACACCAGTCGGCCACTACGCCGTCGAGCTCGGACAATCGCTTGGTGCGGGCCGCCACCGTAGACAACACCGCCAGGTCGGGACGATCCATCAGCTCACAGAGGTGGGTCCACTGGGTGCCCGACGCGATGACGAGGGCCACCCAGCCGTCGGCCGTGGCATAGACATTCAAGGGACCACCCCGGGGATCGCTGTTCCCCCAACGCACGCCCAGGCCCTGGTCCTCGTAGAGCTCGAGGGGCTCGTCCCATACGAGAGAGGCCATGACATCGAACATGGCCACGTCGACCAACTGACCCTTGCCCGTCGCCTCGCGCTGGCGGAGGGCGGCCAGGATGCCGAGAGCGGCGTAGACGGCCGGCACCTGGTCGCCCACGGTGGCCCCGGTCTTGATCGGTGGCCCGTCGGGGAAGCCGGTATGGGAGAGGAACCCCGACGCCGCCTGGATGGCGATATCCATGGCCACCCGGTTCCGATAGGGCCCGGTCAGCCCGTACCCGCTGATGGCGCAGTAGATGAGCCGGGGATTCTCGGCCAGCAGCGCCTCGTAGCCGAGCCCGAACCGCTCGAGCGTGCTCGGTCGGTAGTTCTCGACCAGGACGTCGGCCTTGGTGGCGAGGGTGGTGAACAGGGACCGTCCCTCGGTCGACTCCAGGTCGATGACGATGCTCCGCTTGCCCCGGTCCCGTTTCACATGGGCGAGAGAGATGGCGTCGGGTTGGCGCGGGCTCTCGTTGGTGGCCCCGTCGGCGCCGATGAACGGTGGTGCCTTCCAGCTCACGTCCCCGCCCGGTTGGTCGATCCGGATGACTGTGGCCCCGAGCGAGGCGAGCATGAACGAGCAGAGCGGTCCGGCCACGATGCGTCCGAGGTCGAGCACGACCACCCCGGCCAGTGGTGCTGGGGCAGCCTCGGCTGGCCCCTCGGTCATCTCCCCTTGAATTCGGTAGGTCGTCGCTCCACGAACGAGGCGACACCCTCGGTTGCGTCCTCAGTCCGGGTCACGAGCTCTTGGGCCATCGACTCTTCGAAGAAGGCGGTGGCCCGATCGGTGTCGAGGGATCGGTTGAGCAGGCGTTTGGCCAGGCCCAGGGCCACCGTCGGCCCACTGGCCAGCCGGGTGGCGAGCTCGGTGGCCGTGGCCTCGAGCTCACTCGCCGGGACCACCCGGTTGACCATGCCGACGGCGAAGGCATCGGCGGCCGACAGCTTGTCGCCCAACAGGACGAGCTCCTTCGCCCGTTGCATGCCGAGGGTCCGGGTCAACAGGTAGGCCCCGCCACCGTCGGGCAGGATGCCCCGGCGCACGAACACCTCGATGAATCCGGCCTCCTCAGCCGCCACCACGAGATCGCAGGCCAGGGCCAGATGGGTGCCGATACCGGCGGCCGTGCCGTTGACGGCGGCGACGATCGGCTTCTGGCAGTCGAGCACGGCAGCGACCAGTCGCTGCGCTCCGTCGGCGAGCACTCGCATGATGGTGCCGGTCGGTGGCTCGCCGTCCCCATCGGCCTCGGCCGCGTCCATCTCGGGCTGAGGGGCTCGCAGGTCGGCACCGGTACAGAAGTGTCGGCCGTTGGCGCCGATGACCACGGCCCGAATGGCCGGGTCGAGGTCGATCTCGTGCAACAGGTCGATGACCGTGTTGCGCTGGTCGGCGGTGATGGCATTGCCCGAATCGGGGCGGTTGAGGGTGATCCAGGCGATCGAGTTTTCTACGCGGTAGAGGAGGGTGCCGTCTTCGAGGCTGGCTGAGGTGACCATGCTCAGATCCCCCTGGCCCGGCTGCCGAACACGTCGGTGGCGATCAGGGCGCCGAGCTTCTCGGCATCCCAGCGCTTCTCACCCGCGTCAAGTGTGGCCGCCTCGTACCAGCCCTTCATGTAGTAGATCTTGTCGTGGATGACCCGGAAGACCTGTCCGGTGATGTATTGGGACTCGTCGCTGGCCAGCCAGGCCACGAGGGGCGAGCTACCTGCCGGGTCCATCGGGTGGTAGTCGTCGGCGCCGATCTCGTTGGGCTCGATGGCCTGGCCGAGGCTGCCGACGCCGGCCGACAGGCGGGTGAGGCCGCCCGGGCCGATGGCGTTCACCGTGATGCCGATGCCCGCCAGCTCCAGGCTGGCCGTCTGGGTCATGCCCACGATGGCCGCCTTGGCCGTGGCGTAGTTGGTCTGGCCGAAGTTCCCCTGGAGACCGGCCCCCGAGGTGGTGTTGATGATGCGCCCGGTCAGCGTCTCGCCGCCCTTGGCCCGCTCCCGCCACTTGATGGAGGCGAAGTGCGAGGTGAGCCACGTGCCCCGCACGTGGACGCGCATGACGATGTCAAAGTCGTCGGCCGGCATGTTCCAGATGGCCCGATCCCGCACGATGCCCGCGTTGTTGACCACTACGTCGAGCTGCCCGAAGTCGTCATAGGCCTGGTTGATGAGCTGCTCGGCCGCCGTCTCGTCGCCGATGTCGCCGTAGTTGGGGGCGGCCTTGCCTCCGGCCTCGGTGATGAGGCCAACGGTGAGGTCGGCGTCCTTGCCGCTGCCCTTCCCGTCGACGCTGCCGCCGACGTCGTTCACGATCACCGTCGCCCCACGTCGCGCCAACTCGAGCGCATGGCCTCGCCCGATGCCGTGACCGGCACCGGTCACGATGGCGACCTTCCCCTCCAAGAACTGTTTCACTGACTTCCCCTTCGTGCGTGGTCGGGCGCACACTACCCAGCCCGTCCTGAGCGGTGCCAATCATTTGCGGTGGCCCAATGGTCCCGGTGGGCCGGACGACTCAGGCTCCTTCAGTGCCACCAGGGCTACCGCCGTATCGCCAGTGTTACATGTAGAGGGTCTGCATGGAGTAGAGGATGGCCGGCTTGGTGGCATCCACCACCCCCACCTCGATCTCCGTCGTGATCAGGGTACCTTTCGGCTTGGCCTCGGCACTGACCAACCGGGAGCGGGAGTGCACCTCGGAGCCGGCGGGCACCGGGGCGATGAAGCGGAGCTTGGTGGCGCCGTAGTTGGCCGCGCTCACGTGCCCGGAGATGGTCACGTTTCCGGTGGTCATGAGGCGGGGGATCAGGCTCAACGTCAAGAAGCCGTGGGCTACTGGGCCGCCGAACGGGCTCTCCTTCAAGGCGCGCTCGACGTCCACGTGGATCCACTGGTGGTCCCCGGTCAGCTCGGCGAACTGGTTGATCATGTCCTGGGTCACCGTGAGGCTCGGGCCCCACTCGCCGAACTCCTCGGACGCAGCAGCGTTGAGTGTCTCGACATCGTCAAACCGATAGGTGGTCATTGCTTGGTGCTCTCCTCGATGGTCTGCATGGTTGTCATCTGTCTAGTTGGCTGAGCCGCCGACTGGGGCCGGCCGGACACTGCTATTCCTTGGCCAGCTCGGCCGCCCGGTCCCGCAGCTCGGGCTTCATGATCTTGCCGGTCGAGGTGATGGGAAGGCTTTCCACAAAGTGGACATAGCGCGGAGCCTTGAAGTTGGCCATGTGCTCCCGGCACCAAGCCACCATCTCTTTCGGATCGGGGGTCTTGCCGGCACGGGGAACGACGAAGGCCGCGCCCACCTCGCCCATGCGCTCGTCGGGAGCGGCCACCACGGCGACCTGGGCCACGTCGTCGCGACGAAGCATGATCGACTCGACCTCGGCGGCCGAGACGTTGAAGCCGCCGACGATCAGGATGTCCTTCTTCCGGTCGACGATTCTCAGGTAGCCGTCGTCGCCGACGAAGCCCACGTCGCCGGTGTGGAGCCAACCGCCCGGGTCGACCGCCTCGGCGGTGGCCTCTGGGGCATTGAAGTACTCGGTCATGACGTTGAAGCCGCGGATCAGCACCTCGCCGGGATCGCCGGTGGCCTGGTCGACACCGTCGTCGTCGACGATGCGGAGCTCGAGTCCGTCGAGGGGGTGGCCGACGGTCGTGGCGATGGTCTCGATCGAGTCGGTCTGCTCGCAGATGGTCGCCGTGCCGTGGGTCTCGGTCAGGCCATAGGCGGTGATGACGATGTCGAGATTGAGGTCGGACTTCATGCGGGCGATCAACTCGACGGGAACGACAGCGGCGCCGGTGATGGCGAGGCGCAGGGTGCCGAGGGGGAAGGTGGCGAAGTCGGGGTGGTTGAGGATCGACTGGAAGATGGCCGGTGGCCCCGGGAGGACGGTGATCTTCTCCTCTTCGACTCGGCCGACGACCACAGCCACGTCGAAGACGGCGTTCGGGATCAGCGTCGCTCCCCGGATGAAGCAGGCGAGCACCCCCGACTTGAGGCCGGCCGTGTGGAAGAACGGGTAGTTGCCGAGCACCCGGTCGCCCTCTGTGAGCCCGACGCCCCTTGTCCACTGCACGTAGGTCTCGACACTGGCGCCGTGCCGGAGGACTGCCCCCTTGGGCAGGCCCGTGGTCCCCGAGGTGAAGATGATGTCGCTCGGGTCATCGGGCTGGACGGCCGCCTCGCGAGCTTGGGCTTCTTCTGCTGTGACCTGCTCCGCCCGGTCGAGGAAGTCCGCCCACGCCGTCGTCCCGTCAGGGACCGCGCCGCTCATCACCACGGTGTCGCGTACCCCCTTCAAGCCTCCGGCGTCGGCGAGGAGTTGGACGTAGTCGACCCCGAGGAAGTCTGTGACGGTGAAGAGCATGGCCACTTCGGCGGTTCGCAGCAGGTCGGCCGCCTCCTCGCCCTTGTAGCGGGTGTTGATGGGCACGAGCACCGCCCCGACGCCATAGATGGCGAATGAGGTGATGATCCAGTCCAGTCCGTTCGGGGCCCAGATCCCGACCCGGTCACCGGCCTGGACGCCGCTGGCCAGGAGGGCTCGCTCCACTCGCTCCACCGAGACGGCGATCTCGGCGAAGGTCGGCCGTGAGGCCCCGTCGACCACCGCTTCGAGCTCGGGGAACTGCGAGGCGGCAGCTCTGACCACTGCAGGAATCGTTGTCGGGTTCATCGTCGTCTCACTTCTGTCGTGCTCTGTGCCGGCTGACGGCCGCGGCTGACTAGGGCGCAGAGATCTTCCCACCCAAGCTGCCGATCGCAAATTGCGACGCCGGCAAGCCTCAGTTCTCGGTGCCCGCGGGGTCGGCCCAGTTGGGCTCGCGCTTCTCGGCGAAGGCCAGCGGCCCCTCTTCCTGGTCGGGATGGCCCCAGAGGGCGACGA
>PLSY01000166.1:0-794 GCA_003164275.1 Acidimicrobiaceae bacterium | reverse complement strand
CATGACCGCCTCAACCGGCATCTTGCGAACCAGACCGATGGCCTCGATGGCCGTGACCTGGCCGATGGAGACGTGGGGGTCGAAGAACTGGGCGTCGGAGGAGGCGATCACGATGTCGGCATCGGCCACCCAGTGGAATCCCCCGCCGGCACAGATGCCGTTCACGGCGGTGATGACCGGCTTCCATACTTTTTGGTGCCAGGCGGTGAAGTGGAGGTCCATGTCCTCTAGGCCCTCGCGGTAGCGCTCCATGCCCTGGCCGTCAGCGGCGAGCTCGGAGACGTCGACACCGGTCTGGAAGGCCCGACCCTCGCCGGTGTGGACGATGACCCGGACCTGAGGGTCGTTGTCGAGCTCGATCCAGGCCTGGGCGAACTCGTCGCGCATCAGTGAGTTCATGGCGTTCAGCTGCTTGGGTCGATTGTTGATCAGCCAGCCCACCTTTCCCTGGCGTTCGACAATCAGGGTCTCGTAGTTCGAGTACGACATGGCTTCCTCCTTCGGGTCGGCTCTCGCCGAACGGTTCGATACGTCTTGTTTCGTTTAGGCGATGGGGACTGGGCTGTCCCGGGTTCCATCGATCTCGGCCCAGTTGGGCTCGCGCTTCTCGGCGAAGGCCAGCGGCCCCTCTTCCTGGTCGGGGTGACCCCAGAGGGCGACGAGCTCTTTGGCCCCGGCCTTGCAGGCGTCGGTGAGGCCGAGCTCCAAGCCTCCCCACAGGGCCTTTTTGGTTGCCGCCATGGCCGCCGGCGAGTTCTTGGCGATCTTCTCGGCCAGCTCCTGGGCCGCCTCGC
>PLSY01000393.1 GCA_003164275.1 Acidimicrobiaceae bacterium | reverse complement strand
CGTCGTTGGTCTTGGTGGCCACTTCTTTCACGAGCTGTGCGCCCATGTTCTCGAAGACGTCCTCCAACTCGACCTCACGAGCGATGGACACGCCGTCGTTGGTGATGGTCGGGGCACCGAACTTCTTCTCGATGACCACGTTGCGGCCTTTTGGCCCGAGGGTCACCTTGACCACGTCGGCCAGCTTGTTCACACCCGCTTCGAGCCCGCGGCGTGCGGCTTCGTCGAACTTCAGGATCTTCGGCATTACTTCGATACCTTGGCGAGGACATCCCGGCTCGAGAGGATCAGCAGATCCTCTCCTTCGGAGCTGATCTCGGTGCCGCCGTACTTGGAGTAGACGACAGTGTCCCCGACGGCGAGGTCGAGGGGGATCAGCTCACCAGAGGACTCGGCGCGGCGGCCGGGGCCAACGGCGAGGACTTCGCCCTGCTGGGGCTTCTCTTTGGCGGTGTCGGGAATGACCAGGCCGGAGGCNNTTCGGGCCTCCTGTGGCACGCGTTAGCAGTCGAGCGTTGAGAGTGCTAATGGTAGCGACCTTGGGACCGTTTGGCAACCGGCAAGGGCGAGTGCCAGCGAAATCTCTTTTCCGACGCCCGCCGGGCCGGGCGGCGAACGGGCTCAGGCGGCGGGAACCAGCTTGAGATTAGGGTCGGCCCCGAGGGTGTGGGGGCTGGTGTCGCCGTGGTTGAGCCGCCAATGGCCGGCGGCGGCCACCATGGCCGCGTTGTCGGTGCAGAGGGCCCGGCTGGGCAGGAAGGCACCGATCCCGTCTTCGGCACACACCTCTTCGACCCGGCGGCGCAGGAGGGAGTTCGCCGCCACTCCCCCGGCCAGGCACAGAGCCGAGGCACCAACCTCGGCCGCCGCCTTGCGGGCCCTCGTCACCAGCACGTCGACGACGGCCTGGCGGAACGAGGCGGCCACGTCGGCGGTGTCGGCTTCAGGGTGCTTCCTCACCGTGTTGACCACCGAGGTCTTCAGCCCGCTGAAGGAGAAGTCGTAGCCGTCCCCGGGCAGGGAACGCGGGAATGCGAAGGCCGTCGCGTCCCCCTGCTCTGCCACCCGGTCGATGGCAGGACCGCCCGGATAGCCGAGCCCGAGGTATCTCGCCACCTTGTCGAAAGCCTCCCCGGCGGCGTCGTCGATGGTCCCCCCCATGAGCCGGTAGCGGCCCGGCTCGGTGACCTCGACGAGCATGGTGTGGCCGCCGGAGACAAGGAGGACGACCAGGGGCCACCCGAGTTCGGGCTGCTCCAAGAGGGAGGCGAAGAGATGGCCCTCCAGGTGGTTCACACCGATCAGGGGCACCCCCCACGCCAGGGCCAGGGCCTTGGCCTCGGCCACGCCGACGAGTAGCGAGCCGATCAGTCCGGGGCCGTACGTGACGGCCACGGCGTCGATGCCCTTGCCCGAGGCGTCCGAGCCGGCGAGGTCGAGGGCCTCGGCCAGCACCGGCGTCAGCGACTCCACGTGGGCGCGGCCGGCCAGCTCTGGGACGACGCCCCCGTAGCGGGCGTGCAGGTCGATCTGGCTGCTGACCACCGACGAGACGATGATGGTGCCGCCGTCGACCACCGAGGCTGCGGTCTCGTCACAGGACGTCTCGATGCCAAGGACCCGGTGCAGCCGCGGCGTGGACATGCTTGGACCTTACCGAAGGCCGGCCGGCCGCGGTGCCAAGACCGAGGGCCGCAACGCCAGACCTGGGCGCCTCGCCGCCCTCCGACCTCCGACCTCCGCCCTCGGCATCGGGCTCAGTGCCGGGCGGTGACCTGGAGGTCGGCCGGCAACGAGTCGGCGACGGAGGCCAGGCGCTCGGCGTAGGCCGGAGTGTCGATGTCCCTCGCCCACATGATCAGGGCATCCTCGCCCCCCGGGTAGTAGTTGGGACGCACCCCGACCGGCGCCAGGCCGAACCGCCCATAGAGGGCCAGGGCCGGCTCGTTGCCCACCCGGACCTCGAGGGTCAGGTGACGGACGCCCCGGGCCAGCCCGGTGCGGACCAGATCGAGCATCAACACCCCGCCGAGGCCCCTCGACTGCCAGGCCGGGTGGACGGCGATGTTGTTCACGTGACCCTCGTCGTCGATGAACATCTGGCCCCCGAAGCCGACGATGGTGTTGCCCACCCAGGCCGCCCGGTACGACCGGGACTTGCGCTGGGCCAGCTCCTCGACAAAGAGACGGTGCGACCACGGCTCGGGGAAGACCGCCTCTTCGATGGCCAGCACCATCGGGAGGTCCTTCGCCCGCATGGGGGCGATGATCACCCTCGTCGGTGTCTCGGGGCCGACCGGGGCCTCCGGTGGCGGAGCGGTCACGGACGGGCCGGACGGGCCGGACGGGCCGGGGAACGCTGCTCCCAGTTGATCTTGGCGTCAGCCGCCCGGCGGTAGTCAGGGACGAGCTCGGTGGCCGACGTGGCGGGCATCCCGGCCGCCAGGCGGGCGACGGCGAGACGGGCGAGGACGAGTGGTGGTGGGGCGGCGAGCGACTCGGCCCAGTCGAGGTCGACCGAGTGGTGGGGGCTGAGCAGTTCGATATAGCGGAGGGCCCCGTCACCCACCACCGTGACCGGACCCCGCTCGGCCAGTCCAACCACCCATTCCGAAAGGGCCGCTGGCTTCATCGGCTCGAGCCGGTCCTCACGGACCGAGGCCGGGTCGACCGGCTCTGCGCCCGGGCGAAAGTGGTAAGCGGCGGCGAACACCTCGCCCCGGCGGGCGTCGACCACCGAGACCACGGTCGTCCTCTCCTCGTTTCCCTGGCGCTCGGCGGCAGCCGCGGCCAGCACGTCGAGGCTGCTGACCCCAACGAGCCCGATGTCGAGGGCCTGGGCCAGGGCCTTGGCCGTCGCCACCCCGACCCTGAGCCCGGTGAACAGGCCCGGCCCGATGTCGACGGCGATGTGGTCGAGGTCGCCGACCACGCGACCCGAGACGGCACACACCTCCTCGATGGCCGGCACCAGCAGTTCGGCGTGGGCCCGGCCGCCCATGTGGCTCCGCTCCGCCGACGCCCCGTCGTCGTCGAGCAGCGCCACCCCGACCATGTCGGTGGCCGACTCGATGGCGAGCAGGTTCATGCCGCAACCGCCCATCGGGCCAGGCTGTCCGACAACGTCGCCCAACGCGCCGACCACGCCTCCCCGATGGGGCGGACCGAGACCAGCCGGTGGTCGTCGTCCTCCCCGGCCGTGAACTCGATGGCCAAGGATCCATCCCCGAGCACCGGCTCGGCCACGTCCCCCCACTCGACGAGGGCCACGGCGGCGTCTTCCACCAGCTCGCCGAGTCCGAGGTCGATGATCTCGGAGAGGTTGTCGAGCCGGTACACGTCGGCGTGCAACAGAGTGCCGATCCCGCCCCTCCCCTCCCCGCCCCGAGCCCCGTCGCCCACCGCGTACTGGCGGACCAGGGTGAACGTCGGGCTGGTCATGACCTCGGAGACGCCGAGGGCGGCGCCGAACCCCTGGGCGAAGGTGGTCTTGCCGGCTCCGAGGTCACCCGACAGCAGCACCATGTCCCCGGGAACGCAAAGCGGGGCGATGGATGCGGCCACGGCCTGGGTGTCGTGCGGGCCGACGGTGGCCAAGTGCAGGACCGGGCTCACTCGCCCCACCCCATGAGGCCCTTGGCTCGGACGAGGTCGGCCCGCATCTCGGCCATGACCACGCCACTGCCTCGCAGGGCGGCGGCCGGGTGGTAGGTGGGGACCAGCTGGACCGAGCCCGTCGGGTACTCGACCGGATATGACTTGCCCCGCACCTTGGTGATCCCCTGGTCGGTCTGGAGCAGCAGCTTGGTGGCGAAATTGCCCAGCGTGATCACGACCAAGGGGGCGATCAGCTCGAGCTGGCGCTCCAGGTAGGGGCGACACCGTGCGATCTCGTCGGGTTTCGGGTCCCGGTTGTCGGGAGGTCGGCACTTGACCACGTTGGCGATGTAGAACCGGCTTCGGTCGATGCCCAGCTCCTCTCGCACCAGGCGGTCGAGGAGCTGGCCGGACCGGCCGACGAAGGGCTCGCCCCGTAGGTCCTCCTCGCGCCCGGGGGCCTCGCCCACGAACATGAGGTCGGCCGTCGGGTCGCCGACACCGAACACCACCTGGGTACGGGTGGCCGACAGCGGACAGAGGGTGCAGCCAGAAGCGAGGAGGGCAAGTTCGGCCAGTTCGTTCCCCGGTGCCACGGGCGAATGGTAGTGCCCAGGCCTCGAGGCCGGTTCCGCCCTAGTGATCGTGGCGGGGTACCCTCGGCCCGATGTCGCAGAGCACCTCATAGCTGATGGTCCCGAGCAGGTCCGCCCACTCGGTGGCCGTGATCTCCTCGGTGCCCTGCCGGCCGAGCAGGACGACCTCGTCCCCGACGGACACCTTCGCCTCGTCCACCCGTCCGCAGTCGATGACGATCTGATCCATCGTCACGACGCCGGCGAGGGGCCGTCGTCGGCCGCCGACCAGCACCTCCCCACCCTGGTCGAACAGGCGCCGGGGCACACCGTCGGCATAGCCGATGGGCGCGGTGGCGACCGCCGAGGCCACCTCGAGCGGTCGGCGCCGACCGTAGGAGAGGCGTTCGTCGGCGTCGAGGGCCCGGACGAAGGTGACCCGGGTGCGGAGAGAGAGCACGGGGCGTAGCCGCTCGCCACCGGTGGCTGCGGCCAGCTCGTCGGACAGGGCCGCCGTCGGAGCGACGCCGTAGAGGGCGATCCCGCAGCGGACGAGGTCCCGACGGGCCGCAGGCACCCCGATGGTGCCTGCCGTGTTGGCCACATGGGCCATGGGGACGGTGAGCCCGGCCAAAGCCAGCTCGCCGGCCGTCGCATCGAAGCGCTTGAGCTGGAGGTCGGTGAACGCACGGTCGACCGGCCCGTCGCCGTCGGCCACGGCCAGGTGGGTCCACAGGGCGCCGAGGCGGAGCTCACGGCGGTCGGCCACCAGCCGGGCGAGCGACAAGACGTCTTGGCCGTCAGCCCCGACCCGGTGCATGCCGGTGTCCACCTTCAGGTGCACCTCGAGCGGATCGTGGTGCCCCTCGGCCACCGCCCGGGCCAGCGCCTCGATGCCACCCGCGGTGTACACGGTCGGCACCATGCCGAGCGCCACCGCCTCGGCCATGGCTTCGACCGGTGGCTCCGAGAGGAGCAGGATCTTGGCCTCGATGCCCGCCTCCCGGAGTGTCACGCCCTCTTCAACCAGCGCCACGGCCAGCCACGTGGCCCCGCCGTCGATGGCGGCCCGGGCGACGGGGACGGCACCGTGGCCGTAGCCGTCGGCCTTGACCACCGCGCACAGGGCGGCGGGGGCGGCCAGGCGGCACAGGAGTGCGGCGTTGTGGCGGACGGCGTCGAGGTCGATGTCCGCCCATGCCGGGCGCCACCGCTCAGCCATCGGTGCCTGGGTTCCTCGCCGGGGCCGGAGGGCACAGCGAGGCGAGCACGTCGGAGACCAGCTCGGGCAGGTCACCGGCGACCAGACCCACGGCCCGGCCCCGCTCGGCGGCCCGGCCGTGGACATGGGCGGCCAGGGCGGCGGCCTCATGGGGGTCGACGCCACGGGCCATGAGGGCCCCGATCACTCCGGAGAGCACGTCCCCAGTCCCGGCCGTGGCCAGCCTGGCGGTCCCCGTCATCCCCAACAGGACGTGCCCATCGGCGCCGGCGACGGCCGTCGTCGGACCCTTCAGGAGGGCGACGGCCCCCGACGCCTCGGCCAGGCGACGGGCCGCCCTGATCCGGTCGGCACCCGGCTTCTCCCCCATCAGCCGCTGGTACTCGCCGTCGTGAGGCGTGAGCACCACGGTGGAGCGGGCATCGATCGGACCCCGCCCCTGGAGCTCGCCCAAGGCGTAGAGGCCGTCGGCATCGACGACCACCGGCACCGGGGAGCCGGCCACCAGGGCGCGCACCTGGGCGGCGGTGGCGTCGTTGCGCCCGAGGCCCGGGCCGACCACCACAGCCGCGCAGCGCGACGCCGCCTCCAGGGCATCGTCGGCCCAGTCGCCGGACTCGAGGGACACACCGACCGCCTCGGACATCGGCGAGTCGGAGAGCTTCCCGCCGGGCACGCCGAGGCGGACCATGCCCGCCCCCGACCGGTAGGCAGCCCTGGTCGACAGGGCGGCGGCCCCGGTCATTCCCGGCGATCCCGCTACCACCAAGACGGCCGCCGACCACTTGTTGCCCCCTCGGCTCCGGGTCGGCACGAGGTCGGCCACGTCGGCATCCTCCATCACCCAGATGGCCGCCGGGCCGGTCGGGAGGCCGATGTCGACCACCGACACCGATCCGGCCAGGGTGAGGCCGTCGCCCTGGACGAGGCCGGGCTTGGCGGCAACGAACGTCACCGTGCGGTCGGCAGCCAGGACGGAGCCCGAGGCGTGGCCCGTGTCCCCTTCGACCCCTGAGGGGATGTCGACGGCCAGGACCTTTGTCCCCTCAGGCACGCCAGGTGTCTCATAGCTCCCCCGGAAGCCCGTGCCGTAGGCCGCGTCGATGACCAGGTCGACCCGGCCAATGGCCGCGTCGTGTTCGGGCCCGACCAGGCGGACGCGGGCACCCCTCGCCGTGAGTACGGCGGCGGCCACCCGGCCGTCGGCCCCGTTGTTGCCCCGGCCGGCGATGACCACCACCCGTCGGCCGTAGGCGCCGCCCAGCATGTCGACAGCCGCCATGGCCACGGCAAAGCCGGCCCGGGCCACCAACTGGTCTATGGGCATCGATTGAAGGCCCCGGGCATCGACGGCGTTCATCTCGCCAACAGTGAGGACTGGTCGCATGGGCTCGACGCTAGGTCCTCTCAGGACCCCTGGTCGTCACTCCCGCCCCCCGGACCGGTTGCCAACCCCCTCGGCGACCACGACGGCCATGGCCACCAAGGCGGTGTGGGTCAAGGAAAGGTGCAGTCGGGACACCCCGCGTCGAGAGGCCAAAGCTTCAGCCGAGGCGTGCAGTATGAGCGTCGGACCCTCGAGGCCGGTCCGCACCACCTCGACGTCAGCGAACGAGAAGGCGCCGAGACCCACGCCGAAGGCCTTCATGGCCGCCTCCTTGGCGGCGAAGCGGTTGGCCAGGCGGGGGACGGGGTCGGCGGCCGTCCTCGCGTAGTCCAGCTCGCGTGGCGTGAACAGCCGGGCGGCGAGGGCCGGGCGGCGGGCAAGCACGCGGCCGAATCGCTCGATGTCGACGGCATCGATGCCCACGCCGCTCACCGTCCCCACCACTCCGTTTGGGGAACCGAGTTGGGCCACTCGTCGCTCGGCCTCCTCGGCCAGTGAGCGCAGGGAGGCCGAGAGCTCGGTGGCGCTCACTCGACGGTAACCACCTTGGCCAGGTTTCGGGGGCGGTCGACGTCGTGACCGAGGAGCCGGGCCAGGGAGTAGGCGAACATCTGGAGTGGCACCACATCGACGATCGGGGCGAAGAGGTGCTCGGTCTGGGGGACCCACAACACGGCATCGGCATGACGGGCGGTCTCCTCGTCGCCGTCGTTGGCCACGACAACGACGGTGGCTCCGCGACTCTTCACCTCGGCCAGGTTGCCCATCATCTTGTCCCACACCGGCGTGCGGGTGGCCACGCCGATGACGACCGTGCCCGGCTCGACGAGGGCGATCGGCCCGTGCTTCAGCTCGCCGCCGGGAAAGCCCTCGGCCCGGACATAGGACAGCTCCTTCAGTTTCAACGCCCCCTCCAAGGCCACCGGGTAGCCCACGTGGCGGCCGAGAAAGATGAACGACGGCGAGTCCTTGTAGGTGGCTGCCACCGCCTCGACATCTGCGAACCGCTCGAGGGCGAGGGCCACCTTGTCGGGGAGGTCGCCCATGGCCTGCAGGAGTGACCGGGCGTCGGCAGGGGACATGGTCTGGCGGACCTGGGCCAGATAGAGGGCCAGGATCTCGAGCGCGGTGATCTGGGCCAGATGGGTCTTGGTGGCGGCGACGCCGATCTCCGGCCCGGCCCGGGTGTAGAGGACGGCATCCGCCTCACGGGCCATGGACGAGTCGACCACGTTGGAGATGACGAGCACCTTGGCCCCGAGGGCGGCGGCATGGCGGATGGCCTGGAAGGTGTCGGCCGTCTCCCCTGACTGGCTCACCCCGATGACCAGGGTGCGGGCGTCGAGCACCGGGTCCCGGTAGCGGAACTCACTGGCGATGTCGATCTCGACCGGCAGTCGGGCCCAGCGTTCGATGGCGTACTTGGCCATCTGACCTGCGTGGTAGCTGCTGCCGCAGGCCACGATGACCACCTTGTTGATGGAGCAGAACTCCTCGTTGGAGATGTGGACCTCGTCGAGGGCGAGCGTCCCGTCGGGCAGCACCCGGTCGAGGAGAGTGTCGGCCACCGCCTGGGGCTGCTCGTGCATCTCCTTGCTCATGTAGTCGTCGTAGCCGTCCTTCTTGGCCGCCTCCAAGTCCCACTCAACGTGGAGGGGGGTCGGGTCGACCTCGGACCCGTCGATGGTGGTCACCTTGATGGAGCCGGGACGGAGCTCGGCGATCTGGTCGTCGTCCAAGAGGAAGAAGTCACGGGTCAGTCCCAAGATGGCCGGGATGTCGGAGGCGAGGAACGACGCCGACTCGCTCGTGCCCATCAACAGCGGGGAGACCCGGCGGGAAGCCACGATCAGGTGGGGGTCGTCGGCGTGGACGACGGCCACCGAGAAGGTGCCCCGGATCCGGCCGATGGCTGACCGAACGGCACCGACCAGCCCCGAGGCCGGGTCGGAGGCGAGGCTGTCCTCGATGACGTGGGCCAGCACCTCAGTGTCGGTCTCCGACTCGAGCCGATGGCCACCGGCAAGGAGCTCGTCGGTCAGCTCCACGTGGTTCTCGATGATGCCGTTGTGGATGAGGGCCAGGCGACCCGTGCAGTCCAGGTGGGGGTGGGCGTTCTCCTCGGACGGGCGCCCGTGGGTGGCCCAACGGGTGTGGCCGATCCCCGCCGATGCGTCGCTCGGTGCATCCTCGACCTGTTTTGCCAGATCGGAGAGGGACCGGGTTCCGTTGGCGGCCCGGGCCCGGTGGACGCCGGTATCGGGCCAGTCGCCGACCAGGGCCACCCCGGCCGAGTCGTAGCCACGGTACTCGAGCCTTGACAGTCCCTCCAACAGCACCTCGAGCACGTTGCCGCCCTCGGCGTTCTCACCGCAAGGAAGACCGGAGTCGGGCGAGCCGATGGTGATCCCGATGATGCCGCACATGGATGCCGAGGCTACCCGCCTGACCCCCCGGAATGGCCTTCATTGGCCAAGTTCTTCAGTTGGCGGCCGCGGCCGCCTGCAGCTCGAACTCCACCAGGGTGCTCAAGCGCTGGGCGATCCCCTCGGCCACGCCCTCGCCGGTGGCCTCGACCATGACCCGGACCAGGGGCTCGGTACCGCTCGGCCGAAGGAGGACCCTGCCGGTCTCCCCGAGCCGCTCCTCCTCCTCGGCCACGGCCGACCAGATGGCGTCGGCGTCGGCCAGCAACTCGGTGTTCGAGACCCTCACATTGACCAGCACCTGGGGCACTCGGGTGACCAGTCCGTCCAGCTGCTCGACCAGGGGGACCTTGGACCGTGCCACCAGGTCGGCCAGGATCAGTCCGGTGAGGAGGCCGTCACCGGTGGTGGACAGGCGCCGGAAGATGATGTGGCCCGACTGCTCCCCGCCCAGCGAGAAGCCGTCCTTGTCCAGGGCGGCCAGCACGTATCGGTCCCCGACCGCCGTCTCCTTCACGACGATGTCGCGGGCGTCCATGGCCATCCGGAATCCGAGGTTGGTCATCACCGTGACCACGATGGTGTTGCCGGCCAGCTGACCCCGCTTGGCCAGGTCCAGGGCGAACAGGGCCAGCAACTCGTCCCCGTTGACCAGGCTGCCGTTGCCGTCGACGGCGAGCAGCCGGTCGGCGTCGCCGTCCAGGGCCAGGCCGAGGTCAGCCTGGTGCTCAACCACGGCGCTGGCCAGGGTGGCCGTGGAGGTCGAGCCGCAGCCGTCGTTGATGTTGGTCCCGTCGGGATCGCACCCGATGGCGATGACCTCGGCCCCGAGACCCTCGTAGACCCGGGCGGCGATGCCCGATGCCGCCCCGTTGGCGCTGTCGACGACCAGGCGGAGCCCCTGCAGGTTCCGGCCGTCGAACATGGAGCACAGGTGCTCCACATAGGAGTCGGCGAGGTCGTGTTCGGCCGTCAGCCGACCGACCCCGTGGCCCTCGAGGCGGCGGGGGCCTTTCGCCACCGGGTCGAGAATGCGTTCGAGCTCGTCCTCGATGGCCGACTCGATCTCCTCGCTCAGCTTGGCGCCGCCGGCGGCGAAGACCTTGATCCCGTTGTCGCCGAAAGGGTTGTGCGAGGCCGAGATCACAACGGCTGGGACATCGCGCACGGCCGAGAGCCAGGCCAATGCAGGGGTGGGCAGGACGCCGACGTCGACGACGTCCGCCCCTTCACTGGCCAGACCGGCCGAGACGCCGGCCTGGATCATCGGCCCGGATCGGCGGGTGTCACGACCGATCAGGAAGGTAGTCGCCGTGATGGTGCGGGCGATGGCCCGACCGAGGGCGACGACCAGCTCCGGCGTGAGCTCAACATTGGCGATGCCTCTGACGCCGTCCGTGCCGAAGCGGGTCTTGGCCATCAACTACCGCTTGGAGTACTGAGGAGCCTTGCGTGCCTTCTTCAGGCCGTACTTCTTCGACTCCTTCTCCCGTGAGTCACGGGTGAGGAAGCCGGCCTTTTTCAGCTGGGCCCGGAGCTCGGGATCGAGCTCGCAGAGGGCCCGGGCGATCCCGAGCCGGAACGCGCCGGCCTGGCCCGACACCCCGCCGCCGTCGATGGTGACATCGATGTTCCACGACTCGGTGGTCTCGGTCAGGCGCAGCGGCTCGGTGACGATCATCCGGTGGGTGGCCGAGGTGAAGTAGTCCTCGAACTTCTGCGTGTTGACGGTGATCGTCCCGGCTCCTGGGCGGATGCGCACGCGCGCTACGGCCCGCTTGCGGCGGCCGGTGGTCTGGCAGATGGGGACAGCGTTGGCCACTGAGGGCTCCTCGTGATCGGTTCGTGTAGGCCTGGGACGGGTGGTGTCTACGCACCGCTCCGGGCGGACGCCGTGCGACGCGCTCCGGGGAGTTCCAGGGGTTCGGGGGACTGGGCGGCGTGCGGGTGCTCGGCGCCCTTGTAGACCTTCAGCTTGGTGCCCATCTGGCGACCAAGGCGATTCTTCGGCAGCATGCCGACGATGGCGTTGCGGACCACATCATCGGAACGGTCGATCATGAGGTCGCTGTAGCTGGTGGCGGTGAGCCCGCCCGGGTAGCCACTGTGGTGATAGGCCATCTTGGCCTCGGCCTTGTTCGAGGTCAGGATCACCTTGTCGGAGTTGATCACGATCACGTGGTCGCCCATGTCGGTGTTGGGGGCAAAGGTCGGCTTGTGCTTGCCGCGCAGCACCGAGGCAACCTCGGTGGCCAGACGGCCGAGGACCAGGCCGTCGGCGTCGACGATCCGCCAGACTCGGGTGATATCTGCAGGCTTGGGGGCAAAGGTGCGCACGGGAATTCCTTGTTCAGTGAGGCTGGGTCGGGGCACCGGGCGGTGCGAGGCTTGTGAGGGAGGCCGATCCGAACTTGGTCGGAGTGGTCTCACACTCGCCAAGCGGCGTACCTAGGCCCAACCCGGACCTACCCACGATACGACCAAATGGCCCTTCAGGCAAGCGCGTCATGAGCCGTAGCGGACGACCATCAGGGTCAGGCCCTGGGCGGGGGCGGGCTGGGAGGCCTCCTGTCGATCAGCCGACCGCAGGATCCACATGATGTCCGACGGTCGTTTCCGTCCTCGTCCGACATCGACCAGGGTGCCGACCAGAGACCGGACCATCTGGTGGCAGAAGGCATTGGCCTCGATCTCGAAGGCCAGGAGGCTGCCGGATACCGGGGCCAGTGCGGCCGTCGTCCCGGCCGCCGGGGCGGCATGGCGGGAGGACCGCAGGGAACCTGTGCCCTCCGACGTCGTGAGCTCGGTCCAGCGGGCATCGATGACACGGCGTGGAATGGGGTCGTCGGGCGTCGTGCCCGGAACGCGGCGACAAAAGGCCCGGAAGTCGTGCTCACCGAGCAGGGCGTCGGCCGCCCCGGCCATGGCCCGCAGATCGAGGGGGTCCGAGACGTGCCAGGCCAGCCCGGCCAGGAGCGGATCGGCGACCGGGGCATTGACCACCAGGTACCGGTAACGCCGGGACGTGGCCGAACGGCGGGCATCGAACCCGTCGGGGGCGGTCTCGACCTCCCGCACGACGATGGCCGGCCCGAGCTGGCGGTTGCACGATTTTGCCAGGGCGACGGCGTCGACCGATGCCGAGACGCCAGCGGGGAGGTCGAAGTGGATGACCTGGTCCAGAGCGTGCACGCCGGCGTCGGTGCGCCCCGCACAGGTGATGGCAATCGGAGTCTGGAGCGCCCGGCCGAGCGCCTGCACCAACGCGCCGGCCACCGTTGCCTGGCCTTCCTGGGCGGCGAAGCCGTGGAAGCCGGAGCCGTCGTAGGCGACCTTCATGCGCCACCGCACCGCTCCACCGGTCCCCCCGAGGAGGGGGACCTGGCTCACACCAGTTCGATGCGGGCCATCGGGGCGTTGTCGCCCTGACGGTTGCCCAGCTTCAGGATCCGTGTGTACCCGCCCGGGCGGTCGACGTACCGAGGGCCGATCTCGTCGAACAGCTTGTGGGCCATGTCCTTGTCCCGGATGAAGGCCACGACGTTGCGCTGGCGGGCAAGGCCGCCCTTGGCGGCGGCGGTGATGACTTTCTCGGCCACTGGGCGCAGGGCCTTGGCCTTGGCCTCGGTGGTCACCACGTACTCAGCGGCGACGAGGGAGGCCACGAGGTTGCCCATCATGGCCTTTTGGTGTGCGGAGCTGCCGCCGAAGCGACGGCCCTTCTTCGGGGTGCCGAGCATTGGGTGACCTCAGTCCTTGACCCGCAGGGACAGGCCCCGCTCGTCGAGCTTCTGGAGNNTGATGTTGAGCAGGTCGTCGAGGGTCCGGTCGACCAGCTCGCCGATGGTGTTGATCTGGGCCCGCTTCAGGCAGTTGCGGGGACGCTCGGTCAAGTCGAGGTCCTCGATGCGCAAGTCGAGGTCCGGCGAGCCGGTGCTGGCCGTGCCGACCTCTCCGAGCTCGAGGCCCATGGGCTCGTCCTCCAGGTCGGCGACTAGGCCGACCAGGGTGCGCAGGGTGTCGCCGGCCGAGGCGAGGGCCTCGCGGGCGGTGAGCGAACCGTCGGTCTCGATGTCGAGTACCAGTCGATCGAAGTCCGTCGACTGCTCCACCCGCACCGGCTCGACCGTGAAGGCCACCCGTCGGACTGGTGAGAAGATGGCGTCGATCGGGATGACCCCGATGGTCGTCGTGCGCTTGTTCTTGTCGGCCGAGAGGTAGCCACGCCCGCGCTCGACGGTCAGGTCGACCGCCAGGCGCCCCTTGTCGTTCAACGAGGCGATGTGCTGGGTCGGGCTCAGGATCTCGACGTCGGCCGTGACCTGGAGGTCACCGGCCGTGGCCTCGCCCGGCCCGCGCTTGTCGAGGCGGATGGTCACCGGCTCGTCGCTGTGCACCCGGAAGAGCAGGTCCTTCAGGTTGAGGATGAGGTCGGTGACGTCCTCTTTGACTCCCGGGAGGGTGGTGAACTCGTGGAGGGCGTCGTCGAAGCGGACCTGGGTGATCGATGCGCCGGGGATCGACGACAACAGGGTGCGGCGCAAAGAGTTGCCGAGCGTGTGCCCGAACCCGGGATCGAGCGGCCCGATAGCGAAACGCTGACGGTTGTCCTCTTCTTCACCGATGGATTCGACGGTGGGTCGTTGGATGATGAGCATGCAGATCGTGGCTCCTCGGCTGTGATGCGCAGGGTGTGTGTGGTGGTCGGTTGGGTGAGGCGTGGGTCAGCGCAGATGCCTGCTGGCCCCGGGAAACGGCTTACTTGGAGTAGAGCTCCACAATGAGCTGCTCTTGGACCGGCTCGTCGATGTGCTCGCGCAAGGGAAGTGCGAAGACCCGGACGGTGAAGCGGTCCCCCACGGTCTCGAGCCACGGCGGCAGCTGGCGGTCGAGTGTGTCCATGTTGCGACGGACGTGGAACAGCTCGTGGGACGAGGGCTTCAAGGCGACGGTGTCACCTTGGCGGACCCGGTAGCTCGGGATCGTCACCCGCTTGCCGTTGACCAGCACGTGGCCGTGACGGACGAACTGGCGGGCCTGGGAGCGGCTCGCTCCCCACCCGGCACGGAAGGCGACGTTGTCCAGGCGCTGCTCCAGCATGCGCAGGAGGTTCTCGCCGGTGATCCCTGGGGCCCGGCTGGCCTCCACGTACAGGTTGTGGAACTGCTTCTCCAGCAGGCCGTAGATGCGACGGGCCTTCTGCTTCTCACGAAGCTNNAGCCGGCAGACAGGTCCTGTATATCGAGCCATAGGTGTTCCTTACGTTCCTTTTCCCCGGCCCTAGACCCGGCGCCGTTTTTTGGGACGGCAGCCATTGTGGGGGATGGGGGTCACATCTTTGATACCGGCCACTTCGATGCCGGCGGCAGCCAACGAACGAATGGCCGTCTCACGGCCTGAACCTGGCCCGCGGACCAGCACATCGACTCGGCGCACACCGTGCTCCATTGCCTTTTTGGCGCACTGCTCGGCAGCCAGCTGGGCGGCGAACGGCGTCG
>PLSY01000087.1 GCA_003164275.1 Acidimicrobiaceae bacterium | reverse complement strand
ATCTCGACTCTCGAGAGCGCCAGGCTCCGAGGAGAGAAGGCACGCGATACTAGCCGCCGACAGCGGGTGTGCTGCGGTGGATTCATGAACGAAAGGATGTTGGCTACGTTCTGGAGGAACGCGCTGTCGTTGTAGCGCGGGTCAGCCAGGGCGAGGTGCTCACCCAATGCCACATCGAACGACGTCGACCGCAGCAACTCGAGACAATCGTCGTAGCGCGTGAGGAACCAGCCGTTGAACTGGTCACTTCGGTGGATCGGGGCAACCTCCCGGAGCCGGTCAAGGGCGACCGCGGTGTCCTGAGCCAGTTCCCCGGCCATCAGTTGGGCAAGAAGCACCTCGGGCTCATCGGTCAACGTTGCTTGCGGCAATGCGCTACCTCCTCACTTGGCGAGCCGGCCCTGAGACCGGATCATGTGGTCACATCGCCGGCGGGAGGGAAATCTCCACGAAATGGAGGTCGAGCACCGAACGGAGTGGCTCTCGAAAGCCAACTGCCGTCCTTCCGAGCCACCCGCTGCACGCCCCCAGAGATGCGTGGAGCGGGACCCCAGACCCTCACTATCATCGCCAGTCGTTGCTCGTGTCGGCCGCAACTCAGCGTGTTCACTAAGCACACTCCCACCTCTCCCTCCCCTAACGTCCAGACCCTGGCTGAGGGTGGGCATCACCGGTGGCTACACGGTAGCGTAATAAGTGATTACTTGCAATGCGGACTTCATCGACGCCCTGAGTGGCGCTGGCTCAGATCAGCGCTACCAACAGGTCCGCCAGTTCGGAGGGCCGAGTCAGGAATGGTGAGTGACTGCCCGGGATTTCCCGGGCGACCACTCCCAGCCGATCGTAGGCCAAGGCCCGGCAGGCTTCGGGGTTCAAGGCCGAATCATCGAGACAGACCACGTATTCGGCGGGGACCGTCGGCAACTGGCTCAGCGTGCACACCTCAGCGATTGGTGTGGCAGCTTGACTGCGCAGGTTGCTGATCGCCCACGCGGCCACCTCCTGAGGGCAGTCGTCGAAGAACGTCGACCTGGCCACCTCGGGATCGATGACCATGCAACCGCGATCATCGGTCCCCCCGATTTCGAGATTGAGGAAGGTGGGGTTTGCCTGTAGAAACTCGGCAAACGATTCTCCTGGAAACGGCACGGCGGACGCGAGATAGATCAACTTCGACACCTCTCTGACGGCCGCCACATAGGGAACAGTGGTTCCCCCCTGCGAATGGCCTACGACCACCACGTCATCGTCGATTCCGTCCAAAGCGTCGATCACGGTGGCGGCATAGTCAACATTGCCGCACGCGGGATCCGTGATGGGCATGTCGGGAGCAACGGCACAATGCCCGTGCTTCTCCAGTTCCGGGATTAGTCGATCCCAACACCAGCCTCCGTGGAAACCACCGTGGATCAGGGCAAAGGTAGTCATGACATCCCTCCATTCGGACCAGGTCGGGCCGCGACCATCGCGTCGGACCGACCAGTAACGCTTGTTGCGCGCGATCACAGCCAACGAATGCGTGCCTGCATGACTGGATTGCTGGACATGTAGTTAGCGCCCACTACTATACTGGTGATGGCGAGTGCCAACCCTCCGTTCACTGTCTCCGACGAGGCGTTCCGCCGCGCCCATGACAGCAAGCTGAACCACGTGGCCGAGCACACTCGCCGCTACATCGAGTCCGACGGTGAAGATGGGCACTTCTGGAACGGGATCCCGACGCTGGTCCTGTTGTCCAAAGGCCGGCGATCCGGTGAGCTGCGCCGGAACGCACTCATCTACGGTCGCGATGACGATGCCTATGTCGTCGTCGGTTCACGTGGGGGCCACCGCAATCACCCGCATTGGTACCTCAACCTGATCGATGAGCCACATGCCACAGTACAGGTTGGGCAGGAGCGGTTCGGGGTGGTTGTCCGTACAGCCCAATCGGCGGAGCGACAGCGACTGTGGGAAGTCATGGTCGAGATCTTCCCGACATACGACGAGTACCGACAGAAGACGACGAGAGAGATTCCAATCGTTGTCCTTTCACGGACGTCAGAGGAGGCTGGGCAATCATGAGCTCGATCGATGGGCCGGGTGATGGCGAAGGACCATTGGACGCGGCGAGGGTGCTTGCCGGCTTCCTCGCGTCGCTGGAGACGTTCGAACGCGATCAGATACTGCCCTGGTTCCACAGCGATGCGGTCATCGAGTTCCCCTTCGCCATCGAAGGCCGCCCGAAGCGCTACGAGGGCACGGCCGAGATCACCAGGTTCTTCGGATGGGCGGAGAGGGTGTTCTCGACAATCTCCTTCCTCGACGTGCAGGTGTGGTCGATGGTCGATCCGGCTATGGCGTTGGGCGAGTTTCGCTCTTCAGGGGTGCTTGCCCGTACCCTCATTCCGTTCGGCAATCACTACATCGTCACCGCAACTGCGCATGACGGGCGGTTGAGCACCTACCGAGAGTTCTATGACCCCCAAGCGGTGATCCGAGCGGCTGGCGGTGGCAGCGTTTGACGATAGGGCGCCCCGTAGGCCAACGTCAGCTGACTGCGGTGGACAATCGCAGCTCATCGGTGGTCTTTCCGGCGAACTCCGGATACATCTCCAGGAGGTTCTTCTGGCCGAGGGTCACCTTCTGCAGAGTGCGCTCGCCTTCGCGTGAGATATCTCCGCGAGCGTGCTGCAGCGACTGATTGTCCCAGATCACCAGATCCCCGACCGACCAGTGGTGCTCGAGAATATTCTCCTCGTCGTACAGCAGGGCGAAGAGTTGCTCCAGCAGTCGGTCGCTCTCGCTGGCCTCAAGACCGACAATGGAGTCAGTCTGCTGCCAGGACACGAAGAGGAACGGAATCCTGCTCACCGGGTGCTGCTTGACAACGGAGTGCACGGAACGGGGTGCCCCTGCCGACAGTTGGAATGATCGGTTGCGGCCGGGGAAATCACTGGCGAAGACATTGAGGGCGCTGAGTCCTCCCACGACTTCACGTTGGTCCGAAGTCAACCTTTCATAGGCCCTTGCCCCACTGGCAAACCGAGTGGATGTCATCTTGTCGACGACCGATACGGCATGGAGTGAGAGCGCATCGAACGGCAATGGGCTGAACTGCATGTCGGAGTGCCAACTGATCTCGTCCGATCCGAGCTTGCCGTCCGGTCGCGTGTTCGAGACGTACTCGTAGTCCAGCCCACCCGGTAACCGTAGGACCGACCCCAAATACCCCATGACCCGAACTTGATCACTCGCCGAGAGCCGCTGCCCACGGAATCTCAGAAGGAGATGGCGGGCGAACAGATCACGCAAGTCCTGTTGTTGGTCCTCGGAGAGCGGCGTCGACAAGTCCACCTCGACGGAACAACCAAATGGTTTCAGTGCCTTGGAGCTCAGTGCCTCGCTCACAGTCATACTCCTTCCCCGTTCGTCTCACGCCGATTCTCCGTGTAATGAGGGAGACAAGCACGCCCACGTATTCGAGCCGATAGCAGTTCGCCCCGGGGCGGCTTCTGTCCGCTCAGGGTGCGCTTGAGGCCGCCGTGGAATTGTCGACGATCCAACGTACAAATCGGTGCAACGGGTACATCCCGTCGTGGGGCATGCCCATGCCTGCCTCGTGGGCTTCGCCTAGGGCCACCACGCGCTGCACTCCTCGAGAAGCAAGGGGATCTCGCAGATCGCGACCCCTCTCACCTGGATAGACGCCCACCGTTTGTGTTGCCACCGTGGTCAATGGAACCGCAGCTTCGAGGCTTGCGACCGGAACGACGTTGACCGTCTTGGAAGAAGGATGGAAATCGACCATGGCATCGGAACGAACAACCAGTCCATCTCCGTCGTAGCTCCCCCACACCCGGACGATCGGTTCGAGCATACGAAGAATCTCAACCTCGTCCCGGATATCGCGAGGCA
>PLSY01000154.1 GCA_003164275.1 Acidimicrobiaceae bacterium | reverse complement strand
ACTACGCCGCCATGGAGGAGGTCCTGACCCGGCGGCTGACCGCCCTGTTGGACGAGGAGCGCGCCGCCGCGGCCCCACCCGTCCCGTCGGACGGGGGTGGGGGAGCGGCGGGGCCCACCCGCCGCCGGTTCGCCTACCCGCCCCAGCTGCTACTGCTCGACGGCGGTCTCGGGCAGCTCAACGTGGGCGTGCGGGTCCTCGAGTCGCTGGGGCTCACCGAACGGATCCCCATCGCCTCGCTGGCCAAGAGCTTCGAGGAGGTCTACCGGCCGGGAAGCTCAGAGCCCCTGCGCCTCTCCCGCCAGTCCGAGGGCCTCTACATGCTCCAGCGACTCCGGGACGAGGCCCACCGCTTCGCCATCACCTACCACCGAACCCTCCGGGGCAAGCGCATGACCGTCGGGGCTCTCGACGGGGTCGCCGGCCTTGGGCCGAAGAGGCGGAGCCGGCTGGTCGACCAGTTCGGCGGGCTGGCCGCCCTGCGGGAAGCCTCGAAAGAGGAGCTGGCCGGCCTATCGTGGTTGCCGGCCGACGTCGGGGCCGCCGTCTTCGAGCGGCTGCACACCCCGCTGTCCCCGAACGGGGTCACGACAAAGCAGGCAGAGGTGGAGTCATGAGCGAGTACCTGGTGGTCACCGGGATGTCTGGTGCCGGACGATCGACGGCTGGTGCCACCTTGGAGGACCTCGGGTGGTTCGTCATCGACAACATGCCGTCCGCCCTCATCTCCAAGGTCTCCGAGTTGGTGGACGGGACCGGCTCGGAGATGGAGCGGGTGGCCTTTGTGGTCGGAAGGGGGGGCGGCGACCTGGACGATGTCCTTCCGGCCGTCGAGTCCTTGGAAGCCGGTGGGCGCAACCGGGTACGGATCCTGTTCCTGGACGCCGCCGACGACGTCTTGGTCCGACGCTTCGAGGGCACGCGGCGTCGCCACCCCCAAGGGGGAGGCGTGGTCGACTCCATCGCCGAGGAGCGGCTCTTGCTCGACAGCCTGCGCGACCGGGCCGACCTGGTCATCGACACCGGTGAGCTCAACACCAACCAGCTGCGCATCCGGCTGATGGAGGTGTTCGCAGGCGAGGAGCCTGGGGGCACCATGCGTACCTCGATCCTGTCGTTCGGGTTCAAGCACGGCGTGCCCCGTGACGTCGACTTGATGTTCGACTGCCGGTTCCTGCCCAACCCGTACTGGGTCGAGTCGCTTCGCAGCCACAGCGGGCTCGAGCCGGAGGTGCGCCACTACGTGCTCGAGCGACCCGAGACCTCGGAGTTCCTGGCCAAGTTGGACGACCTGTTGTCCATGCTCATCCCGGCCTATGTCCGGGAGGGGAAGTCCTACCTGACGGTCGCCATGGGCTGCACCGGTGGGAGGCACCGGTCAGTGGTCCTGGCCGAAGAGCTGGCCGGCCGACTGGCCGAAAAGGGCGTCGCCACCACCGTGTTCCACCGTGACGTGGACCGATGAGCCCAACCGGGGGGAAAGGGCCGAAGGTGGTGGCCATCGGCGGAGGCCACGGCCTTGCCGCCACGCTCCGGGCCGCCCGCACCTATACCGACCGGCTGACGGCCATCGTGTCGGTGGCCGACGACGGGGGCTCGTCGGGACGGCTCAGACAGCTCTTGCCCATCGTCCCGCCCGGGGACCTGCGCCAGTGCCTGGTGGCCATGGCCGAGCCCGGTTCGCTGCTCGCCGCCACCTTCGACTACCGATTCGCCGAAGAGGAGTTGGCCGGCCACGCCCTCGGCAACCTGATCCTGGCCGGGCTGATGGACGAAACCGGTGACCCGGTGGTGGCCCTCGACGAGGCCTGCCGCCTGCTCGGCGTGAAGGGGCGGGTACTGCCGGCCACCACCGACAAGGTGGTACTGAAGGCAGAGTCGGACAGCGGGCCGGTGGCCGGGCAGGTAGCCGTGATGGGCACGGTCAACATCAGGCGGGTGTCGCTCGTACCGGCCGATCCGGTGGCGCCGACCGAGGCCGTCGACGCCCTGTTGGCGGCCGACCAGATCATCCTCGGCCCCGGGTCGCTGTTCACCAGCGTCCTGGCCGCGGTGGCCGTTCCCGGCATCAGGGAGGCGATCGCCAGGTCGAGGGCGCAAAAGGTCTACGTGTGCAATCTCCGCCCCCAGGTGCCCGAGACTCAGGCCTTCGATGTCGGGATGCACCTCGACGCCCTCGCCGCCCACGGCGTGGGGGTCGAGGTGGCCGTCTGCGACACTGCGGGAATCGACCTCGGGAGCCCGTCGGTTTCGGTCCTCGACTTCTCGCTGGCCCGGGCCAACGGGCTGGCCCACGACTGGTCGAAACTGGCCGTTGCCCTAGCTGATCTGGTCAGATGATGCATTAGCACGTAACAATGGCCTAGCGTGGTCGCCGGTCTGCGATTCGCCGGAGGCGGTGACCAAAGGCCCTACAGCGTGCCAGGGCACGTGCCGAGTACTGAGGAGTGAGGTTGAAGCGATGACCGTACGGATCGGGATCAACGGGTTTGGACGGATCGGACGCAACTATCTTCGTGCGGCCCGATCGATGGGCGCCGACGTCGAAGTGGTGGCGATCAATGACCTCACCTCGGCCGAGACCCTCGCCCACCTCCTTCGCTACGACTCCACCCACGGCCGATTCGGCAGCGAGGTGAAAGTCGTCGACTCGTCGATCGTCCTCGACTCGGGGCCGATTGCCGTGCTGGCCGAGCGAGACCCGAAGGCGCTGCCTTGGGACGAGCTCGACGTCGACGTGGTCGTGGAGTCGACCGGGCTGTTCACGACGAGGGAGTCGGCCGCTGCCCACATCGAGGCCGGAGCCACCCGGGTCATCGTGTCGGCCCCGGCGACAGACGTGGACGCCACCTTCGTGGTCGGCGTCAATGACTCGGAGTTCGACCCGGACAAGGACTTCGTCGTCTCGAACGCCTCGTGCACCACCAACTGCTTCGTCCCGATGGTCAAGGTCCTAGACGACGCCTTCGGGATCGAGAGCGGCATGATGACCACCGTCCACGCCTTCACCAACGACCAGAACCTCCTCGACCTGCCCCACAAGGACCTCCGACGGGCCCGTGCGGCCGCCGTCAACATCATTCCCGCCTCGACCGGCGCGGNNCAACGACCAGAACCTGCTCGACCTCCCGCACAAGGATCTGCGACGGGCCCGCTCGGCGGCCGTCAATATCGTCCCCGCCTCGACGGGCGCGGCACGGGCCACCAGCCTGGTACTCCCGGCCATGAAGGGCCGCCTCGACGGGAGTTCGTTCCGGGTCCCGGTGCCGGACGGCTCGGTCACCAGCTTCAACGCCATCATCCCGGGGTCGGTNNTCTACACCGAGGACCCGATCGTCTCCTCGGACATCGTGGGCAGCCCGGCCTCGTGCACCTTCGATGCCGGGCTCACCATGGTCATGCCCTCGGCATCGGGGATCACCCTCGTAAAGATCGAGGCTTGGTACGACAACGAGTGGGGATACGCCAACCGCCTGGTGGACCTCTCGCTCATCGTCGGCGGATCCGGTAACTGAGCGGATCGGAGGGGCGAAGCGATGGGGCACGACGAGGCAATGGACACGACCAAGGCAAACCCGCTGCTCGACGGCTTGCCGCTGCTCCACGACCTTCCTGACCTGCACGGCAAGTCGGTGCTCGTGCGGGTCGACTTCAACGTGCCTCTCCGGCCGTGCGAGACCGGCCCAGCCGTCGTGACCGATGACTTCCGCATCCGGGCCGCCCTGCCGACCTTGAACTATCTCCTCGACCACGGGGCACGGGTGACGGCGGCTACCCACCTCGGCCGCCCGTGCGGGGCGCCAGACGCCCGGTTCGACCTCGGCCCGATACGCAACGAGCTGGCCCGCCTGGCCCCGAAGGTCGAACTGACGGAGAACCTGCGCTTCGACCCGGGAGAGGAGGGAAACGACCCCGACTACGTGGAGAAGCTGCTGATCGGCCACGACGCCTACGTGAACGACGCCTTCGGTGTCTCCCACCGCAGTCACGCCTCGGTGGTCGGGCCTCCCCTCTATCTGCCCAGTGCCGCCGGCTTCCTCCTCCAGCGGGAGATCGAGGCGCTGGGGCGCCTCCTCGGCGCGCCGGCCCGCCCCTTCGTGGCCGTGGTCGGCGGGGCGAAGGTGGCCGACAAGCTCGGAGTCATGAAAGCACTGTTGGAGCACGTCGACGCGCTGGTCGTGGGCGGTGGCATGGCCTTCACGTTCCTCGCCGCCGCCGGCCACGACATCGGAGGATCGATCGTCGACCGCGACCGCATCTCCGAGTGCAAGGCGCTCCTCCAGTCGGGCAAGGACATCCTGCTCCCGAGCGACATCGTGGCCCTTGAGCCAGGCGCCCCTTTCGGCTGCGACTGCAAGGGCGGCGAGGTCCGCACGGTGGGCGCCGACATTCCCGAAGGCTGGATGGGCCTCGACATCGGCCCCGACACGGTCGAGTCTTACGCCCGAGAGATCGCCACGGCCGGAACTGTGCTGTGGAACGGGCCCATGGGGGTGTTCGAGGACGCCCGGTTCTCTGCCGGCACCGCCGGTGTGGCGAAGGCCGTCGCCGCCTGTGCCGGTTACACGGTGGTCGGGGGAGGGGATAGCGCCGCGGCCGTCGACGAGCTCGGGCTGGTGGACCAGATCAGCTTCATCTCAACCGGCGGCGGGGCCTCGTTGGAGCTGATCGAGTACGGCGACCTTCCCGGGCTCGCCGCGCTCCGCGGGGCACCGAACGCCCCGGCCCGCGCCCAGTGACAGAGGCCGCCATGCGCCGGCGACCACTGGTCAGTGGCAACTGGAAGATGAACTTCGACCATCATCAGGCCCTCCATGCCGTGCGTGACCTGGGGCTTCGGCTCCAACCCGCCGACGTCGGACCCGTCGATGTCTCCGTGCACCCGCCGTTCACCGACCTCCGTACCGTCCAAGCCGTTATCGAGCCCGAAGGCCTGGCCATCGCTCTCGGGGCGCAGAACTGCGCCACCGAAGACTCCGGGGCGTTCACCGGCGAGGTCAGCCCCTTGATGCTGGCGAAGCTGCACGTCCAGTACGTGATCGTCGGCCACTCCGAGCGTCGCCAACTCTTCTCTGAAACCGATGAACTGGTGAACGCCAAAGTGAGGGCCGTCCTGCGCAATGGCATGACCCCGATCTGCTGTGTCGGGGAGACCGAAGACGAGCGCCAGGCCGGCATGACCAAGGACCGCCTGGCCAGCCAGGTGGAGTCGGCCCTGGAGAAGGTGCCGGGGGAGGCCATCGCCACCATGGTTGTGGCCTACGAGCCGGTCTGGGCCATAGGGGCCGGGCATGCAGCCACCCCCGAGGACGCCCAAGAGGCCGCCCAGTGGATCCGCGAGGTGGTGGCCAACTCGGCCGGTGCCGAGGCGGCAGAGCAGATGAGGATCCAATACGGGGGTTCGGTGAACGAGGAAAACACCGAATCGCTCATCGGTTGCCCGGACATCGATGGGGCACTGGTCGGTGGGGCCAGCCTCGATGCTGCCAAGTTCGTGGGCATCATCCGGGCGGCGACCCGGGTGGCACGCTGAGGTTTGGTAGCGTCTCAGCGGTCATGAGTCCCAGGAGGAAGTACACGTGTTGACGGCAATCATCGTTGTGGTCCAGATCCTGGCCTCGCTGGCACTGATCTTCCTCATCCTCATGCACAGCGGCAAGGGCGGCGGGCTGTCCGACATGTTCGGTGGCTCAGTGGGCACGGCCGCGGCCGGCTCGACGGTGGTGGAAAAGAACCTCGACCGCATCACCGTGACCATCGCCGTTATCTTCGCCTTCACTAACCTGATCCTGATCCTGCGCCTGCAGTGAGTCCGTCCGGCGGCGAGTCCGTCGAGCGTCGACCGCGAATGGCTCGTCTGTGGCAGCAGCATCGCGCCCGTTGGACGCTGCCCCTGGTCCTGATCGTGATCATCGGGCTGGTCGCCATCATCGACCACCTTGGATCCCATCGGATCGCCCAGGTCGACCAACCGGCAACCCCGGCCTTGGTGGCCGGCACCGGCGGCTCGGCCACTGTCGACCTCGACCAGGCGTGGTCGGGCTTCAACCCGAACACCCCGGCCGGCGCCGCCTCGGCCACCCCCGAACTTCTCACCTCGGTGCTGCCGAGCGCCTTCGTCATCAATCCGAAGCTGGTCCCGGTCCTGAATAGCGACCTGCTGCTCAGCGTGGAGGTCACCTCCACCTCACCGCTGGTCATCCAGTACGTGATCAACCCCAATGCGCGATGGTCCGACGGTGTGCCGGTCAGTGCTGACGACTTCATCTACGCCTGGCATGCGCAAAGGGGTGACGGAGTCGACCTGGACGGTAGCGCCGACCAGGTGGCCTCCACGCTCGGCTACCGGGATGTCGCCTCGGTGGTACCGAGTCACGGGGGAAAGACGGTCACGGTCACGTTCCGCCAGCCCTTCACCGATTGGCGGGTGATGTTCGACCACATGGTGCCGGCCCACATCGCAAAGGCGGTTGGCTGGAACCACGGGTTCGACAACTTCGACCCGGCGCGGGTCCTCTCAGCCGGTCCCTACCTGCTGAAGTCCGTCTCCTCCAACGGCACCGCCCTCCTCGTCCGGAACCCGAAGTGGTGGGGGACGCCGGCCGTGCTCGATCGGGTCACCGTCAACGAGGCGACCACCCAGGCGGAGTGGGCAGGGTCGCTCGCCTCGTCGAACTATGTGGCCACGCAACCCTCGTCGTTCAATCTGGCCGCCCTTGATGCCGTGTCGTCGATGCCCAATACCGAGAGTGCCATCAAGTCGTCACTCAACCTGGTCGACCTCGAGTTCAATGTGACCTCGGCCGTGGGCGAGCGGACAGTCGAGCGCCAGGCCATTGCCCATGCCATCGACCGCTCCGCCCTGTTGGCTCGCACCCTCGGTCCGCTGGAGCCCGACCTCGTTCCGAGCCAGGACCATCTGGCCGTTCCCGCCCAGGTCGGGTACGCCGAGTCGTCGGCGGCGGGGGAGTACTCGACCAGTGACCTCGGCACCACCGATCGGCTGTTGGAGAACATCGGGTTCCGCAAGGACGCCACCGGGCACTATGTCGACGACTCCGGTCAGCAGCTGTCCATCAGGATGGCCATCGACCTGAGCGACCCCTGGTTGAGCGAGATCGGCGCCGAGATCAGCGATCAGCTGGAGGCGGCCGGTTTCGCCGTCGTCACCATTCCTATCGACGGCTCGGAAGCTCTGGCCGACGCCGCGGCCACCGATTCCTACGACCTTGCCCTGGTCAGGCGGGTCTCGAGTCCCTATCAGACGTCGACGGCCGACTGGTACTCCCAGAGCGTCGGGGCCGTGACCACCCAGTCCACCGAGGACTGGAGCAATTTCGACGATCCTGCCGTCGACCAGTTGTTCGCCAAGGCCGCGCAGGCCCTCAACCCGGTCACCGGGGGCACCATCTATGCCCAGATCGACGATCAGCTGTGGGACCAGATGATCTCCCTGCCGCTGTTCGCCGAACCGGGGCTGGTCGCCAATGGCGTCCAGTTGGGCAACGTCGAGTACAACCCATCGGTCGACGGGCTGCTGTGGAACTTGCCGCTTTGGACGACCCTCAGGCCGGGGCCGGCGAACGCCAACGGGTGAGCCCACATGGTCGTGGGCGGGTCAGGGGCGCGCTACCATGCCCTTCGCC
>PLSY01000236.1 GCA_003164275.1 Acidimicrobiaceae bacterium | reverse complement strand
CCCTTACGAGAACGCCTGTTGGTGGCGGGGGTCATCGACCAACGCGCGACCGTCGGGTTCACGACCCGATGAAGGCGCTGGTAGGCCGATCGTGCATATGCAGCTGCATACGCACGCGCCTGCTCAGGTCGGGCCGACGGGGTGATCGGTCCCGAGAAGCCCAACCGTGGCCGCGACCTGCAAGAGAGCCACTCACCGCGCACATCGAATGAACGGCCCCTACCGGGTGTCAGGCCTCGATGTGGGCAGGTCGCCAGCGATCTGAACGCCGAAAGGTGACGCTGCCAGCAATAGATCAGCTGGGAGCTGCCGGCTGTGGCCCACAGGCGGCCGTCTGGCCCTCCCGGCTCGTCCGAACCAGGCGATCCCGGCGAGATCGCCGCGTGGGTCGTGGCGGACGTGGTATCGGATGCCGTGGAAGCCGGCCGCTTGGAGGGCGTTGGCCCAAGCTTGTGGCCCGGTGTATTCAGCGGTGGCACTCAGCTCACCGGTGACGCCGAAGCCGTAGGCGGCAGCCGACGTGAGATCGGCCACACGCATCTCGACTGTGAGGGTTGCGGTGAGCAGGCGGCGGCCCGCCAGGAAGTCCTCGGAGAGGATCGTCAGGCCGCGGGTCACTTCCAACAGGGCGGCGAGCGGTTCTTCGGCCAGGTAGCACGTGCCGTGCGGTACGGGGAGGTCGAAGCGACCCGAGCCGTCGGAGGAGAACCACCACGCCGAGCGCCGGACACGGTGCACCCGGTACAGAGCCGAGCCTGCGGGGATGACCCGAGCCGGGAACCCGGTGAGGTCTTCTGGCGGTGCGGTCAGTGGCTCAAACGGGCCGCGGTGCGCTCGGCGGCCGCCGCCAGGACGCCGGCAACAGTCGGGTCACCGAGCACAGCTGCTGGGGTCCGGCCATCGAGCTCGTCCTGGCCGGTTGCCAACCACGTGGCCACCGTGTAGGTGTCGACGCCAGCAGCGGCAAAGGCGCCAAGCAGTGCGGGGACGACGTCGTAGGGCCGTCCGGTGCTGGGGTCGAACTGGAAGGCAGGGAAGGCCATGCCACCGCCGTGACGGGCGAGGCCGAGGAGCCGGTGCCGGGCGACAAGGTCATAGACCGCCTGGCGGGTGGTCACGCCCAGCAGCGCCATCGTCTGGCGCACGTCGAGCAGGGCACCCAAGTGATCCTGCCAGGCAGTCGCGCTCTGCACGAGCAGTGCGGCCCGGCGGCCCACCTCAGCTGCGTCGGTTGCCGCCGTACCCGCCAGGGCGCCGCGCTCGACGAGGGTGGCACGGAAGGCGTCGACCGCGGTGTCAATGGCGCTAGTCACGACGACGATCATCCCGCTCCGCCCCACCCGTGTCAAGAGCTGTCAAGATCAGGAGGGCATCGCGGTGGTGAACGCAAGGACCGTCGAGTCCTTCGATCGGCGGCGGACACAAGAGCAGCCACGGGGTGTGGCCGCCGGACCCCGCGATCATGTGTGAGCAGGGCGGAGGGTCAGGTCCTCGACAAGGGTGGCGAGCACGAGCTCTTCGTGAACGGCCCGACCCGCCCGGCGCATCGCCTGCTCGAGGTCCGGATCCCAGAGAGCGGACACCGGACTGCCCGCGAGATCCGGGAGCGCTCCCCCGGCGGCCGCGACCGCCGACTCGTCCGTCGAAGATGTCCGGCCAAGGGTCGGTCCGCACCGCATCTGTGAACACCGCATCGGTGAACACCGCTTCGCTGAACGCAGGATCAGCGGGTGTGGCGCCGTCAGGCGCTCCGTCTGCTGGTCCATCACGAACTGCTACAGCGCCAGTAGGCACCGCTGGCATGGTGGCTAGTCGTCGTGGCTGGCGGGATGTCGATGCTCGGCTGCTCGCTGTCGTCGGTCGTCTCACCGAACGTGACCGTCTGCTCTGCCGTCTGCTCGATGACCATCGGGTGCTCACTACCGCGCAGGTGGCCGACGTCGGCTTCACCGGTGAGCGCCGAGCCCGCATGCGGCTCTCCGAGCTGTACGCCCTCGACATCCTCGATCGCTTCCGACCCCAAGCGTGGGGGAACCCCTCCCCATTCCACTGGGTCCTCGGTCCGCTCGGTGCCGCCCTCATCGCCGCAGAGCGCGGAGTCGACGTGGCCGATCTCTCCTGGCGCCGCGGCCTCGTCCACGACCTCGCCGCCAGCCAGCGCCTCGCACATCTCGTCGGCCTCAACGGCTTCTTCACCATCCTGCTTCGCTCTGCCCGCACCCGGCCCGGCTGCTGGCTCGACGAGTGGTGGTCTGAGCGGCGCTGCGCCCGAGAGTGGGGTGAGGTCGTCCGTCCCGACGGCTACGGCATCTGGACCGAAGCGAACACCAGCCTCCCGTTCCTCCTTGAGTACGACAACGGCACCGAGCGCCTCGAACGCCTCGCCGGCAAGCTCGGCGGCTACGCCCGCCTCGCCGCCGCCGCCGGGCACCCGAACTGGGTCCTCTTCACCTTCCCCACCCCGCGGCGCGAACATGACGCCCGTCGGGTCCTCGCACAGTGCGGCGTTCCGGTCGCCACCGCGTCTCGCTCTGCCGGCACGGCCCCAGACGCCGCGATCTGGGCCCCGGTCAGAAGCGACAGCCCGCGCATTCGCCTCGCCCAGCTCGCCAACCTCCCCCTCGACAGGGCGTGACGATCGGCCTTGAAGCCGCCCCCGCCAGCCTCGGCAACAAGGTCGCGGCCGGTGCCGCCGGGTTGATCCTCCTCGTCGCCGTCCTGGCCGCGGGAGCCGGTGCGGGGATCGCCTCGCTCCTCGGCGGCGGCGACGCCGCCCCGTCGGCCACGGCCACCGACAACATCCCGCCGGCCATGCTCACCCTCTACCAGGAGGCGGCCACCACCTGTCCGGGCCTGCCTTGGTCGATCCTAGTTGATGACAGGTAGCTATTCCTCGGTCCTTCTACGTATCGGGACGTACCGAGGGCAGTCTCTCAAGTTGTGGAGACGAACAGGTCGATCTGTCCCGTGTGGCTAGACATTCGAAGGCGGACGAAGCCGGAGACCCGTTCGCCGAACTCAATCCCTACTTCGATCTGATCTGGTACGAGTACGCACTGCGGCGTGAGGCGGGACTTGAGCCTCAAGAGCCGTCCGGTTCTCGTCCAGGCGAGTCCTGCCCACCGAGCGGCTTCATCCAGTTCTGGCAATGATTGCCGGATGTGAAGTCGGTGAACAGGCCGAACAAGTGATGGCCCAGTTGCTTCTCGAAGCCATGATTGCACTAGCTGAGGGAGCGTGGCAGGAGTTCCAAGAGATTCCCGACTGGCGCCCAGGGACAGTGGGTGGGTTGGTGAATGAGCATCACGGATCTTCTATCGGCGCCTAATGTCGGTCAGCAATGACTCCTGACGACTACGTGGGACCCGAGGCGGCTGCACGGCTGGTCATCGACGCCATGCTCACAGCGTCTGATTGGGTGGTTCAGGACTTCAAGAAGATCGCCCTTGGTGTGGCACGTGGGGTGGCCGTGCGTGAGTACCCAATGGCCACCGGGCATGGAAAGGCTGACTACCTTCTGTTCGTTGATGGAGGTGCCGTTGGGGTGGTCGAGGCCAAGAAGGTAGGCACCCCACTGATTGGAGTGGAGTGGCAATCGAACAAGTACGGAACGGGCGTTCCAGAGAAGCTCGAAGTTCGCCGTCGCCCACTTCCGTTCCTCTATGAGTCGACCGGCGTCGAGACCCGCTTCACGTGTGGACTCGACCCTGAACCCGCCAGTCGACGTGTGTTCTCTTTCCATCGACCCGAGACTCTGGCTCGTTGGCTAGACGACTCGACCGTTGACCCACAATCCGCCACGCTCCGTCAACGGCTGGTTCACACGTTGACTCCCTTGCCGGGAGAGACTCCTTGGCTTTGGGATGCACAGCAGCGTGCAATCCACAATGTTGAAACATCGCTCCAGCTATTCAAGCCTCGTGCCCTTATCCAGATGGCCACCGGTTCGGGCAAGACTTACACGGCTGCCAATATCGCCTACCGACTGATCAAGGAGGCCGGAGCAGAACGCATCTTGTTCCTTGTGGATCGGTCGAATCTAGGCACCCAGACCCTGAAGGAGTTTCAACACTTCACGACCCCTGACGATGGGCGTAAGTTCTCCGAGCTATACAACATTCAGCAACTCACCAGCGACACCATCGACCCTGTTGCGAAGGTGACCATCTCGACGATCCAACGGCTGTACTCGATCATGCGGGGCGAGCCGCTTGACCTTGAAGCTGAGGAGCACGGTGGGTTCGCCATCGAGCCGACTCGATCCGTGGAGGTGTCCTACTCCTCTGTACTGCCTATCGAGTTCTACGACGTGATCATCATCGACGAGTGTCACCGCTCGATCTATGGGGTATGGCGTCAGGTCCTCGAATACTTCGATGCCTTCCAGATCGGACTAACCGCCACGCCAGGGGCGCAAGCCTTCGGGTACTTCAACCAGAACCTGGTCATGGAGTATCCACGAGAGCAGGCCGTCGCAGACGGCGTCAACGTTGACTTCGATGTGTATCGCATTCGAACCGAGATTACTGATAAGGGATCTACCGTCGAAGCGGGCTACTTCGGAAAGTTCAGGGATCGAGAGACCCGAGCGGAGCGCATGGAGAAACTCGATCAGGACTTCGAGTACGACGCCTCCAAAGTCGGTACGAGTGTCATCTCTTTGGACCAGATACGCACCATCATCCAGACCTTCAAGGAGAAGCTTCCCGAGATCTTCCCCAAGCGGAACGAAGTCCCCAAGACGCTCATCTTCGCTCGCAGCGATGCCCATGCCGACGACATTGTCCAGGTAGTGCGTGACGAGTTCGGAAAGGGCAACGACTTCGCCGTGAAGATCACATCGGCTGCTGGTCATGCTGCTCAGCTTTTGTCGGACTTCCGCAATACCTACAACCCCCGTGTAGCTGTGACGGTAGACATGATCGCTACGGGCACCGATGTTCCAGCGGTCGAGTGCCTGCTGTTCATGCGGATCGTCAAGAGCCGGAACTACTTCGAGCAGATGAAGGGCCGGGGGTCCCGCATCATCGGCCAAGACGACCTCCAGGCCCGCACGCCTAGTGCTGGAGTGAAGGACCGCTTCGTCATAGTGGATGCGGTAGGAGCTACCGAGACGGATCTCAATGAGAACCAGCCTCTAGAACGGCGCCTCAACGTGCCTCTCCAGAAGCTCCTCATGCGAGTGGCTACGGGTGCCTACGACGATGACGACGTTTCCTCCATCGCCTCCCGTCTTGCGAGACTCAATACTCAGCTAGACCAAGCTGAGAAGCAACGACTGGAAGAGGTAGCTGGAACTCCGCTGCACGACCTGGTCCATGCTCTGGTATCAGCTATCGACCCTGACGTTCGCCTTGAGGCAGCCCACACCGCAACCGGCCTCGATGACCCAACGCCAGATGCTGTGGCTGCGGCAGCCAAACAACTGGTCGCCGCAGCGCTGAAACCCATTGCTGACAATCCAGACCTGCGGGACGAACTGGTGTCTATCCGCCAGGCCCACGACCAGTTCATCGACGAGATCAGTGTCGATGTTGTGTTGTCGGCTGAGTATTCGTTAGAAGCCACCGAGAAGGCTCGCCACACCGTTGAATCCTGGGAGCAGTTCATCCGAGATCATCGTGACGACATAACGGCACTCCAGATCCTCTACAACCAGCCCTACGGGTCGAAGGATCTCAACTTCAAAGAGATCAAGGAACTCGCTCAGGCCATCCAGCGTCCACCTCACAACTGGACACCTGACCGCCTGTGGGATGCCTACGGCGCTGTACAGGCGGACAGAGTGAGAGGTACGGGGCAGCGACTGCTAACGGATCTTGTATCCCTCGTCCGACACGCCCTCGACCCGGATGGGGAACTCGTGCCATTCCCTGAGATCGTTGCAGAGCGGTACACCGGTTGGATTGAGGAGCAGGCCACTGTGGGACGGATCTTCACGGACGAACAGCGAACCTGGCTCGAACGCATTCGTGACCACATCGCAGCCTCACTCAGGATCACGCCTGAAGACTTCGACTATGCACCCTTCAACCAACACGGTGGCCTCGGTGGTGCTTACGAAGCACTCGGCGACGAGCTTGATACCGTGCTATCCCAACTCAACGAGGCGCTGGTCTCTTGAGTGACCTTCCGCACGGCTGGACAAGCGCATCGCTTGCTGATCTTGTCGCACAAGATGGCTTGTTCACTGATGGCGACTGGGTTGAATCCAAGGATCAGGATCAAGACGGTGAAGTTAGGCTGATCCAGCTTGCGGATGTTGGAGTTAGTGAGTTTCGTGATCACTCGAACCGACGCCTTACCTCGGCAAAGGCCGAGGAACTTCGATGCACCTATCTTGAACCTGGCGATGTGCTCATCGCTCGAATGCCGAAACCCCTTGGCCGGGCGTGCATCTTTCCGCCAGATCAAGGTCCTTCTGTCACCGTCGTGGATGTCGCCGTACTGCGACCGGGAAAGGAGGGCGTCGATTCTCGTTGGTTAATGTGGGCTATCAACTCTCCTCAGAGCGGAAGGAGGATCGAACAGCATTCGAGTGGCACGACACGGCAGCGAATATCGAAAAAGAATCTGGCGACCATACCCATTGGGGTTCCACCCATCTCAGAGCAAAGACGGATTGTGGAGGCAATCGAGGGGTACTTCATCTGGCTCGATTCTGCCGAAGCTGCGATTCAGACTGGTCTCCGACGCTGCACGAGACTGAAGGCATCAGTACTCAACGGAGCCATCAGCGTTGAATGGCCCAACGCTCCATTGGGGGAGTATCTCCTATCGCTTAGGAATGGGGTGTTCGTCTCTCGTCCGGCAGCGGAGCCACCAGGGTTTCCGATTCTGAGGATAAGTGCCGTTCGCCCAATGGTCTTGGACATGAAAGATGTCAGGTATGCCCCTGGCGGTACCCCCAAGGTGGATAGCAACTGCGTCGAAGAAGGCAACCTGTTATTCACTCGTTACAGCGGGAACCCTGACTACGTGGGCGCCTGCGCAGTTGTTCCCAAGACGACAGAGGCGATTGCCTATCCTGACAAGCTCATCCGTGCCGTCGTAGACGAAACCCGTATGGACCCCCGATACATCGCAATCGCCATGACGGCCCGTCTGGGACGGCAACAGGTGGAGAGCCGCCTCAAGACAACGGCGGGCCAAGTGGGAATCGCCGGGTCGCAACTGAAGACGGTCCGATTACCAGTGCCACCCATGGCCGAGCAGGTCCGCATAGTCAAGTACGTCGAGACTGCGCTGGCAGAAGTGGATCGCATCAGGGACGCATTGGAGCAGACCTTGGCTCGGGTAACTGCGCTGCGGCGTTCAATCCTCCAGAAGGCAGTCTCAGGTGACCTGGTTTCGCAAGAATCAGAGGACGAACCCGCTGCCTTGCTGTTGCAGCGGATTCAGACTGATCGCACTGTTTCCACTGGAAGCAAGTCACGCAGAATGAAGGTAACGGCATGAGCGACGCATCGACGCTGGTCGGAAAGCTTTGGTCTTACTGCAGCGTTCTCCGAGACGACGGGCTTTCCTATCAGGACTACCTGGAGCAACTTACCTTCTTGCTCTTCCTCAAGATGGCGGACGAGTTGACGAAGCCGCCGTTCAAGAGACCCTCCATAGTTCCTGCCGGTCTCGACTGGGCATCCTTGCTCTCGAAGCAGGGCGCTGAGTTGGAGACTCAGTACATCCTCATCCTCAACGAACTTGGCCGTGAGAAGGGCATGTTGGGCGTCATCTTCCGCAAGGCCCAGAACCGCATCCAGGACCCGGCGAAGCTCGAACGACTCATCAAGGATCTCATCGGTGGTGAGACCTGGATGACCCTCGATGCCGACGTGAAGGGCGATGCTTACGAAGGTCTGCTGGAGAAGAACGCTGCTGACACCAAGTCAGGTGCGGGTCAGTACTTCACCCCACGGGCCTTGATCAGGGCGCTTGTCCGGGTGATGCAGCCCCAGCCCGATATGAAGATCTGCGATCCAGCTTGCGGCACCGGTGGGTTCTTCTTGCTTGCCTACGAGTACATCGTTTCCAACAATCCCCATCTCGATCCCGATCAGAAGAGGTACCTGCGCTCTGGCGAGTTCACCGGCTGGGAGATAGTTGATAACACGGCTCGGCTCTGTGCGATGAACCTCTTGTTGCACGGCCTTGAGTCTCCCGAGTCCGACAGCCCAATCCACGTTGACGATGCCTTGATCAGTGACCCTGGCGAGCGCTTCGACATGGTGCTGACGAATCCGCCGTTCGGTAAGAAGTCGTCCATGACCATTGTGAATGCCGAAGGCCAGGCGGAGAAGCAGGCGCTCACCGTTCTACGAGATGACTTCTGGGCCTCGACCTCGAACAAGCAACTCAACTTCGTTCAGCACGTCAAAACGCTCTTGAAGATCAATGGCAAGGCAGCGGTGGTGGTTCCCGACAACGTGCTCTTCGAGGGTGGGGCCGGAGAGGCAGTTCGACGCAAGCTCCTACATGAGTGTGATGTTCACACCTTGCTGCGTCTGCCAACCGGTATCTTCTACGCCCAAGGCGTCAAGGCGAACGTGATCTTCTTCGACCGCAAGCCCGCAGCGGAGACTCCCTGGACCAAGGACCTGTGGATCTTCGACATGCGCACCAACCAACACTTCACTCTGAAGACCAATCCTCTGGCAGCGGGAGACCTCGATGAGTTCGTCTCCAGCTACATCCCTTCTGATCGTTCCAAGCGAGTCGAATCCGACCTCTTTCGTCGCTTTACATATGAGGATCTTCTGGCCCGAGACAAGGTGTCGCTTGACATCTTCTGGCTGAAGGATGACTCACTTGAGGATCTCGACAACCTGCCAGACCCAGCGACACTTGCCGCAGAGATCGTTGAGGATCTTGAAGCTGCTCTCGCCGAGTTCTCAGCGTTGGCTGACTCTCTGGCTGGCGCTGGCGACGATAAAGATGGCAGAACAGCCGATGGCTAACGGTACGACTAGGTGCCTGTGTATCACCCGGTATTGTCCGAGCAGGTCCAAGACACAAAACGTACTGACCCATCGCTAGGCTTCATCGGGTGCCTCGATCTATTCCTGCCCTCGTAGAACCAGCAGTGCTGGAGTGGGCACGCACGTCAATCGGACTTTCGTCCGTCGCCGCATCCCGGAGGATCGGGGTTCCAGACGAGCGGGTTGATGAGTGGGAAGCAGGCGACAAGCAGCCGACCATCGCTCAACTTCGTAAGGCAGCCGTCGTGTACAAGCGATCACTAGGAGCGCTCTTTCTCTCCAGTCCTCCAGCCGACTTCGACACGATGAGAGACTTTCGGCAACAGGGTGATGAAGAAGCAGACTGGTCCACCCAACTACATGGAGAGTATCGGCGGGCACACTTCCAGCGTGACTGCTTGCTTGAGCTTGCGGAGATCGAGGATGAACCCCTCTCTGAAGACTGGCAGATTGAGGGTCTTCCTTCTTCAGAAGAAGAGATCGGCGCAGTGGCGAGGGCGGCACTTGAGCGGATTGCGCCAATCCAGATTCCGCAGGTAAGCGCCACCCCCTACGAGCATCTCAATGCTTGGACTGCGGCCCTGGAAGAAGCGGGGATCATGGTGCTCGCCACCCAGCGTGGAGGAGTCAGCACTACTGAGATGCGTGCTTTCTCGCTGTACTTCGACACCATGCCTGTGATTGTCGCCAATGGCAGTGATGCAGTTCGGGGAAGACTCTTTTCCCTTCTTCATGAGTATGCACATCTCCTCCTGCACAC
>PLSY01000306.1 GCA_003164275.1 Acidimicrobiaceae bacterium | reverse complement strand
GCAAGCAGATCAGCGACGAGCAGATTGCCGAGATCACTCGCCTATACGACGACTTTGCCGAGGGCGCCCGGGTCAAGATCCTCCCCAACGAGGCGTTCGGCTACATGCGCATCACCGTCGAGCGGCCCCTCATCCAGACCTGGCGGCTGTCCCCCGGGGCCCTGGCATCAGTCGAGAAGTCCGGCGCCTGGAAGAAGTGGTTGGAAGAAGGCCACACCATCACCGCTGACGAGTTGTTCGGGCCCGCCGGTGCTCATGGCTCGCTCTGGGGCAAGGAGTGGCGGGAGGCCAAGGCTATGCGACGAGACCTTGAGGCCGAGGCGGGGGCCGATGCCCCGGCGGAAGTGCTTAGGGAGTTGATCAAGCACTCGGCCACATCCGACCCGGCGGGGACCCGGCAATCAGCCAAGGGTGGCGCCCCGCTTCCCGACCCGAGCCTCCGGGATGCCGAGAACGTACCGCTCCCATCGAGCCCCGTTGTGTGGGAGCCGGACCCTTCGGACCGGTTGGGGACGGTCCCGTTCGTCCAGGCCATCGAGTCCTATGTGGCAGCCGAAGTGCTGCCCTACGTGTCAGATGCCTGGGTGGACCTCGACAAGACCAAGCTGGGCTACGAGATCCCACTGACCCGTCAGTTCTACCGGTACGTACCTCCCCGGCTACTGGGCGAGATCGACGCAGAGATCAAGAGATTGGAAGCAGAGATCCGAGACCTTCTGAGCCAGGTTGCGAAGTGAGGATTTCTACGCCTTACGCGAGCAGCGGACGATGGCCAGACAGGCCCATGCGGGCCCTCTTTACACATGTCCAGAGACCTCCGGGGATCAGCGATGACATCGTCACGGCATTTCGCGATGGGGTGGTCACGCTCCGTTCTAACCGTCGGGCGGAAGGCTTCACTAATGCAGTTATGGAAATTGGCTATCAGGGCGTGAGGCGGGGCGATCTTGTTGTACACAGCATGGATGGATTCGCAGGTGCAGTCGGGGTCAGCGAGTCCGATGGTAAGGCGTCACCCGTGGTTAGCTGCTACGTCGCAGTGGCCGACGTGGACGCGCACTACTACGCGTATTTGATTAGGGACCTGGCGGTGCGGGGCTTCGTCACTTCGCTGGCGAAGGGAATCCGGGAGCGTTCGACTGCCTTCGACTCAGAGACCTTGCGCTCCCTCGTTGTTCCATTCCCACCGCTCCGCGTCCAACGAGCGATCGCCGACTTTCTCGATCGAGAGACAGCTCGGATTGACGCACTCATAGAGGCGAAGGCTCACCTCTCGGAGCTGCTCTCCGAGCGCCGGCGGGAGTACGTGTCTCGCGCGGTCACTGTCGGACTCGGCGAATCAGTAGCCCTCAGATCGACGGGTGATGAGTTCGCCCCAGAGATTCCTAACGGGTGGAGGTTGATGCGGCTGCGCCACGTCGTTGAGGCAATAGTCGACACCGCCCACAAGACCGCACCGGTGGTAGACGACGGCGAGTACCTGGTAGTGCGCACATCGAATGTGAAGAACGGTCGATTGGTCTTCGAAGATGCCCGGTACACCGACGAAGCCAGCTGGAAGGAGTGGACGGCACGAGGCATCCCACAACCAGGTGATGTCATGTTCACGCGAGAGGCGCCGGCCGGGGAGGCGTGTCTCGTTCCGGAAGGAGTGCCACTTTGTATCGGCCAGCGCATGGTCCACCTTCGGGTGAACCGTTCCGTGATCGTTGGCGAGTGGCTGCTTCACTCGATATACGCAGGCCCGGCGCAGAGATTCATCGAGATCCTGTCCAAGTCGACAACCGTGGCGCACATCAACATGAGCGACATTCCGGACATACCTGTTGTGGTACCCACGATCGTCGAGCAAGAGGATGTATTGAGGTCTGTGCGCCAGGTGATTCAGAATCAGGAGTTGCTCACAGAGCGTCTGGCTCGACAGATCGCCTTGCTACGCGAGCACCGACAAGCACTCATCACAGCCGCCGTCACTGGCGAGCTCGAGATTCCAGGAGTGGCTGCATGAGCACGAACGAACGTGGCTTCGAGGACGCCATCGAGCTGTCCTTGCTGAGCGCCGGGGGCTACGCCAAGTCGGTGTCGGACCACTTCGACCGGGTGCTAGGCCTCGACACCACCGAGCTGTTCGACTTCATCGACACCACTCAGGCAATCAACTGGGAACGACTTGTCGCCCGAGGGTATGGCGGGGACGTCGAGGCGGCTCGCAAAGGCTTCACCAGGCGTCTCGCCGGGGAGCTGGACGCCCGGGGGACGGTTGACGTCTTGCGTCACGGGATCGACGACTATGGCGTCGCGTTCAAGCTCGCCTACTTCCGGCCTGCCCACACGCTTACTCCCGAACTCCAGGTGCTCTACGAGGCCAACCGGGTGACGGTCACCCGCCAGTTCAAGTACGAGACCACCTCCGAGAACTCCATCGATCTGGCCCTGTTGGTGAATGGCATCCCGACGGCCACAGCGGAGCTAAAGAACCCACTCACCCACCAAGACGTCGAGCACGCCAAGGCCCAATACCGCCAGGACCGGGACCCCAACAACGTGACACTGGCGAAGCGGGCCCTGGTCCACTTCGCGGTAGACCCCGACCTGGTGGCCATGACCACGCGCCTGGACGGCGCACGCACCCGCTTCCTCCCGTTCAACCAAGGCACGGGCGGTGCCGGCAACCCCGGTCGGTCCGGCAACCCCAGCTCGGCCACCGGACACCGCACGGCCTATCTCTGGGAGCAGGTCTGGCAGCGTGACTCGTGGCTGGACATCCTGGCCCGCTTCATCCACGTCGAGGTTCCCGAGAAGGGGACCAAGGCTGAGAAGACGGCTGGCACCCGGGTCATCTTCCCCCGCTTCCATCAATGGGATGCCGTGCGCAAGCTCGAAGCCGACGCAAAGGCGTCCGGCGCGGGCCGCAACTATCTGGTCCAGCACTCGGCTGGCTCGGGCAAGTCCAACACCATCGCCTGGATTTCCCACAGGCTCGCCAACCTGCACGACGTCGGCGACGCCAAGGTCTTCGACAAGGTGATCGTCATCACCGACCGTCTGGTCCTCGATCGTCAGCTCCAAGAGACCATCTACCAGTTCGAGCACGCCAAGGGCGTAGTGGAAAAGATCGACCAAAACTCCGACCAACTCGCCAAGGCTCTGACTGGCGAACAAGCCAAGATCATTATCACCACGCTCCAGAAGTTTCCGTTCGTCTTGGACAAACTCAGCCAAGCCAAAGCACGACGGTACGCCGTCGTCGTGGACGAGGCCCACTCATCCCAGACGGGCGTTGCAGCTAAGGAACTGCGCGCCGCACTGACACGGGGCCAAGACGCCGACAAGGCCCTCATCGAGGCCGAGCGTGAAGAACAGGCCGAAGAGGCCACCGCTGGCGATGATGAAGACCGCCTAGTCGCGACACTTGCGGGTCGGGGACGCCAAGACAACATCTCCTTCTTTGCCTTTACTGCGACGCCCAAGGCCAAGACGCTGGAACTCTTCGGCCACAAGATCGACACTCTGGGCGGCCCCCGCTTCGTGCCGTTCCACCTGTACTCGATGCGTCAAGCGATTGACGAGGGGTTCATTCTTGACGTGCTGGCCAACTACACGACGTACCAGACCTACTGGCGAATCGAAAAGAAGGTCGAGGACGACCCTGCCCACGACAAGGCTCGGGCCAAGGCCGCCATCGCCCGCTTCGTTTCACTCCACCCGACCAACCTGGCCCAGAAGGCCGAGATCATCGTGGAGCACTTCCGCCAACACACCGCTCACAAGATTGGTGGTCACGCCAAGGCCATGGTCGTCACTTCGTCACGGCTTCACGCCGTGCGCTACAAGCAGGCCATTGACCGATATATCCACGAACACCAGTATTTGGACCTCCAGACGCTGGTGGCCTTCAGCGGCAAGGTCATTGACGACACCATCGTCTACACCGAGGCCGGGATGAATGGTTTTGGCGAGAGGGAGACCGCGGACCAGTTCGCCCGTAATGACTACCAGGTGCTGATCGTGGCCGAGAAGTTCCAGAC
>PLSY01000301.1 GCA_003164275.1 Acidimicrobiaceae bacterium | reverse complement strand
TCTTGTAATAGGTCGACCGCTGCAACCCGACCACCCGACAGCCCAGACGTTCGGCATAGCCCAGGTTGTTCAGCCCTCGGACAACCTGGTACTTCCTTTTGGCCTGACGTCTGCCTCCTCGTCGAAGCGCGCACTTGCCGCCTTGACCAGCTTCAGCTCCGCCTCCAGGGTCTTGATGCGACTCCGGGCCTGGGCCAAGGGGTCGACCTCGAAGCTCTTGGCACCGGCCCGCCGATCGGCGTCGACGAGTGCCTGACGACGCCACTTGTAAAGCGTGGCATCGCTGACCGAGAGCTCGATGACGAGGTCTTTGACCGGCTCGCCGGCGAGCATTCGTTCACAGGCCTTGTGCCGGAACTCGCTCGAGTAGCGGAAGGGCATGTCTACCTCCTGGTAGATCACGACCAAATTCTCACAAGGGCGGTCCACCATTTGGGATCAACGCCACGATCGACCGGGCGTTGTCCCTGGTCAAGAGCCGAAACTTGTGGGGTGGCATAAGTAGGGATCCCCCGGTGACCCTACTTATGACCCTATTTTTGGCTGATGGGCGTCTGGGGCCAGGGATCGTTGCGGGAACGGCGACTGGGCGTGTTCGAGATCCGCATCGCCGTCGGCGTCGACCCGGTGTCGGGTCGGACCGTGCAGCGCTCATTCTGGTTCCACGGGACTGCAGCGGAGGCCGAAGAGCGTCGCCGCGAACTGGCCGCTCAGTTCGCCGAGTACCGGGCCATCCGGCGGGCCGCGCCGTTCCTGACCAGCGGCGAGCTGCTCGAGCGGTGGCTGGTCGCTCAGCACGACTGGCGACCGTCGACCTGGACGTCGGCCCGATCCAATGCCAAGGCACTCGGAGCTGATGCCATGGCCGGGAGACGGGTAGCGACGTTGCGTCCGGAGGTTGTGCGCGTGGCCATAGCCAAATGGGCCGCATCCGGGGCCACCGTGTCGATGGTTTCCGGCCGCTTTCGGGTACTCCGATCGGCCCTGGGTTGGGCCGAGGCCGAGTCGATCATCGATCGGAACCCGCTCCGGGACATGCGGGGTCCTCAACGGCCCGGCACGCGCATGCATGTGCCCGAGCAGGACGTCCTCGCACTGCTTCGCATGTCGCAGGTGTTGGTGGAGAAGGCCGATGCCGCCCGCGACGGATCAGTGCGCTCATTGAAGGCCCTGCACAAGGCCGAGCAGGTCCGCCTGCTCATGCGGCTGGCGGCAGACTCCGGAGCCCGCCGGGGAGAACTGGCCGCATTCAAGTTCGGCGATCTGGACGGCAGGATCCTGACCATCGAGCGAGGAGTGTCGGGGGAGCAGGTGGGGCCCACCAAGACCAAGCGGACCCGCCGGCTCACCCTCGGCCGGACCACCGCCGGGCTCTGGCGGGCCAGCGAGCGGACCTGGCGGGAGCGTAATGTAGGTGCCACCTTTGGCGACTGGGTCATCTCGCCTGACAACGACCACCAACGGCGCCTCACGGCCAGCGGCATGGGCCACTGGTTCGCCGAACTGTGCGCTGAGGCAGACCTGGTCGGTGTCAGCCTCCACCGTCTGCGCCACTCCGTGGCTACGTTTCTGGTGGGCCGGGGCGAGCTTCTGCGCGCTCAGCAACGATTGGGTCATCGCGATCCTTCGACGTGCGCAACTATGCCCACGCCGGCGACACCGAGGAGCGCATCCGCTATCTCGCCGCGTTGAGCGGCGTCACCCAATCGGAGATCGTCGATCAGGCCTTTCGGGAGTTCGCCGTGCGTCATTCCGATCTTGTCGAGAGGAGAATCGACCGGGCGAGGGCGGTATTGGCCGGCATCGCCCGCCGCCTCCGGTCCTGCGCAGTATCGGCCAGTTCCCAGAGCACGATGGTGGACTCACCGATCTCGATCAGACTGTCCAGGCCGAAGCCGGCGAGAGCGACCGATCGTGCCTCGACGGCGGCAATGCCGAGGACCACTACTCCGACGGCGTTCCAACCGCGGTCACGGCCTCCAACTGACGACCTCGGCGGAGGAGGTGTTGGCTCTCCGTCCGATTGGGGTTGCCGATCACTCGAACAGTGTCACAGAGGTCGGCACAACGGCCCCTGGCTGGACCTACCGCTACCTCATCCTGGCCTAGGTTGCCCGCATGTCGGGCGTCATCCTGGTCGCATTCGCCCTCGGACTGGACAATTTCGCCGTGGCCATGGGCATCGGTCTCTCTGGGACCGACCGCCGCCTCCGTTTCCGCATTGCTCTCATCTTCGGGATCTTTGAAGCAGCAATGCCCCTGATCGGACTACCATCGGTCGACAGCTCGCCCACCGGATCGGGAGTGAGGGGAACTACCTGGGGGGTGGGCTACTCATCGCCACCGGGATCTACAGCTTGGTCGAGGCCAGGTGGGGTTCTCGTGGTGAACTGCCGAGATCCACCCGACCGGGGCGGCTCATACCGCTGCGGCACTCAGCATTGACAACCTGGTCGTCGGATTCGCTCTTGGTGCTTACCGGGTGCCGGTCGTCCTTTCCGCTCTTGTCATCAGCGTGGTGAGCGTGGGAATGCCCCTCGTTGGTCTTGAACTCGGGAGTCGCATGAGTGTTGCCGTCGAAAAGTGGAGCGAGTTCCTCGGGAGCGCCATCCTGATTGCTGTCGGGGTGGCGATCGCTTCAGGGCTCCTGTAGCCGGCATTCTCGATGACGGCTACGTGGGACTCGGACACCGCCGGACGATGAGCCGGTTGGTGGCTGGCAGCAGGGGGAGGTACTCTATCTGCATGGATACGCAGATAGATGATCTGACCGCCGCCCAGGTGGCGTGGGCATCGGAGACGTTCAAGCTGCTGGCCGATCCGACCCGACTACGGATCGTCTGGACACTGCTGCACGGCGAGCACTCGGTGAACACGCTGGCCGACCATGTGGGCGCTCAGCCCTCAGCCGTCTCCCAGCACCTGGCCAAGCTTCACCTGGCCCGCGTCGTGAAGAGGCGCCGCCAGGGGACCTTCTTCTTCTACTCGATCCAGAATGAGCACCTCGGGCGGCTGGCCACCGAGGCGTTGTTCAGCGCCGACCACGCAGTGACCGATCTTCCGTCGGAGCATCAGCACGGCGCGATTGGGGTCAGTACATCGGAGTCCGCATGAGCGATCACCATGCCCATAACCATCAAGACCACGAGTTCCATGAGCTCTACGAGACTGGCCATGCCGATCATGACCACCGTGATCACGAACATTCGAGCGGTCTGGGCGGTTGGATCAAGAGCCTGTTCGTCCCCCACACCCACGACGCGCAGGGGTCGCTCGACACCGAGTTGACTGCCAGCGCCCAGGGCATGCGGGTGCTCTGGATCTCGCTCCTCGTCCTCGGCCTCACGGCAGCGGTGGAGCTTGGCATCACCGCCCTCTCCGGATCAGTCGCCCTGCTCGGCGATGCGGTCCACAACCTCGCTGACGCGTTGACCGCCTTCCCGCTCGCCCTCGCCTTCTGGCTCGGACGCAAGCCGGCCACCCGTCGCTACACCTACGGCTACGGGCGGGCCGAGGACCTGGCCGGCGTCTTCATCGTGGTTATGGTGGCCGCCTCGACCGCCTATGCCGCGGTGGTCTCCATCGAGCGACTCATCCATCCCACGTCCATTCATCGGGTCGGGTTGGTCGCGGTGGCCGGACTCGTCGGTTTTGCCGGCAACGAGCTGGTGGCTCACTACCGGATTCGGGTTGGTCGAAGGATTGGATCAGCTGCACTGGTGGCCGATGGCCAGCACGCCCGCACCGACGGCCTCACCTCGCTTGCCGTGGTGGTCGGCGCTATCGGGGTGGCCGTCGGGTTCCCTCGGGCCGACGCCATCATGGGCCTGGTCATCACGCTGGCCCTTCTCAGTGTCCTGCGGACCACGGCACGGGACATCTTCCGTCGGCTGATGGACAGCGTGAACCCCGAGTTGGTCGACCAGGTCGAGCGGGTGCTCACGGTGGTCGAGGGTGTCGACCAGGTCGAGCGGGTCCGAATCCGATGGGTGGGGCATCAGCTCCAGGCCGAGGCCACCATCGTCTCCGACGAGCGGCTCACCCTGGCTGCAGCCCATGTCATCGCGGAACGCGCCCACCATCAGCTGCTCCATGAGGTCCCTCGGCTCACGGAGGCTCTGATCCATTCCGACCCTGGGACTGCAGGCACGGCCACCGGACACGAACTCACCGCGCACCACTTCGTCCACCCGACCTGAGCTTCGCTACTTGGCCCTCTCGGTCGGTGAGGCCGGGACTTTGCTCCTATCCAGGTGCCCGGAGCGGCCGAGACTGAAGACAGGAGTTGCTCTCGGAAGTTCGCGGCCCGGCGCTCACTCCGTTTTTGGACGTCTCCTGGCATCTGCTGGCCAACGGCACCCTCTATGAGGACCCTGGCGCGCAATTCTTCGAGCTCCGACACGATCCCGAAGTTGAAGCGAAGCGGCTCCGGCACAGGATCGAGGACTCCGGCTTCGACGTCAGCTTCGCACCGCCTGCTGCATAGCCGCGTTCCGGATGTCCCTGGTCGGCACCGCCGACTGGCACCCCGTCCGAGCGCGCCCCACGGTGCGAAGGAACAGAGTGCATTCCACCCCAGCCGCGAAACCACCCGTGGATGGTCCCCTCTCGCCGGTGGCGCCGAGCGACGAGCGGGGGCCATCCACAACGGGCACAGGTGTTGATCAGTTCAGTGCCAACTGGACAATGCGGACCACAACCAAGACGAATGCGATGAGAAGGTAGCCGCGCAGGGTCATGAGACCTAGTTTGCGCTGCGTCGACATCACGGGCTTCACCAACGTGGCCAGCGGCGGCATACGCCAGGCATCTCGCGGTGGGGCAGCAGCGAGCACATCGTCGACCGTCACCTGCGTCCGCCGTTGCCTGCTCTGGACCAGCAGCCCCACCGTAGCCCGCGCTTCGCAACTGGAGTCGTCTGTCATCCAGGTGACACCTACTGGAGAGGAGTTCACCGGAATTCCGTGGCACGCTCTTCACGAAATTTCTATGCCCCACCGGTAGATCTTCACGACGCCGTTACGTGGAGCGGCCTTAACCTGGAATCCAGTAGACGAGGAGGACCGGGGATGAGATTCACGTTGTTGCTCGCAATCGATCAGTTCGAATCGGGACAGGCTGCAGTGGACTTCACGATCGGGCTCGCAGCGAGGTCGAAGTCGGACGTCTACGTGCTCCACGTTCGCGAAGTGCCGGCCTCGCTTGGGATTGCCCCGCTCGAGTCGGCAGCGGAGGCTCAACAGCTCGTCGATGAGGCGGTGCAACGATTGCAGACGGCAGGGATCGCCGCCGAGGGAGAAGCCCGTTCGGAACATGTCTCTTGGGTCGCTCAACTCATCGTGGAGGAAGCGTCAAAGCGACAATGCAGTGCGATCATCCTGGGATCGCTTCGCCTGAGGGGCCTCCATTCGGCGATGGGCCATAGGACGCGCGAACGCGTCCTCAAGATGTCTCCCCTCCCGGTAATCGTCGCATCCCCGGCGCGGTGCGCCAAGGCGCGGAACATGGCCAATGTTTGACCGGAGGCACGAACGCCAATCCGGATGTCGTGGCTTTAGCCTTTGGCGGAGCTCAGTGATTCCGCAGAGACGACGTTCAGTGTTCTGCGCCAAGCACCCATACTGGTAGGAACCGTCCGTGCCAACACACCAGGACGGTGGCGAATTCCGGCGGGCAGTGAACGGAATAAGCACCAAGGATCGGGTCGACGCGTCCGCCGCAAGCTTTTGCACAATTTCTATGCCTGATCAGCATTCTTTTGCAGTTTGTGCCCATCGCCGGGGCGCGGGTCCATGCCCGCACGAGGGCCACGCTCGACACCACGGGTCCGACGTTCGTTGTCTTCCTGCTCGGGGTGATCCTGATCATGGGAGGCCTCATCTACCTTCCCATGCTCATCCTGGGCCCGATCGGCGAGCGCATCGTCGGGTGAGACGTGGGGGAGACTCGGCATATCAGTACGGTCGCTCATCTTCGGCTTCGCCGACTCTGGTTGCCGTTGTCCGAACATGAGCGGCAACGCGCCTCTCATCGTCTCCGATGCCCAGGGACCTCCGCCTCTACCCCGCCGAATGAAGCTGGGATACCGTCAACAAAGGCCCTGTTGCCAGGAGGTGACACATCCATGCAGGGTCAAGGTGCGGCTGACATGAGCGCGGCGGGGGATTGCGCCCCACCGGACATCCGAGGCCGGCTGCACGTCTTCCTCGGAGCGGCTCCTGGCGCGGGTAAGACCTTCGCGATGCTGGCCGAGGGTCGCCGGCTCGCCGACGAAGGTGTCGCCGTCGTCGTGGGCCTCGTAGAGACCCACGGGCGGGCTGACACCGAACTGATGCTGAATGCCCTGGAGCGTGTCTCTCCGCGGACAGTCGACTACCGCGGGAAGAAGTTCGACGAGCTCGATGTTGATGCGCTGCTAGACCGAAATCCTGCGGTGGCGCTCGTGGACGAGCTGGCCCACCGATGCGTGCCGGGCAGCCGACATGAGAAGCGCTGGGAAGATGTCGAGGAGCTGCTCGAGGCCGGTATCGATGTTGTGACGTCGCTCAACGTTCAACACCTCGAGAGCTTGAACGGCGAGGTGGAGGGGCTCACAGGGCTTGCCCAGCAAGAGTCCGTTCCAGACTCGGTTGTGGCTGTAGCCGATCAGATCGATTTTGTTGATATCACCCCGGAGCAGTTGCGCTCCCGCATTGCTCGCACCGACGTGATGGATACCGACACGGCACAAGCTGCGTTGACGGGCTTCTTCAGCGCAGACCACCTCGCCGCGCTGCGGGCGTTGGCGCTGGACTGGCTGGACAGAAACCACTGCCTTGATCCGAAGCTGCGGGACGCGTTGAAGAACGCAGGAACGCCTTCCGATGTACGCGAACGAGTGGTCGTGGCACTGACCGGTGGCCCAGAGGCAGAGCACGTGCTACGACGTGCCTCGCGGATCGCTTCGTCGACTCGGGGAGAGCTGATCGGGGTCTACGTGCGTGTGCCCAGCGACTCAGTGGAAGCCGAACCTCCGTGGCTAGCCGGCCAGCGCCGGTTCCTGAGTGAGCTGGGCGGCCGCTACACGGAGCTCGCCGGCATTGACGTCGCCTCGATCGTGCTGGACTTCGCCCGCGCAGAAGGTGCCCGTCAGCTGGTGCTGGGTTCCACTCGCCGCACTCGGCGCGAAGAACTGCTGCACGGATCGGTCATCAACAACGCGATTCGCTCCGCGGGTCCGATCGAGGTGCACGTGATCCCGGCGCTTCGGCGATCCAACCAGTCGGAGTCGACCAAGGTCGCCGCGACATCACGTCACCCACGAGCCCTGCTGCCGGGGCCGCGCAGAGCGGTTGCGTGGTCGCTGGCAGTGGTCCTACCAGTTGCAATCACGCTCGGGTTGATCCCGGTCCGGTCATCTCTGGAGCTATCCGGAGTCCTGCTGTGCAATCTGCTCGGAGTGGTGGGTGTGGCCCTCCTGGGCGGAATCCGTCCCGCCGGTCTCGCTACCGGGGTGGCGTTCGTCGCCTCGGACTTCTTCTACGCACCTCCCTTCTACAGCCTGCGGGTGGGTCGTGCCGTCGATCTCATCGCGCTGATCACCTTCGTGGTCGTAGCTGCCGCCGTGGGTGGACTTGTGGATCTGCTCACTCGACAGAGCGTGCAAGTGGCCCGGGCGTATGCCGAGGCGGATGACCTTGCCCGGCTCGCAGCAGACAGCCTGGTCGGTTCTGAACAGCTCGCCGAGACCCTCGGATCGCTACGGCGCACTTTCGACCTCGAAGGCATGACCGTGCTGCACCGGCACCGGGACGGTGGCAGTTGGACGGTCGAAGCGACTGTAGGGAGTGTCGGGTTTGAGACGCCCGAAGGGGCCCCGTTTAGCGCGGAGATCGCAAACGGCCGCGTGATCGCGCTCGCTGGAAGGAACCTCGGCGACAAGGAAGCCACGTTGCTGCGCACTTTCCTCGATCAGCTCTTGTTCGCGCGAGAACGAGCCGTCCTTCGGACTCTGGAGGACGAGAAGTAAGCCGGGGTGCAGGGTGCCGTCAATCCGGGCACCATCAGGCCGAAGACTTGGCGATCGTGCCGCAGCGGGATCTCGCAAAGACAGGGAGGCATACTGGGAAACGGTCGTCTTGGAGGACCGCACGCCTGGCGCTGCGCCGGCCGTCGAAGCCCATCACATCTGGGATGACTCCATCTCAAGGAACGGTGGTGTTCTAGCAGTTCGGCTGGCCGAGCAACTTCTCTAATCCCACGCGCGTCTAAGCCTCGATCCACCGAATTCC
>PLSY01000065.1 GCA_003164275.1 Acidimicrobiaceae bacterium | reverse complement strand
CGATGGCAAGCAGCAGCCAGCGCCAGGACTCAGGGTGGTGCAGACCCCGAGTCCGTGATGAGCCGATGACGGTGCTGCAACTCGACTGCACCGCACTCGGGACGACGAACAGGTCACCCCAGGTTGACAGGGCCAAAGTGATCACGCCACTGACCAATGCAGTCCCGATCACGACAACCCATCGCCCGATGCGTCGTATCCACCCATTGTGCACCCGCACGGTGGATGGAGCTGAGTTCCAAGCCGTGTCCCCTGCAGTGGGTTGGTGCGTGTGATCCGGTGACGGATGCTTGTCACCCGTGAACGGCCACGCCGCGGCACGAGTGGGGCCCCCGGCGCGGAACCTCACGCGCGTTCCGAGGCGCCTCGATCAGCCCCGGACGACGACTGCGCGCGGCTAGGTGGTCGCCCGATCGTTAGCCACGATAGAGGGCGGACGCCAAAGATGTGCGGGCTCGTGCAGCGCCCTACGGGCAGCCGAAGAACGAGGTGAGGGACGGCATGCACCCCTCTCCCACCACCCTGCGAAGTTCGCCCTCTTGGCCTCCTAGCGATACCAGGAGTGCGTAGTTGTGAAGATCGGGTTGTTGGTGAAGAAGCCGCCAAAGTTGGCTGGAGCGACCCAGACACCAGCTGGATTGTCCGGGACGAGGACGCCGTGGTCGGAGTTGTTCCAGAACAAACTGTTCGCGACTGTCGTGGGCCCGTCCCACGCGACAAGTCCGCCACCCTCGGGACCTGCAGAATTGCCCGTCACGATGGTCTTGTCGATGGTCATCGGACCCTCGGCGAAGACGCCACCGCCGAGCCATGCCGCACTGTTGTCCAGCATGATGGAACTGTTGATCGTCGTCGGGCCCGTGTTGGACAGCCCCCCACCGCCGCTCCAGGTTGCCGACCCTCCGGTTGAGGAGTTGTTCGAGACGACGGACCTGTTCAGCGTCGCCGTGCCGTTGTTCTCGATGCCACCGCCGAGGTGGCCCGACGAGTTGCCCGACACGATCGAACTGTTGAGCGTCGCACCGCCGCTGTTCGCGATACCGCCGCCGTCGCCGCTCGTGGCGGTGTTGTGCGACACGTTGGAATTGTTGAGGATCAGGTTGCCGGGAGCGCCCGTACAGAGGCCGTAGCCATGGAAACTGGCGCCACAATTGAAGATGCCGCCGCCGTCGCCGCTTCCGGCGGTGTTGTGAGACACGGTCGAACCGTTCAGGGTCAACTGACCGAAGTTGAACACGCCGCCTCCCAGGCTGGAGGCGGTGTTGTTCGTCACGGTCGTGCCGTTCAGGGTCAACTGACCGCCGTTCCAGACACCACCTCCAAGGCCGTCGATACCAACGCCGTTCTGTATGACCAGATTGTTCAGGAACACAGTCCCAGCCGCGACGTTGAGGGTCGCTCCGTAAGTCGTCGGGACGCCACCGCCATCGAGAATCGCGGGGCCGGCCAACGTCAGGCTCTTGTCGATGTAGAAGTTCCCCGTGCAGGTTCCGCTCACGGCAAGCGTCGACCCTGGCGCAGCGGCAGCGATGGCTGTCGACAAGTTGCCACCCGCATTGCAGTTCACGGTCGTTGGTGTCGTGGCCGAGGCGGGCACCGCACCGCCGACCACCGAGCCGACCACCACGGTTCCGAACACGAGTGAGCCAGCCAAGACGGCCCGCAGACTGCTTCCACGACGAACACTCATCAATTCCCGCCCTCCGCTCACCGGGTGCCGATCACTCACCTGCCTGGTGACATGCAATCACGAATTGCCAGATGTGACAACCGTCTTCGGCGAGATTGGTCGACCTCGCCGGGGGTGTCGGAGTTTCGGGCCAGCGGGGTCTGACGGTGGTCCTGTAACCCCGGGACCGGGGCTGTCTGCCTTCCGTCAGCAAGCCGACCGGGAACGGACTCTTGGGACATCGGGGCGGTACCTTGGTTACCTAAACACGGAGGACTCGCTTGAAGACGAACCGCTCTGTGCCTAACGCAACTGTGATTCCAGTGTTGACGTACTCAGACGTTCGGGAGGCAGTGCGGTGGCTGGCTGATGCATTCGGATTTGCCGAACGAGTACAGATCGGCGAGGACCACCGTTCGCAGCTTCAGTTCGGAGATGGCGCACTCATTGTCGGAGACACGCATGGGGACCGCAGGCCACCGCGATCTGATGGGGTCACACACTCTGTCCTCGTGAGGGTGGAGGATTGCCGCGCCCACTGTGAACGTGCTCGATCAGTCGGGGCGCGGGTTCTTACAGAGCCAACTGATATGCCTTTCGGTGAGCGCCAGTACACCGTCGAGGACCTCGAAGGCCACCACTGGACCTTCTCTGAGACATTGACAGATACGGCTCCCGAGGAATGGGGTGGAAAGACGATCGCACCGTAGGTAGGTGCCTCCAAACGCCGGGTGATGGTCATAAGATCGATGGATGCCTGAGCTGGTGGCGCCAAGCCTGCGCCTGCATTCCGCCTGGCGAAATGCCCACGAGGAGTGGGGACCGGGGACCCATGAGGATGGCTTCGGGCTGCGGCCCCAGGATGAACTCAGCTCCTCAGCCGGGTTCTCTGCATGGCTGAGTCGGTTGAGCCAGGAATCGATTCCGGCAACGCGACTCAGCGACGGCAGGGTCCACTGCACATATCGATGGATCACGGAGGAAGGTCGGGTCCTTGGCGCCATCGCTCTGCGCCATGAACTGAACGATCACCTGCTGGCAGAGGGTGGCCACGTTGGGTACGGCGTCCGACCATCGGCCCGACGCCGTGGACTAGCGACCTGGGCCCTCGGACAGATGCTCGTCGAAGCGAGAACCCTGGAACTGGAACGGGTATCGGTCGTCTGCGCTGCCGAGAACATCGCTTCTGCGAGAACGATCGAGCGTTGCGGGGGCGTCCTGGAGAACGTGCATCAGATCGAGCACGGATCTCTGCGGCGATACTGGATCAAATCTGACCGAGGAGTCTGAAGAGACTGCCCCGGGTAGATGGGACAGGCAGGGGCTCGAATGGTGGGCGAGACTGTCTACGTGACGTTCAGGCAGTTGCTCCTGGCGGTGCTTGTTCCCCTTGGCGGGATGTCAGCTGGCTGCTCAGCAAGCAGCGCCGCTGCCCCAGGGGTCATCGCAGGCACCGCAATCCCATGCACTGGCGTTCCCACTGTCGATTCACCCCGTGACGTTGAAGCTGAAGTATTCAGGGATGGGCACCTGTTCGCCCATCGGACCAGCATCGGAACTCATGACTTCGAATTCTCTGTGCCGCCCGGTAGTTACACCGTGACCTCGAACCAGTCCTATGCCACTCCCGTGCACGTGTCGGTGGTGTCCGGCAAAACGGTCGCCGTCCGGGTCCTTTCCGACTGTTCGTGATGCGACCAGACGGCGCACCCTAGCCAGCTCACGCGCCCCGCCAGGGTGTCCCATACCACCGGCCCGGTGGGCCTTCCGATTCACCGTTGAAGGTCCGTCAGTCCGCAATTCCCGATGTACACGGACGAGTTGGTGATCGATCAGTGTCCTTTCTTGACTTGACCATTCTGACGACAGCTAGGACCGCGACGACAAGCCCAGCCACAATGAAGAGGAATCCGATTCCGCTGATCACCTGCCCGGAGTGAGACGCTGCGGCAGGCGTGAGGCCTGCCGTGGCAGTGCCTGCCTGGTAGGTCATCGAATGACCGAAGATGCTGAGCACGGACCCGATGGCAAACAGAATCAGGTAAGCGATCAAGAGCTGCATTCCAGGGCGTGGCTTTTCCGTGACATGTCCTGGCGGAACGTCATGAGATTGCGCCCATCCGACAGGCGGTGACGGTGGCGAGGCGCCGGACTCCATGGGATCCGAATCGACCATTTGACCGAACAGCTTGAGCGAGAGTGTGCCTGCCCCTGAACCGGGTGGGCGGGGCGCTCGGAACCGGGTCAGCAGGGCGGCTCCACGCAGAGGGCAGTTTCCCGAAGGAGGACATCGATGAGTGACCAGTCGACCTGATCGGGCCGCGTAAAACGGATGCATCCCTTGCCGAGACTCAGGTCACGGAAGTCGTCGCGATGTGCGTCCAGCACTCCCTTCTTGGCAATGTAGAACGAGAGGTACTTGACCTGCCTTGCGAATCCGACTTCCACCTGGCCTTCCGACATGTACGTCGGCATCCCGTAGGCCATGACCTCATGGCAACCATCCAGATGCTCCAGGCAGGTCGATCGCAGGCGTTCGACGATGGGCCTCCACTGCTCATCTACCTGGGCTACGTAGTCGTCCACGTTCTCCGCGGTGCTCTTCATGGATCAGTACCCTCCGAGCTGGTGATCCGCCCGGTCCAAGTATCCCCGAACGCCGCGTGAAACGTAGGTTCCCGCGTATCCGGGCCCATGGACAGCCCTATCGCCTTTCCGCCTGCACTCCACATTGTCCGGGCCGATCGCCCGCCACCGCCGGGACCAGGGACGACATTGCCGACGAGATCGTCTTCTGGATCGAGCACACCCAGAACCGGAGTCAACTGAACCTGAGGCAGACCGCTCCTGTGCGACGGCCCAGGGTGGTGCCCGTGCCTGGATAGACCCCTGCCCCCCCGATCGTCGCTTCAATCCAACACCCGCTCGGTGGGGCGCCAGTCGTCGAAGCGCCCTAGCAGAGTCGGCCGTTCAGGTACACACCGGGAAACCCGGTGGCCGTACTCCCCGAGCACCCCGCGCTCCTGCTGCGATCTATCCCATCCGGCGAAGGCGGAAAGCAGCAGTAGTAGGTGTCATCCAGGGGTTGGCCCGTCTGCCAAACGACCTGGCCGGCACGAGTGATCTGCTCGAGGGTGCTCGAGGGCGGCGGAACCACGGTGCTCGAGGAGGATGACGAAGCGGAACCGGTAGCCGTCGATGGTGGGGCTGAGGTGACCGGTGCAGATGTTGACGGGGCTCCAAGGGACGACGATGTCGGGGGATGGCTGTTCAGCGCTTGATGCGAGGCGACCGACGAACCGCAACCTGCCAGCAGCAACAGGAGGGTCGCCGATACCACCACCGTCCGCTTCTCGCTCATGGTTCGCAGTCTGACAGGTGCCCGGATGATCCGAGCCTGACCCGGAACGCCGGTGGGTGGAACGCTCACCCGGGATCACGGCTCGCTCAGGACCTGAGCCGGTCGATCTCCGGAGACATGTGCCGGGAAAGTACGTCGAGGTCACTGTCGGTGTGCAGCAGGGGGTCCCGGACCGAATGGTGTTGCCGGCGATGAGGCGGTCGAGCATCTTGGGAACGGCCTCCCCGTTCCGCCGGACAATCCCGTAGAGCGACGCCGCATCCTCGTAGTCGGTGGGATCGGTGGTGATGACGGTGCCTCGGGCAAGCGTCGTCGTCCAGGTCGACGTCGCCGCGTCCCATGCACCTGGCATCCATCGATCTGTTGGATATCTGTCCGGGTGGCCCCTATCGCTGCCGGGTTGGGCCGACCGAGCATCGCCGCCGAGTGACTACCGAACAGTCGTACTGCTCATTCCGCCGGAAGGCCCGTGGAACCCAGCGCCACCAGCGCTTCGCCGGACAGCCGGTATCCGGTCCACCCGTCCATCGGCCGGGCCCCGATCGACTCGTAGAAGTCGATGGCGGGCCGGTTCCAGTCGAGCACCGACCAGTCGATGCGCGGCATTGGTAAGCCGAACATGAGCCCGGCAGACCCCGGACGTTGTCGCTCCCGTCGGTTGCTGGGTCCACGCACCGGCGCCCAGGGGATACACCGGGTATTCCCTTCACGGGCCGAGGTGCATAGCTTGTCAGCCCGGCTCCCGTCCATATGTGACGGACTCCGAAATGGCAGCCGGTACCAGGGAGACCAGATCGGTATCGGGTCGGGCGCCAAGGGAGTCGTTGACCGTCGAGAAGGCCATCCGCAGCGCAACGAAGGTCGTGATAGCGAATATCTGGCTGTCGGTGAATCCAGCGTCCCGCAAGCGCTGAACGTCGTCAGGCGTCGTGGAGTTCGGATCCTGCACCACCTTGCGGGCCCACGTCACCATTGCCTCCTCGGCAGGTGCCAGGTCGGCATCGTTCCCCCGAAGCACCGCTGCCGCCGATTCCCCTGCATCAACACGTGCCAACTTGTAACCCCAGGCCAATGAGCAGTAGGAGTCACCCAGACTCGATGCCGTCGCGAGGACCAGAAGCCCTCTGTGTCGGAAGTCCAAGCCGCTGACCCTGAATGCCTCGGACATCACGTCGAAGAGATGGTTTGCCGTTTCGGGCTGGTGGGCCCACAGCCTGGATACGTTCATCACGAAGCCGAAGTCGTCGATGTCCTCGTCGAACATGGTCTGAGCCGCTTCACTTGTGGGTTGGGGTTCAGGTAGAAAGCAGTGCTCCGTCACGTGGGCCTCCCCTCCTGTGGTTTGTAGGCGACATACCCGACCACGTCGATTTCGGCGCGAATCGGGAATCCGGCCCGATAGTGCTGCTCGGCAAGATCGGCGGCGGAGCGAATGAACTCTGCTTCTCCCACATTCTGGATGGCCTCGTACGCAGGACCAGTCGAAGCGAGGACTCGGGCATACATCTGGGGGTCACTGAACTCCCAGGCGAAGGGAATCTTGATCCTACGAATGTCGACGAATCCATGCTCCGCCAAGAGTGCTTCGCCGACGCCGGGTCTTCCCAGCGACACCATGGCTGCTTGGTTCTCGACCTTTGTCTGTGCAGCAAGTCGGAATGGTGACAAGGCCCAAGCTCCAGGTGACGCCTTGATGTGTCCCCACACGGTGATCCCGATGCGCCCATCCGGACGCAACACGCGAGCCCCCTCAGCGACGGCCGAAGGCGTCGTCCCCCAGATGCCCCGGAAACTGGTCACAACGTCGAAGCTGTCATCTTCCCAAGGAAGTTCGTTCATGTCCCCTACCCGGATGTCCGAGTCGGGATTGCGGTCCTGAGCGATCGCGATCAATCTCGGGGAGGCGTCGATCCCGGTGCCAATGGCTCCTCGAGCACGCACCAACTCGATGGCCAGACCCGATCCGCACGCCATGTCCAGGACGCGCTCACCCTGTCGGATTCCTAGCTCCTGATGGAGCGCGACGTACTCACGACAGTTTCCCGGTTCGCTCAAGGTGGCAAATTCAACCGCTGCACGCCCCCAACCCTCGTCGACCAGTCGCCACTCCTCACCCATCGCCGGAAATGGTAATCGGCGATGTGCGTCACTCCAAGGGCAGAGTGGCCCCGCCCCCGGGAGCGGAGAAGCCAGGATGGTCAGCTGAGGAGCACCCGACCAGCCGGTACGACTCATCCCACCAGATCGTCCGCCGACCTCAGTGCCGCCAGTGCCCCGCCGGACAGCCGGAACCTGGTCTCTCGTCGATAGGCACTGCCCCGAGCGACTCGTAGAAGGCGATGGCGGACCGGTTCCAATCCAAGACCGACCAGTCGATGCGTGGATTCGGCCAGTCGAACTTGGGCCTAGCCAGTTACCCCGACACCTAGTTTCCCAGGTGGGCCGTCAGGTGCCCCCGACCGGCGCCACGGGGATAGTGGGGGGACCAGGAAGGTCCCGGTCGCAACGGTGGATCTACCAGCGGGCAAGAAATCCGAGGCAGTCATAGCCTGTGCGTCATGAGCGATGTTTCGGTTGCGCTGGTAGCCAGGGCCGAGGAGGGGATGGCCTATCGAACCCTGGTCGCAGCATTCGCTGATGATCCG